>RGSB01000100.1 GCA_010032875.1 Actinomycetota bacterium | reverse complement strand
TGTAAAAGTTATTTAATTACAAAATCATTGTCAAATTCATTACACGTTATAAAACAAAAAGTTGTTGCACTCAATAAGTTCTTGCAATTTATTTGCACATGAAAAATCCCCGCTAGTTGCAATAACTAGCGGGGATTTTTAACGGGGTTGGATAAGACTTATGAGCAACCGCTTGTGTTTCCACAACCTTCGCACACGAAGCATGCACCTGACATACGCATCTTCACACCGCATGTCATACATAGTGGTGCATCAGATTTGATTCCCATTGATTCAAGAAGATCAGATGATGAACCAATTGTTTGTGTTGGTGCTGCTGCAACTGGAGCAGCTGGCGCTGCTTCAATCTTTACGTCAGCTTTTGCAACCGCAGGAGCTGCCACAGGCGCAACTGCTTTTGGGGTATCAGAGCCCGCGATTGGTGCGTACTCGCCACCGTTATCGAGTGCTGCTTGACGCTCTGCTGCTGTGTAGAGACCCATTGCGCTGCGTTGTTCAAATGGCATGTAATCAAGTGCTAAGCGACGGAAGATGTAATCCATCATTGATTGCGCCATACGAATATCAGCATCATCTGTCATGCCTGCTGGTTCAAATCGCAAGTTAGTGAACTTCTCAACGAATGTTTCTAGTGGAACACCGTATTGAAGACCAATTGATACTGCGATGGAGAACGCATCCATTACGCCGGCAAGTGTTGATCCTTGCTTGCCAAGCTTTAGGAATACTTCACCGAGTGCACCATCTGCGTAGGCACCAGCGGTCATGTAACCCTCAGCACCACCAACAGAGAATGATGTTGTTGTTGCAGGACGTGACTTAGGAAGACGCTTGCGGACAGGGGAAGCAATCACTTGCTCATCAACTGGCGCATCTTTCTTCTTTGCTTTTCCATCAGAAAGTGGTTGTCCAACTTTGCAATTATCGCGATAGACAGCGAGCGCCTTAACGCCCATCTTCCATGCTTGGAAGTAGACCTCTTCTACTTCTTCAACTGTTGCATCCTCTGGCAAGTTAACAGTCTTTGAAATCGCACCAGATAGGAATGGTTGGCATGCAGCCATCATTCGCACGTGGCCCATTGGAGCAATTGAACGTGCACCGAGTGCGCAGTCAAATACTTCGTAGTGCTCTTGCTTTAATCCTGGAGCATCGATGACGTGACCATTTGCTGCGATGTATTCGACAATCGCTTCGATGGTCTCTTCTGCATAACCAAGCTTGCGAAGTGCTGCAGGAACTGTCTGGTTAACGATCTGCATAGATCCGCCACCGACTAGCTTCTTAAACTTAACCAATGAGAAGTCCGGTTCGATACCAGTTGTATCGCAATCCATCATCAAACCAATTGTTCCGGTTGGTGCAAGAACTGAGATCTGCGCGTTGCGCCATCCGTTCTTATCGCCAATTGTTAAACATGCATCCCATGCCTTGTTCGCTTCTGTCCAGACATCACGATCAAGTGTTGTCTCTGACTTTGCAGCAGAGGACGCAGCAGCGTGCTTGCGCATGACTCGAGCATGTGGCTTAGCGTTTTGTGCAAAGCCCGCATATGGCCCAACGATTCCTGCAAGTTCTGCAGAACGCTTGTATGTAATACCTGTCATCAATGATGTGATCGCGCCAGCGAGCGCGCGTCCACCTTCGGAGTCATAAGCAAGACCTGATGCCATAAGGAGCGCGCCAAGGTTTGCATAACCGATTCCAAGTTGACGGTATGCCTTTGTTGTTTCGCCAATTGCCTCTGTTGGGAAGTCAGCGAAGCAGATTGAGATATCCATTGATGTAATAACGAGTTCGCATGCTTTAGCAAATGTCTTTGCATCAAATGAACCATCTGCCTTAAGGAATTTCATCAAGTTAAGAGAAGCCAAGTTACAACTTGAGTTATCCAATGACATGTACTCAGAGCAAGGGTTTGATGCGTTGATGCGACCTGTCTCTGGGTTTGTGTGCCAATCATTGATGGTGTCGTCATATTGAATTCCAGGATCAGCGCACGCCCATGCAGCTTGTGCCATCTTGGTAAATAACTTACGTGCATCAACTGTTTCGATAACTTCGCCAGTTGATCGAGCCTTTAGACCAAACTGCTCGCCCTTTTCAACTGCGCGCATGAATTCATCTGATACACGAACTGAGTTATTCGCGTTCTGGTACTGCACGGAAATAATGTCTTTTCCGCCAAGGTCCATATCAAAGCCAGCATCGCGTAATGCGCGAATCTTGTTCTCTTCGTTGACCTTTGTCTCAATGAACTCTTCGATATCTGGATGATCCACATCTAGTACAACCATCTTGGCTGCGCGACGTGTTGCACCACCAGATTTGATTGTTCCAGCGGATGCATCAGCACCGCGCATAAATGAAACTGGACCGGATGCGGTTCCACCGGACTTGAGTAATTCCTTTGATGAGCGAATACGTGAAAGATTTAGTCCAGCACCTGATCCGCCTTTGAAGATCATTCCTTCTTCGCGATAC
>RGSB01000099.1 GCA_010032875.1 Actinomycetota bacterium | reverse complement strand
AGCGGCCACTCTGTTGGGTTCTTTTCATTGAGTGGATACTGAAGGCCAACCATGATTAATCCAGCAAGGAGTGCAGTCGCTGCACTGTGGAGTACTCCTGCATTGAATTTACGAGGCTTTTTCATTCCCTGAGTAAGAAGCAAAACTAATATTCCAAGGATTCCAAGCATGTGCAGGATGTATGCAATCGTATGAATAATTGAGAGGTCCATGGATTCAGTTTAGAGTGCATACATGGAAAGACCAATGCCACCCGCCACTATTGGACCAGGTGAATTTTTTCCTGTCGTAGGTGTTGGCCCGCATGACAAGCCATGGCCAACAGGAGATCAATACGATCCCGAACTGTTGGAAAACGGCGACCGCAGAAATGTTTTAGATCATTATCGTTATTGGAAAGTCGAAGCAATTGTTGCTGACTTAGATACCAAACGTCACAAACTTCATATTGCAATTGAAAACTGGCAACATGATTTAAATATTGGATCTATTGTCAGAACAGCGAACGCTTTTAACGTAACTGCAGTTCACATCGTTGGAAAACGCGATTGGAATAAACGCGGTGCAATGGTGACAGATAGATATCTATCGGTTATTCATCATCCAACAATTGCTGATTTCCAAAAGTGGTCCACCGAAAACAACGTGCCAATTATTGGAATTGATAACGTGCCAGGATCGAAACAACTTGAATCCGCGCAATTGCCAGAAACCTGCGTTCTCTTATTTGGCCAAGAAGGCGCCGGAATGTCAGAAGAAGCAATCGCTGCCTGCCCAGTTATTTATGAGATCAATCAATATGGATCAACGAGATCAATGAACGCATCCGCTGCCGGCGCCATTGCGATGTATGCAGCACCTGCCACGATGAAACGTGTCTGGCTTACTAAGAACTTAATAGTTATTAGTTTGGTCTCACTCGCACAAGATGCAGCCAGCGATCTGATTTATCCATTGCTTCCACTTTTACTAGTCGGAGTTATCGGCGCCGCACCGCTTGCACTCGGGGTCATTGAAGGATGCGCAGAAGCTGCTGCTGGTTTCTCGAAGTTACTAGCAGGACGTGCAAGTGATCGCATTGGGCGCAAACCATTTGTTGTCTCTGGTTATGCAATTGCCGGATTAGGTAAAGCTTTCGTTGTTGTTGCAACAACATGGCCACTTGTATTTCTTGGGCGAGTAACGGATCGAATTGGCAAAGGTGTTCGCAGTTCACCGCGTGATGCGTTAATTAATGACTCAGTGCCTAAAGAGCATCTCGGTAAAGCATTCGGCTTTCATCGCACCGCAGATAATTTAGGCGCCGTAATTGGTCCGGTTCTTGCTCTGATTGGCTTGGCATTGCTCAATGATGATGTGCGAGCAGTTGCAAAGTGGGCTCTTATTCCTGCCTTTATCTCTGCGCTACTTACACTCTTTATTCGCGAAACTCGTGCAAAGCAACCAAAAATCAAACGCACAGATCGCGTGAAGAGAGCGCCTTTACCGAAACATTTAAAGCGAGCAATTACAACTCTGGTTTTAATTCAACTTACAAATATTCCTGATGCGCTTCTTCTCTTGCGTTTGCACGATATTGGATTTAGTAGCAAAGGAGTCGTTACTGCATATATTTTGATGAGTGGCGTGACAGTTCTTGCCTCATATCCTGCAGGTGCATTGGCAGACAAAATTTCACCACAAGTTGCTTACACGTTAGGACTCTTCGCATTCGCAGCAGGTTATGGACTTCTTGGTTTAACAACTAATCACTCACTCGCTTTATTAGCAGTTGGTACATATGGATTATTCGGCGCACTTACTGATGGTGTTGGTAAAGCATGGATTGCTGGATTAAGTGAAGAAAAAAATCGCGGACAGGCACAAGGTGTGTATCAAGCATCCATGAACTTTGCTGTGATGGCAGCAGGAATTTGGGGCGGTGCGTTGTGGGTAAGCGGTGATAAACAATGGCCGCTTGTTATTGCAGCCGGTGGGGCGTTTTTAGGCGCGCTCTTCTTCGTTATTCGTATCTTCAATCATCGCATCACGAACAGAAGCTAAACGACGTTCAACTTCGTCGGCTTCTTTATCCCGACCAAGTGTGCGCATAACAGCAGCCATGCGTGATTCGATGTCAACGATAAATTCGAAGTCCTTTGGATCTTCTTCCGTTGCTGTCTGCAAAACAGTGTCCAGCGAATCCAAGCCCTCTTCTAATTTGCCGAGCAAAACTTGAGCTTTTCCGTATTCAAATAGAGCAAAGGTTTCGCGCAAGTGATCGTGTGCAGTTTCAAATACATCGAGTGCCTTACGAGCTGATTCGAGGGCCGCATCGCCATTAGATAGTTCGACATAACATGAAGCAATCTTTTGATCACAGCGCGCAACGTGAATAACCTCTTTATTGCTCTTATAGAGAGAGCGCGCTTCTTGGAAAGAACCAATCGCTTCGTCATATTTCTTTAGATCTCGGTATGCGCAGCCGATGAGATGTAAATCATTTGCTGC
>RGSB01000098.1 GCA_010032875.1 Actinomycetota bacterium | reverse complement strand
ACTTACGCATTGCACTGAAGTTTTGATCTTTAAGAGAAGTCACAAGATCATTTAATGAGACATCAGCAATGCTTGTAAGAATACCAGTATCAATCTTTCCGCTTACAGAATATCTTTGAAGTTCATTTAGAACACGACGATAATCTGGAAAGTGTTTCTTGACAACTTCAGCAAGAACTGCTTTGTCAAACGGAATCTTTTCTACGTTTAGAATTTCAGATGCGCGTTTCATAAACGCCATCGCCATCTTGGGTTTATCTTCCTTTCGAAGTTTAAACTCAATCACAGCGCAACGAGAATGTAGCGGCTCAATGATACGATTCTTGTAATTACAAGTCATGATGAAAGTGCAGTTATGCGCAAACTCTTCCATCGCAGCACGCATTGCTGGCTGAGTTGAGTTTGGATTCAGATAATCTGCTTCATCGATGATAATGACTTTCTTGCCACCATCCAAAGACATTGAACTCGCATAGTTCTTAATCTTGACTCGGAAAGTGTCAATGCCTGACTCATCCGAACCATTGATCATCAGATAGTCGCAACCGATTTCGTCGCACAGTGCACGAGCAACAGTGGTTTTACCAGTTCCTGGACCACCACAAAGAAGCAAATGTGGAATCTCTTTCCGATCCACATAGGACTGGAAAGTAGATTTATATTCGTCAGGAAGGATACAATCGGAAATCTTATGCGGTCGATATTTCTCGACCCAAAGCACTTCGTTCATAATAAAATTCTCCAAATCACTCAGTGACTATTCTAGCCCATTTTCCGTTCTGATTCAAGTACAAGTTTCCGTCTGGACCGACGGCAATACTTGCTTGCACATTTTTGCGAGTGCCTGGAACATATTCCCGACCAAAAGTATATTGATTTGGTTTTGGTGGAACGATCTCACCGTATTCTGCTCCAAGAGTTAGTTTGCCATTGAAGCCAGCGGCTTTGATTTCTTGAATTGCTTTAGATTTGTCTGTGTCTGGTAAAACAGCAGCGGCAGCAACAACACCACCTGCAGCAACACCAGCACCTAGACCGAGGAATTTAAAGAAAGATCTTCGTGTTGACATATCACAACTCCATAATATAAAGGTTGGGGTGGAGGAGGTGAACCCTCACGATGAGCAGTCTGGCGGATAGTACCGTCGGTATAGAAAACCGCACCCCAATAGACTTATTTAGCCACGTTTTCGTAAATAGTTTGGAAATCTGTCTGCTCAGCGACTTCCTCTTCATAATTACGTTTGTGATAAGTCTTCGCCAGTTTACGTCCGAGTTTCTTCGAAATCTCACATTCATCCTGCATCTTTTGAAGAATCTCTCGAATTAGATCACGTTCTGCTTCGATACGAGTTAGAGAATTCGAGATCTCTTGAAGGCATCCCAGAACCTTTGCTTTGTCAATAGCCATTATTCTTCTCCGAATGTCGAGTTTGCTGCTTCAATTGCGATGTAGTAGGTGATTGGGACATTTTTATGCTTGAACTGAGCCAAGCCTTTCTTGGCAATCGAAACATCATACGAACCATCAAGAAGTTTAAAGTTCTCAACCTTCATTACAACTCGGAACTTCTTACCATCAGAAACAGTACCAATCTCAATCTTAGATTGATCAGCAGAATCATCTTTCACATCAGTTGCGATGAAATGAATCACAGAACCATCGCTTTCAAACACGAAGTTTGGCGAACCAGAAATGCCAGCGCTCTTACGCATCCAGTCAAGATCTTCTTGCGAAAGACTGAATGAACAATCTGGTGTGCCAAATGTGATTGACTTCTCTGGTGGAGTTACAATTACCTTTGGTGAACAATACTTAATATAGTCAGACTTCTTTTTGTTATCAGTGCTGATGTTAATCTTATCATCATCAAACGACAACTCAGCATCTTTGTAGAGTGATACTTTTGCCAAGAGTTTGTTTAGATCATACAATGCAAACTCTTTTGGAAAACTCTCACCAACAGTTGCTTCGACGAAGATTGTCTTGAGTGGAGAAATTGTTTTCAAAGTATTGCCTTCCTTGAATTGCAAACTTTGATTAATGCCTGAGAAGTTTTTCAGGACTTGTACGGTACTATCAGAAAGTTTCATAATTAACGACCTCATTTGCTTCAACACGATTATTATATAATGAATCAACTATTTTGTCAACTCTTATTTTCAATTCATCCAACGAACAATTATTATCCATTACAATATCATACTCACTACCAATCCAAGCCCATTCTGAATAATGAACATCTGGATATGCATTACGCATTAGTTCAGGTGTATTTTGTAGATTGCATTCTCGAGCCAGAGCAAACCACTCAGGATCATCACCACGACGAACGCGAATAACACGTCCCCCAGAATCTCGTATAGCCTTGATTTCATTTGGGAATCTCACATCAGCAATTACATAATTATTCCATGGTGCTTGTTCGCAACGACGCATGACTGTATGAACCCAGAGGTCAGGATGGAAAACATCCCGTCCTGCCTCTGTGCCCATTAGTTGAAGTGCAAGTCTTGGTGA
>RGSB01000097.1 GCA_010032875.1 Actinomycetota bacterium | reverse complement strand
GTGGTGCAAAAGAAGAAGTTGCAGTTGAAGCAGCCCCTGCTGCTGAAGTTGCTGCTCCTGCTGAAGCACCTGCTGCTGACGCTGCTGTTGAAGCCGCACCAGCCGCTGATGCTGCTGCCGCACCAGCAGAAGCACCAGCTGCTCAGTAATTCATAATTGAATTGCGATGAATTGAGGGACTTCGGTCCCTCTTTTCATTTTGGCTATATAAACACATGGCATACTTAAATGCAAACATCCCGCCCATAGAATGTTATGTGCGAAGCAATTTTCTTCAGAACAGAGTGGAGTTCGATGAAGCGAAGGACACATATCTTCCCGTCCTTATATTTGGCGTGGCGTCATTACCGCATCGTGCCCCGCTTTTTCATTTCATTATGGAAGACGAAGGGCTTTGGTTCCGCATGCCGATCCACGCTTTCTGTCATAAGATTCCTGCGCCGCTAGAAGAACTGTATAATTTGGTCCTTTGGGATTGTTTTAGTTCACACATTGGTGTGACTCAATTTGATTTCCTAGTCAACAAACGAATGCGATATATTGATCGCAATAAGAATTGGAACGAAGGAACGTATTTGTTTACACTTGATTGGTCTCAAGAAGATAAAAATATAACTGATGTTGGATTTAGTGAGGTTCCAGGACAACATAAGTGTGGTCATGTAATTAAACTTTACAATGGTAACTTTGCGATTCAACCAAACAATCGAATTCGTGCATTTGAGCCATCGTTTGTCACGAAGCCAGGACAAAACGTTATTGAAAGAAAACTTGGAACGCAAATGTGGTCAGTAGAAAATACATCCAAGTGGGTTCTTTCTGATGATGATAATTTTAACTACGAGATAAAAGCAAATGACAGTAGAAAATGATTTTGATTTCGGATTTAGTTTCGAAGCAGAAGAGCCAGTAACAAAACCTGTTGCAACAACATCAGCAGCAAATAACGATCAACTCTTAGCATTACAAGCAAAGATTGATTCTCTATTAGATGCGCAGGAGCAAACACTTCAATCTGCTCTCGTCACAGCAATGGAAGAGAAGCACAAAGCAAAACTCAAAGATCTAGAGAGTTTGATTCTACCATTGCTATATAATCTAATGAAGAATCCTGAGAAGCCTATTATTAATTGGCCAAATAGAGAAACGATCATTAAAAAGCAGATTGAAAAGATCACTGCTATTACACGGAGTTAATTATGCCAGATCTAAAACTTACATGCGATAATTGCGGCTCAATGTTTGCATTATCATTTGAAGAAGATGAAGTGAGTTACTCACCAAGTCATTGCCCATTCTGTGGTGATTACTATGATAATGAGAAAGAAGAATTAGACTTCAATGATGATGACGATGATGATTATGGAATGACTGATGATGATTTAAATGATGATGACGAAAATGATAGGCGATGGAATTAACGCTTTAATGATTCGCTGATATTTTTTCGCCATTCTGCAGAAAACGGTTTTCGTTTTTTACCAATTTTTGACTTTGATATTTTTAATTTTGTTTCTGCAGAATGTTTTCGATTTCTAGCAGACTCACTCATTTTAAGTTTAGTTTCTTCAGAAAGTTTACGACCTAAACAATTTTTATTGCCAAGTTTTAATTTGCTCCACTTTTGTTTAGTTTCTTCAGAGTGTTTTCTACCCAAATTAAAGTTAGTATTATAACCACCCTCCCCGCCATCAGTCATATTCCACAATACACCAGTTTTTAAATCTTTTCTACCATACCATTGAATATATCTTCTTTCTAAAGCATATGCACCTATTTCAGACAAATTTGATTCCATTATTATAATTCTAGATTTATCTTTTGGAGGTTTTATGTTACGCCCACGAGATATCCATGCTCGCTTATCCTTACCTTTTCCGATATAGTATGGAATGCCGTTCGAACGAACATATGCGTAGATGTAATAAATACTCATGCTGGTTTACTCCTTTGCGTTACTAGAGTCCTTGGGAACCACTAATTCCGCGAAGGACAACCTTATTTATAATAATGAGAATTTAAATGGCAATTGTTGTTGGAATTGATTATTCATTAACTTCTCCATGCGTGTGCATTGCACGCGATAAAACATTCTCAAATTCATTTTTCTATTATCTAAACGATCGTAAAACAGTACAAGGTAAGTTTCACAATATCCTTGGCGAACAGCACGAAGAATACTTAACAGACCAAGAGCGATATGAAAACATCGCTTCTTGGGTGTTAACAATTCTTGCTGAATTTAAGAAAGAAGATGTTGTAGTTTTAATTGAAGACTATTCATTCGGATCAAAAGGAAAAGTCTTTAATCTTGCTGAAAACTGCGGCATTCTCAAGTATATGCTATACAAAGCAGGATATAAGTTCTTTACAGTTCCTCCAACTGTTGTCAAGAAATATGCAACAGGAAAAGGAAATGCTACAAAAGAAAAGATGTACGAAGCATTTGTGAAGGATACTTTTGTTGATTTACATAGTATAATATCTCCTACAACAAAACTCGGATCTCCGACAACTGATATTGTTGATGCTTGGTACATTGCTAAATATATGTTTGATAAACAATTACAAAAGGAAACT
>RGSB01000096.1 GCA_010032875.1 Actinomycetota bacterium | reverse complement strand
GCCATAGACCGGTGCAATGAGTTGCACTGTGCGCACGATTTCATCGACATCTTGTGTATCAAGACAGACAGGCCATGCATCTACATCTGCAAAACGTTTAAAGAGCGCAGCCTTTCCTTCCATTACGGGCAAGGCTGCTGCAGGACCAATATTTCCAAGGCCCAATACTGCAGAGCCATCTGTGACTACGGCGACTGTATTGCGCTTAATAGTTAAGCGACGCGCATCTGCTGGATCATCAGCAATCGCTTGGCAGATACGTGCAACACCTGGTGTGTATGCACGAGATAAATCATCACGAGTTTTTAATGGCACCTTTGACTGAACTTCTAGCTTTCCACCTAAGTGGAGTAAGAATGTTCGATCTGAAACTTTACGAACAATTAAACCCTTGTGTGCACGGATTGCAGTAGTGATTTGATCTGCGTGATCAGAATCAATCGTGTCGCACGTTACGTCAATAACAACTTTTTCTAGCAAAGATTCAACAACGTCGAGTGCGGTAATTGTTGCGCCAGCATCAGTAATTGCAGCAGTGATAAGTGCAACTGGTTGCAACGAAGGCGAACCTTCAACGCGAATTGTTATGCCATAGCCAGGACTTGTTGATGCCATTTACACAACACCGTACAAGCGATCGCCAGCATCTCCTAGACCAGGAACGATGTAACCATGTTCATTTAATTTTTCATCGAGTGCACCAGTGACAATTGTGATTGGAATCTTTGTATCTGCAAATGCGCGCTCCATCGTCGAGATTCCTTCAGGCGCTGCAAGGATGCAAATTGCAGTGATCTCGGTTGCACCACGTTCGATCAAATAATTAAGTGCTGCAACTAATGTGCCGCCAGTTGCGAGCATTGGATCAAGAACAAAGCAGTGGCGACCAGAGAGATCATCTGGCAATCGGTTGGCATATGTACTTGCCTGCAAAGTTTTTTCATCGCGCACCATTCCGAGAAAACCAACTTCGGCATTTGGCACAAGGCGTGACATTCCTTCGAGCATTCCAAGTCCTGCGCGCAAAATTGGCACAACGATTGGTCGCGGAGTCGCCATTTTCAACCCCGTTGTCTCTGTGACAGGAGTTTTAATTTTTACTTTCACTGTCTGCACATCGCGAGTAGCTTCGTATGCCAACAGCGTCACAAGTTCTTCAACAAGGTGTCTAAATGTTGGCGAATCTGTTCTTTCGTCACGCAAAACGGTCAATTTGTGCGAAATCAGCGGATGGTTGGCGACGTGAACTTTCATGTTCCCTAGCGTACAGGGCTTTTATTCTCCTGAAATGAGTGTAAGGATGCGCTTGTACTTTTCTAGCGCGGGAGAAGGTGAGATATGGAACAGATTAGTAACTCAAATCTCATTAACGACGTAGACATCGCCGTCGCTGCCTGGCACGAAGATGGCCGATGGACGTTGGCACTGTTGCCTGATGCGCACGACCTCGCACAGATTATCGATCGCCTTAAGTCACAACAGACAAATGGTGGCGCAATTGCACTGATTGCAATTGATGAAGAGTTCTTTATGCTCATTCGCGTTCTTGGTTCGCACATCACCATGTTCTTAAGCGATGTCACATGCGCACTTGATTACGCAGTTGCTGCAGATTTCTTAGAAATCAATGACATTGATATGCCTGAAGAAGATGAAGATCCATTTCCTGTTGGCTATCTAGATATTTTTGCAGATCTTGGAATGAATCACATGGAGATGGCTGCACTCTGTGATGACGCCGAATTATTTCCTGACGAACAACTCGAAGCGATTGCTAGCCGTTTAGGTTTTGGCGATCAGTTTGCTGAACTTTTAGAGCTGTGACATCGATTGAATTAATGCGCGAGGCAAGAAAAATTATTGCAACAGGAACAAACGAACGTGAAGCAAAATCAGATCCAACTGCACACGCAGAGATAGTTGCGCTTCGTAAAGCAGCAACAGATGGATGGCGTTTAGATAATCACACACTCGTTGTCACACTCGAACCATGTGCAATGTGTGCGGGTGCTATTGCACAAGCGCGGATTTCAAAAGTTATCTTTGGCGCATGGGATGAAAAAGCTGGCGCTGCTGGTTCGGTCTGGGATGTATTACGCGATCCGCGCGCTATTCATCGCGTTGAAGTTGAATCAGGTGTCTTACAAGAAGAGTGCGCAGCGTTATTGAGCGATTTTTTCCGCTCAGGCCAATAATTCATACGAAGGATTAAGAATCTTTAGCGAACCATTTTCTTCGCCAACCATTCCTTCGGCGCGCAACTCAGTACCTACTTCAAGTCCTGCGATTTCGCGGCGACCTAAGAACTGCAATGTGATTCCACCGCTTTCATCCCAGAGTTCAATTTCAAGCACGGGAGCGGCGCTACTTGGCGCAGGCTTTATCGACGTTACTTTGCCTTGCACCTGCGCACGCTTTCTCCACTGCACAGAACCAATTGGTGTCACATCTTCTGCGTAGTGACTAATTGGTCCGACAGGCACCTGCACAGCAACTGGTGCGACCTTTTTAATCTCTTGCGCTGGTTTTTCTAAAACAATCGGAGCACCAGACAAAATTCTTTCAACATCAAAAGGAACAATCGTTGCAACCACTCGTGGCAATTGCGAAATAGGCGCAGCAATTGCTTCAGCTGTTCGG
>RGSB01000095.1 GCA_010032875.1 Actinomycetota bacterium | reverse complement strand
ACAGTAATTCCACCTGAAATACTTAAAGCTGCGCCTGAAGTAATTGTTGTTCCTTGAAGTGAGGTGCTTCCTCCTAAAGCAGAACCATTACTAATAGCTATAGTTCCAGTAGTTAAAGCAGTTGTGCCTGTATAAGTATTAGTGCCTGATAATGTTAAAGTACCTGATCCTGATTTAGTTAAGTTACCACTACCAGCAATGATACCTCCATAAGTTAAAGTAGTACTACTATCAGTGTTAATTGTTCCATGACTTGCTCCAAGGGTAATTCCTCGATTAGAGTTTAGTGTAAAACTTGCTGTGGTATTTAATGTACCACCATTAAGTGTTATTTGAGTTGCAACCGCACTTACAGGTGCTGTTCCTAAATTATTATCAGCACTTATTTTAAGAGTTCCAGCACTAATTGTTGTAATTCCTGTGAAGGTATTAGTTCCAGATAAAGTTAATGTACCTGCTCCAGCTTTAGTAACTGCTAATGCTGATGCACCATCACTAATAATTCCTGTAATTGAACTTGTGCCAGCATTTGTAACACTTAATGTGCCTGTAGATTTAATTGCAGCTGCGGTTAATGCATTAGTTGTAATTGTAATATTACCTAATTCATATGATCCGCCCACGGCTCCTGTAAATGTTGTATTTCCTGTGCCGTTAGAAATAGTTAATGTTCTTCCTGTTACGTCTCCATTTAATGTACTGGAAAGAGTAATATCGTTATTCGTTGTTGTAAGAGTTGTGTTAGCTCCTAAAGTAACTGCCCCAGTATAAGACTGAATTCCAGTTGTAGTAACTGCACCTCCATTAATAACCACAGGTCCAGAACCGCTTACTGTAATGCTAGTTAAAGGAGTTCCTCCTCCAACAATACCTGTAAATGTTGTAGTACCTGATCCTTGCGCTACAGCTAAAGTTTTTCCTCCATTAACAGTATTTCCAAAACTTACATTACTATTTGTTGTTGTAAGCGTGGTGTTTGCGCCTAGAGTAACAGCTCCAGTATAAGACTGAGTTGATGAACTTGTAATTGTATCTGTATTAATTGTTGTTGTTCCGCTAACGTTTAAAGTTGTTAATCCTGTTACTCTATCCGCAGTCGCATTTCCAAATACAGCATTACCTGTAATATTAAGCGCATATGAAGTTCCTGGGGATGAACCTGTTACTCTAATAATTGGGAAGCCATACTGGCCGGTAGCTCCTGCATTTCCTCCGTTATCAAAAATCCATGATGCGGTAGAATTAGTTAATGTTCTATCAAGCCCTATGTTTCCACTATTCCCTCTTAAATTTAAATTATACTGAGTTCCAGAGGAAAGAGTGGTTTGAGTTCCAGTTACTGTAACAATATTTCCAGATAAGGAACTATATATAAATGTTGAAAGTACAGTGCTACCTTGTCTGATATCTATAATAAGGCTGCTTGCTGCGCTACTAACTGCCATGCCAGTATTATTTATTCCGAGTTCAATAGATGAAATTATTCCGTTACTAGATGGTGTAAAATAGAACACTTGTTCTACTTCTGGACCACCAGATCTAACAAGAGTACTATTAAAGCAAATTGGCCCAGATGAAGTACAATAAGTATTGTTCAGAGTATTTAAGAAAGTTGTGCCTAGCGTTACAACATTTGAAACTGTTCCATTAAATGTAACTGTTGAACCTGTAAGTGTTCGATCTCCACCTGATAACGAGACGTCACCTGAATATGTTTGATTTCCAGATGTTGTAACATTAGCACCCAGATCAGAAACTCCTGATACTGTTAATGATGATGCGTTTGTAATTGCAGCATTAAGATCTAATGCTCCTGTAATTGCAATTGCACCTAATGGGTTTGTTCCGCCCACTACATCATTAAATCTAATAGTTGGAGTGGCTCCGCCTGTAGTGATTGTTAAAGCTCGTGGTGTAGCTCCATCGCTATCTACAGTTGAGCCAAATACAATCGTATCTCCTGCAGCAGTTGCTGAAGTTGTTAAAGTTCTATCTCCACCACTTACTGTAACTGCGCCTGTGTAAGTTTGTCCGCCTGTTGTTGTTGTAACTGAAGCACCAAGACTTGTTGTTCCAGAAATACTTGTGCTAGTCGCGTTAGATATGGCGCCGTTAATAACTGAGTTACCAGTAATAGTTAAAGAGTAGCCACCTCCATTAATTGTTGAAGAATTAGTAATTGTTGAACCTGTAAGAGTAGTATTTGCTCCTAATGTAACAGCATCTCCATAAGTTTGAGCACCCGTTGTTCTAACCGATCCTCCATTAATTGCAGTTGTTCCACCAGAATCTATAGTCAAACTTGTTAAAGCTGTTCCAGCTCCAACTGTACCAGTAAATGTGGTTGTTCCACTTGTGTTAATCGTTAAAGTGGATCCTCCATTTACAGCTCCACCTAAAATAATATTTCCAGATGTACCACCGGAAATAATTGAATCACTAATCAAACTTACTGAAGTATTAGAATCACCCAAAGTAATTGTTGTGTTTGTGCTTTGAACTGTCCCTCCAATATTAACTTGACTTGGTGCAGTAACAGTTACACCCCCTGTAAATGTAATACTATCTCCTCCATTTCCTAATCCAACTGTTCCTGTATTATAGAATATTACTTCATTTGTTATTGTGTTAGACGACCCAGATATGGCAACACCATAACCTTGTGCTGCAGTAGAAAGTGTTGTTGCAGTTAAAGCACCTGAGAAAGTAATAGTTCCAGTGGTATTAGT
>RGSB01000094.1 GCA_010032875.1 Actinomycetota bacterium | reverse complement strand
CTTATCGGGCATCGATGCAATTTCACCGAGAGGAATGCGGGGATCTTCATAGCGAGTCCACAATCCTTCGAGGTTTAGAACTCCGAGACCGCCGAGATTTCCAATGGCAATTGCAGTCTCTGGTGAAACAACGGAATCCATTGGCGCTGCCATCATTGGGAGATCAAATTTGTAAGCATCAATTTGCCATGTTGTTGAAACTTCTAGGGGGTCACGTGTTCGCCGACTTGGGACTATTGCAATGTCATCAAATGAATATGCTTGTCGAGCTCGCTTGCCCGGAGCTAATTCGATATCGCTCATGATTTTCCCTTCGGTGCCTTAGTTTTTCTGTGAATAATTTGGGGCATCTGCAACGTGCAAAACATCGTGCGGATGACTCTCTTGTAAACCTGCTGAAGTAATTTGAATTAAACGACCTTCGCGGCGAAGTGTTTCAATATCGCCAGCACCCGCATAGCCCATACCTGAACGTAATCCACCAACTAATTGATGAACAACATCGGCTGCAGACCCGCTGTACGCAACTTTTCCTTCGATGCCTTCTGGAACCAATTTATCTTCAGATAGCACGTCATCTTGCATGTAGCGATCTTTTGAATATGACTTTTTGTCTCCACGAGATTGCATTGCACCAAGTGAACCCATTCCGCGATACGCCTTATATTTACGTCCATCAATTTGAACAAGTTCACCGGGTGATTCATCACATCCTGCAAGTAAAGACCCGAGCATGACAGAGTTTGCGCCAGCAACAATTGCTTTGACTATGTCACCTGAATATTGCAATCCACCATCTGCAATAAGTGGAATACCGGCTTTTGCGCACGCTTTGCTTGCTTCCATAATTGCAGTAATTTGTGGAACACCAACGCCTGCAACAACACGAGTTGTGCAAATAGATCCTGGGCCAACACCAACTTTTACTGCATCCGCACCTGCATTAATGAGTGCTTGTGCACCTGCACGCGTTGCAACATTTCCACCAATAATTTGTGTTGTAGATGAGAATTTTTTAATTCGGGCGATTGCATCAAGGACTGCACGATGATGACCATGCGCCGTATCTACAACGACAACGTCCACGCCTGCTTCGATGAGTGCTTGAGCACGATTAAATCCGTCATCGCCAACACCTACGGCCGCACCTGCTAGACCAACATTTTTTACTAACTTTACGTGGGTAACTTGTTCGTCAATCGACAAATTTCTATGAATTATTCCGATGCCGCCGGCTTTTGCCATTGCAATGGCCATTGCAGATTCTGTGACTGTATCCATTGCAGATGAAACCAGTGGAACTGAGAGTGAAATTGTTCGTGTAAGCCACGTTGCCGTATTTACTTCGCTAGGAACGACTTCGGATGCATCCGGCAGAAGTAAAACATCATCATATGTGAGGCCGAGCATTGCGATTTTCTCAGTATCGCTACTCATCGCTGCCCTCCTTTTTAGTGCCGGTTTCCCAAGGAGGTCGAAGTCTATCGGTGGTTTTAGGCTCCGATTGCCCGCGTAATTTCCTCACATGCGAAGTTCAAATCAGGGGTTTTAGTCATATTCGCGCAATCACTTTCGCGCCATCCGGGTCCACCCAAAAGAATGCGCGGTGCAGGTCGAACATCAGGCAAATTTCTGAAAAATGAAGGATCAGCATTTTCAACTAATTGTGCCCATAAGAAAATTGCTGGTGGTGCAAACTTTTCAACCATGGCCTCAAGGGCTGCAAATGGTGTGCGTGCTCCAAGAAAGTGGCACTCAATATTTCGTTCAGCAAGTGCCGCAGTTAATGCGTGTATAGCTAGTGAGTGCATTTCTTCACCAACGGATGCAACTAATACTGGACGAGGATTAATTGGTTTTTGAATCATAGATGCTCGTTCGCGTAAAACTCTCTTAAGAGTCTCGGAGAAGAAATGCTCTATTTCAATTCCTTCTCCAGTTTCAGCCCATGAATTTCCGAGCATTACAAGAACCGGCACAATGACCTCTTGCCATGAGTGAATAACGCCATTTTTTTCGATGTCATTGCGAAGAGTGCTTTCAATAAAACTTTTATCTAAGGCATTGGCCGCGCTATGTAATGCATTGATGACATCCTCGCGATCAGAAAAGCTACCGACGATTTTCTCCATTTTAATTTCACTCTTTACAGTGAGTGCTTTTTCTGCAGCCTCGGCTGGTGACATTCCCGCAATGATTAATCTGCGCATTGTTGTAAGTTTCGCTAAATCTTCCAGGCGGTATCTGCGATGTGATCCGCTCTCATGTTCAGAGGGACCAATGCCGTATCGGCGAGCCCAGGTGCGAAGGGTTGCAGGGGCTACGCCAAGTCGTCTGGCCACTGCAGCCACGGTTAAGAGCTCTTCCACGCCCCTATGGTGGCGCGATGCGACGTATCTCACCACTTGGAATGCCCTTTTTTGGAAGAAATTGAGGCCAGATACTTGAACAACCTATGAAACGGTTGTATCTTTCATCCATGGCTGAAATTTCACGTTTACCCCAACCGATCGCAGATCACTGGGAGTGGCAGTACGAGGGTGCTTGCCGCACTATGCCAAGTGAGATGTTCTTCCATCCAGATGGAGAACGTGGTCCCCGCAGGCGCAATCGCGAGAATGCGGCCAAAGCTGTGTGTGCAAGTTGTCCTGTGATTCAACAGTGTCGTGCGCATGCTCTGGCTGTTCAAGAGCCATACGGAATTTGGGGCGGTCTATCTGAAGATGATCGCTTAGCGATTATCGGCAATGAAAAACCATCAGAGGTTTACCACGCTTCATAATCTACTTTGTACTTGTTTATTTTTTAATGTCTAGGGTAAATAAAAAACCCCTTCGCAATTGCGAAGG
>RGSB01000093.1 GCA_010032875.1 Actinomycetota bacterium | reverse complement strand
ATTCTCATTTGCTCCAATATTATTAATTGGTCTGCTCTTCTTCTTCATGATGAGTCAGGCACAAGGTGGCGGCAAAGTATTTTCATTTGGTCGCTCTCGCGCGAAGTTACAAGATCCTGATGTTCCACAAACAACATTTGCAGATGTTGCAGGTGCTGATGAAGCGATTGCTGAACTTCGCGAAATTAAAGACTTCTTAGCTAATCCACCTAAGTACGCAGCAATTGGTGCAAAGATTCCAAAGGGCGTTTTGTTATACGGCCCTCCAGGAACAGGAAAGACACTTCTTGCACGCGCAGTTGCCGGAGAAGCAGGAGTTCCTTTCTATTCAATTTCAGGTTCTGACTTTGTTGAAATGTTTGTCGGTGTTGGCGCAGCTCGTGTTCGTGATTTATTTGCACAAGCAAAACTTCATGCACCAGCGATTGTCTTTGTTGATGAAATTGATGCGGTAGGTCGCCAACGTGGTGCAGGTATGGGCGGCGGACACGATGAACGCGAACAGACTCTTAATCAACTATTAGTTGAGATGGATGGCTTTGAAGCAAATGGTTCAGTCATTCTGATTGCTGCAACAAACCGTCCAGATGTTTTAGATCCAGCGTTATTGCGTCCAGGACGTTTTGATCGCCAGATTGCAGTAGATCGTCCAGACTTAAAGGGACGTGAAGAAATTCTTAAAGTGCATGCAAAGGGCAAGCCACTTGGCAAAGATGTCGAACTTGTTTCTTATGCACGTCGCACCCCAGGGTTTACTGGCGCAGATCTAGCAAATGTTCTTAATGAGGCAGCGCTATTAACTGCACGTGAAGAGAAAAAAGTTATTTCACATACAGAACTTGATGAAGCAATTGATCGCGTTATGGCTGGCCCACAACGTAAATCTCGCATCATGTCTGATGATGAACGACGTGTTACTGCTTATCACGAAGCTGGTCACGCACTCGTTGCATATGCGCTTCCACATACAGATCCAGTTCACAAAATTACGATCATGCCTCGTGGTCGAGCCCTTGGTTACACAATGGTTTTACCTGATGATGACAAGTATTCGACAACTCGTAATCAATTACTTGATCAGTTGGCGTACTCACTCGGTGGTCGCGCAGCAGAAGAATTAATCTTCCACGATCCTTCAACCGGTGCTTCTAATGACATTGAAAAGGCAACTGCTCTTGCTCGAGCAATGGTTACGCAATATGGAATGACTGAAGCCATTGGTGCAATCAAACTAGGCGCCGATTCATCGCAACCATTTATGGGCCGTGACTTTGGGCATCAACGTGATTACTCAGAGAGCGTTGCAGCCATCGTGGATGCTGAAATTCGCAAACTTATTGAGAATGCGCATCAAGAAGCGTATGAATTATTAGTTGAAAATCGCTCAACACTTGATGCAATGGTTTTAGCACTTCTTGAGAAGGAAACACTCGATAAAGAAGAGATTGCAAAGATCTTTAAGAAGATTAAAAAGCGTCAAGGACGTCCTGCATGGACTGGTTCTTCACTGCGCATTCCATCTCAGGTGCCACCAGTTGATGTGCCAGTACGAATTGAAAGTGCACCAGAAGAAGTTAAGAAGCGCACAACTCGCGCAAAGAAAAGTGAAGAATGACCGACATAAGCCCAGCATCGATGGGTCCACATGATGGTCGAGCACTTCATGAATACGATCACGACCGTGCAGAGCGCGCAGTAAAAGAGTTATTGCTCGCAATCGGTGAAGATCCAGAACGCGAAGGTTTAAAAGAAACTCCTGCACGAGTTGCTCGCGCATTTAAAGAAAATTTTGCTGGGTTGTGGCAATCACCAGAAGAAGTTCTCACAACAACATTTGATATTGGTCACGAAGAGCTCGTAATTATTCGTGACATCGAAGTCTTTTCACATTGCGAACACCATCTGACACCGTTTCATGGTGTTGCACACGTTGGTTATATCCCAAATGGAAAAATTACTGGGCTATCTAAAGTTGCACGTCTTGTAGATTTATTTGCGCGCCGTCCACAAGTCCAAGAACGTCTAACTTCACAAATAGCGGATGCTATGGTGGAAATTCTCGATGCCGCAGGTGTAATTGTCATTATTGATTGCGAACACTTGTGTATGTCAATGCGCGGTGTGCGCAAATCAGAAGCGCGCACAGTTACAAGTGCGGTGCGCGGAATATTGCGCGATGCAGCAACTCGCGCCGAAGCAATTAGTTTAATTACAAATCGGTAAATCCCATGTTGGTCATGGGGATTTTAAATCTCACTCCTGATTCATTTGCAGATGGTGGACGCCATAACTCCTTTGAAGCAGGTGTTGCACGCGGCCTAGAAATGATTGCCGAAGGCGTAGACATCATTGATATTGGTGGAGAATCCACACGCCCTGGCGCCGATCGTGTCAGTGCCGACGAAGAACAAGCACGTGTATTGCCAGTTATTAAAGAGCTTGCAAAAAGCGGTGTAAAAATAAGTATCGACACTATGCGCGCAGATACAGCAGAAAAAGCTGTGCAAGCAGGTGCTGCAATCATCAATGATGTCAGTGGTGGTTTATCTGATCCTGCAATGTTTGCAACTGTTAAGAAGTTGGGTGTTGCCTACATTTTGATGCACTGGCGTGGTCAATCTAAAGATATGAATTCGCGTGCTGTGTACTCAGATGTTGTCACTGACGTTATTTCAGAGCTTAATTCGCAGATAGATGCAGCACTCGATGCCGGCATAAATAAATCACAGATAATCATTGATCCAGGTTTAGGCTTTGCAAAAGATGCCGAACATAATTGGGAAATCTTAAGAAATCTAAAGGCGTTTACTGAATTGGGTTATCCAGTACTTATCGGTGCATCGCGCAAACGATTCTTGGGTGGCGATAATCCCGACGAAC
>RGSB01000092.1 GCA_010032875.1 Actinomycetota bacterium | reverse complement strand
CCACCGACATTTGCCTAATCTATTCTAAGCCTGAGCTGAGTGATAATAATCACAAAATCCAGGGTGTGTCGGTGCTTGACGTAACAGGGTCTCGCCCCCCACACGTGTGCGGGCTTTACAGCTCGTTTTTATAAAATTGATACGCAGCTAAAAAAGTTGCATGCATTTCAAATTTATCAGCTTCGGACCAATCTAAATAAAAATATTTATCGATTACATCTTGAATTGATTCTGCAACATTTAAAGGGACCTCCAAATATTCTGCGATCTGATTAGTAAAAATATTTGCAGGCATTATTTTTTACTCGCAGAAAATCGAATGTCCGCTTTATTGTAAACGCATAGACCGCATGACACGCATGCAGAGCCATTAGTTGAGATTAACGGAATTTGTTTATTATTCTCAGGACATTTTGCGCCAGGCTTACCAGTCAATTCTTTCATGACGGTTTCGGTGACGGCAAACGTTTTGCCTAAGTATGCAAGGCGTGTACCGTGTAATTCACGTAGTGCTCCTGCAATTTCTTTATTTTCGTCGTCGGTAGAGAAATAAAGAGATAGGTTAGGAATATCCTGCAGAATAGGTACGGCAGAATAAACACGAGTATAAACCCAAAATTGAACATCCTTGTGGCGATTGATAACAGTCTTCCACGCATATGCGTAGGTATCATTAAAGAAATCGCCGTCCCAGTGTATGCGGAATAGTTTATCTGCATTTTTCTTATCGCATTCCGCCTTGAATTCGATAATCATCTCATCAAGAAGAGAGACCATTGTTGTAATATCTGCATTGCGTAGTAATTCCCAGTTATGCAGAAGTACGGCCTTTACTCCCTTGTATACTTTTTCAAGTTTACCAGCGTAGCAAACAGTCTCACAGATAGACGTTGCGCCAGGACATGAAAAGTTTTTTCCTGCGGGTAATCCGAAAGTGTTAGCGATTGTTGGGGTTTTTCCATTTTTAGAGACGGCATTAGCGACCTTTCTATCGTTAGAGCGTTTTAATTTCATAGCGGACATTATACTATTCCCAACCGACAAGGGAAAAGAATTCCATGTCCATTTGGTCAAAGCATTCGGCACATTGGTAGCCGTCATTATAGTATTCTAAATCTTTATCATTGACATAAGTAGCAGTGCCACAAATCTCATAAAAATCGCAGTAAATTGTAGTCATTAGTTTCCTTTCGTTAGAGGGCTCCATTATAGCGGAGCCCACCGACATTTACCAAGATGAGGTGTATGAAAAGGACAATTTGTCGAAATCGGGCAAATTGAACAGGCGGTCAAGTTTCTTGATAGTATTCTTGATATCCTGCCAATACCATTCATCGATATCGGTACTGCCGAAGAAAAAGCCACCTTGTGGCGGTAGCAAACTAGGGTCTTTAGCGAATAAGGTTTGACGGCAGGTTTCACGCAATTCCCTTAATTTTTCGTGAGATACATAGTAATCACCGCAGTTATCTTCACCGCCTTGTACATTATCGACAAACCATTTGTGTATTTGATTAGACTTACGCCAATAAGCACAAGTCACTTCAACACTTACACCATAGATATCGGTGGCAACATCTTTCATATCTGCCACTTCAACAATTTCATTCCATTTAGGGAATACCGCTTCAGGACTATCATAAGATAAATCTTGATTATCATTGAGAGCCTGCCAATTAACTTTTTCCACATATTTCTTAGCGTGGAGATACATATCTAAACCCATATTAATTTCCTTTCGTTGGGATACTGAGCCATTATAGCAAAAGCCACCGACATTTTCAGCGACACGCCACAAATTTCGGGGTGATTATTATCACATTCTTAACGACACGCCCGACCCCGCACGTGTGCGGGCTAGTTGAAATTTCAACTAATTATTTACGATCACGAAGCTTTTTTATTTTTGTGTTTTCGTTTTCGTTTATATAATTTTTTAGACGGAATTGGAGTTGCCGCATTACTGCGGCGAATTTCCAAAACTTTTTTTATTCTTTCTTTATTTGGCAATTTCATTTTCTGTCCTTTTCTTTTTTAGTTTCTGAAACTTGGAATTTTGTAATTGCTTGCGGAATAAAAACGATTTGCGTCAAATCGTGGATTATCTTTCGCAAACATTTCTGCGAAATCTACAACCATTTTAGAAAAAACTGCTGGGTGAGTTTTATCTGAAACATAGGCGAGAATTCTCGCCGTTTCAACATAGTCTTTTCGTGTCATCATTATTTTTCTACCACCCTTCTACCTTCACGATAGAAAATTTTTGTGTAGCATTTTCCGCTAGGTGTAAAAAGATTTACAGTTGAGTAATCCATAGCAAATCCCCAATCCGTATAACTAGCGAAACTCTTGTGAGCCTCTAGTTCATCAGCGATTTGTTGTGTAAAGTGAGCAGGTTGCTCATCATAAGAAACAGTTATTTTATACATTTAGTTTTCCTTTCTATTCTGCTTCGGGTGTTGTAAAGAGAGAAACGCAAGCGCATTTCTGAATTGTTATTGTATCGCCTACCACCGACAAAGTGGCAAGCGTGTCGCAATTATCGCAAAGAAATAATTCCATTTTTTATTCCTCAAATTCTGGAATAAGGTTGTGCGGATTACACTCGCACCACTCAAAATCATAATCTCCGTCAGGTGAAACCCACCCATTAGAAATTCCTGAACCATTACAAATCTCGCAATTTAGAATATCTGCGAGAGCATTTTTTACTTTAGCCATTTTAGTTTTCCTTTCCTTTTGTTTCCGTAATTGTAGCATTTACCACCGACAAAATTTTCTCGGCGTTTTCTTTAGCCTGCGCCTTGCGCTGGGCTTGAATAAAATTTCTGAATTCGATCAAATCCATTTTAGTTTTCCTTTCGTTTAGTTAGTTGTATTATAGCGGAGGGGTCTGACATTTAGTCAGA
>RGSB01000091.1 GCA_010032875.1 Actinomycetota bacterium | reverse complement strand
GACATCACCGAAGCAGAAGTTTGGCCAAAGGATTAATTCTATGCTTATACCATTACCCTATAAGATCATCGCTGTGGTCTTCATAGTCGGTGGCGCATTTGCTGCTGGCTATCAAAAAGGAACGGCTCAAGGCGAAGTTATGATTCAACAGGCTGCGAATGAAGCAGAGCAGTTGAAAATTGAACTTGAAAAAGAACAAGCCAATATCAAAGAGCGTGTTGTAACTGAATACGTTGACAAAATTAAAGTTGTCACGCAGAAGGAAACAATTTATCGCGATGCTGCTGAGAAATCTGTTCCTGGTAAATTCAACCTTACGAATGGTTGGGTTTACTTACATGACACAAGTGTAAAAGGTGAAGAACTGAATCCAGAAATGACAACAGACGATACTGATTCTGTTGTGAAAGACAATCAAGCACTGGGCACTGTATTGGCAAACTATTCTGTTTGTTTGCAAAACGCTCAACAATTAGTTTCTTTACAGTCTTGGATTCTTGAAACAAAAGCAGCAGTTGATAAACAAAATGCTGATCGCGGATTAGACATTAAGATTCCTGACATGCCTTGGAAGAAGAAGGAGGGTGGCTAATGAAATACTTTATTGCTCTTTCTTTTCTATTACTTGCTGGTTGTGCAAATCCATTGACACGTTTAGTGCCAAAAATTGAGATGCCTGCACCACCAGCAGATTTAATGAAAGCACCAAAGCCACTTAAAACAATAATTCCACCAACAACTACACCACAAGCAGAATTAACACGCGATGTCCCACCTCAAAAGTAACGGAATGGGATATTTTCAGCATCTGGCAAGAGCATGGCACTTGTCATTTATTCTTTTAGTGCATGGATTGTTTCCAAATATTTGGCAAACAAAAGCGAGTGATAAAATTTGCAAAGATAATGCAACAAGAAAATATCTACTCGAGAAGCACTACGGAATACATGAAGACATTTAATCAATATATACAAGAATCTTGGAGCAACAAATACAAAAAAAGTATTGATTGCAATAATCCAAAAGGATTCTCACAAAAAGCACACTGCCAAGGAAGAAAACTCCGAAGTGCAGGAGTAAAAACAAAAAGCAAGGCAGTAAAATGATTGACTTCGAAGCCAGATTAAGTAAAATAGAGACTGATGTCGCTGCGATGAAGGAAAAAGTTTCCTTCTTCACAGTCATCTATGAAAAGTTTGACAAAACTCTTGAAAAACTCGATGAGCGTCAGAATGACGATCGTAAAGAAATGCAAACAATGATAGATGAGTTGCGCACTGATCTTGTACAAGAAATGAAATCATTGCGCGAAGATATGGCAGAACAACACAATATTGAGAAGAAAAAGATTGAAGATCTCAACAAATGGCGCTGGCTTGTAATGGGCGGTGCAGTTGTTGTTGGTTGGATTATTTCTAAATTAGGGTTGCCTTTTTCTGTCAAATAATGTATAATCATGAGTCCGTTGGTGAATTTTTTATTATATGTCAATTTACATTGAGCGCAAGTTTTTAGGTTTTATATCATCAAAGTTAGAACAGTTCAAGCAAAAGCAAACTGATCTGTATAACTTTCGTTGCCCATACTGCGGTGATTCGAAGAAAAATAAACTGAAGGCACGAGGCTATGTTTATCGCAAGTCCAACGACTACTTCTTCATCTGCCACAATTGCGGCAAGTCTACGACGTTTGCGAAGTTTCTGGAGCACGTCGATGGTACAACCTATAAGCAGTACGTCCTTGAACGATATGCAACTGGTGAAACAGGACACCAGCCTTATAAAAAGCCAGACTTCTCAGAACTCAAAGGCAACGCCTGGAGCCGATTCCAGTCTACTGATGCAGAGCCCAGAGGAGATTCAGCGCAGACTTCAAGCCTGGAGAGAACTTGGCGAGCGTTTGCACATTATAGCATAAAAAATCTTCCTGATGAGCACTATGCTCGTGCCTATATAAAAAACAGGAAGATTCCTGAACAGTTCTGGGACGAAATTCTATTTGTTCCTCAGTTCAGAGAATTCCTAGATAAAGAATTCCCCCAACATAGTAAGGACGAGGTCCCAAACGACGATCGTGTAGTTCTTCTTTACACTAACGAAAAAGGAGAGATTACCAACGTCGCAGGAAGAGCATTGTCTGATACTAAGATACGATATGTCACTGTAAAGGTGTCAGATGAGAAGAAATTATTTGGGTTGCACAGAGTGCAAAAAGAAAATTGCATCTACGTCGTTGAAGGGCAATTCGATTCTTTTTTTCTCCCGAATTGTGTTGCCAGTGGCGATAGTAATTTGGGCGGCGTGGCAGCAGTTCTTCCAGAACTAGATGTAGTTCTTGTTTATGATAATGAACCGCGCAATCGAGATATTGTAAAACAAATTGAGAAATCAATTGACAAAAATCTTAAAGTTTGTTTGTTTCCTGAAAGTGTAAAGGGAAAAGACGTGAATGAAATGATACAAAATGGTTTGACTTTGACAGAAATAAAAGATATTATAGATGCTAATACATTCAGTGGCTTGACCGCCAAACTGAAGTTCACTCAATGGAAAAGGTGCTAGTATGACTACACTAGACGAAGAAGGTTTTGATGTAATCAAACATCCAATTAAAAGAGTTCGCGTACAATTTCATGGCGGACTTTGGTATGTTGAATATCAACGACCAGCGAAATATTACGTTGATGGTTGGTGGTGGTTTGATGACAGTAAGCATCCTGAATATAAAGATGCATTTCAGCGCGCACAAGAACTTGCTGCTGCTGGAGGAACAAAAGAAGTTAGACGTAAAGAATTAGTATTTGAGGTAAATGTATGAAAGTGACTTTAGTGTCATATAGTAAACCAGTTCTCGAGGGATTGGACACACCAACGGACCTTGTTGCTTTCTGCGCAAGAGTGTCCAATCCCTCCAATCAAATCAACTCTGAAACAGCAGAGAAGTTGATCAAATATTTGATCA
>RGSB01000010.1 GCA_010032875.1 Actinomycetota bacterium | reverse complement strand
CCTTCGCAATTGCGAAGGGGTTTTTTATCTTTAATTAGTGTGAATGCCCACCTGGGCCATGTGAATGACCGTGGCCACCAGCATCTGGAGCATCATCGGCTGGACGCTCATATACAACAGCTTCTGTTGTAATAAACATTGCAGCAATTGAAGCAGCATTTGCAAGAGCAGAACGAGTTACTTTCACGGGATCAATAACACCATCTTTTGCTAGATCACCATAGACATCTGTCGCTGCGTTGAATCCTTCGTGTGCCTTCATTGCACGAACTTTTGCTACAACTACATAGCCTTCAAGTCCGGCATTTTCTGCAATCCATCGAAGTGGTTCATCGCACGCTTTGCGAACAAGGCGAACACCGACAGCTTTATCGCCAGTAAATCCAAGATCGCCTTCGAGTGCATCAGCCGCGTGCACTAGTGCAGCGCCTCCACCGATAACGATTCCTTCTTCAACTGCTGCGCGTGTAGCTGAAATAGCATCTTCAAGGCGATGCTTTTTCTCCTTCAGTTCTACTTCTGTATGAGCACCGACTTTAATAACACAGACTCCACCAGCGAGTTTTGCAACGCGCTCTTGAAGCTTGCCGCGATCCCACTCAGAATCTGTCGTCGCTAATTCATTACGAATCTCTTGGACACGTGCTGCTACAAGTTTCTTATCTCCAGCGCCATCATAACTGTTCCACCAGTAAGAATTGCAATGTCTTCGAGCATCGCTTTGCGGCGATCTCCAAAGCCAGGTGCTTTTACTGCAGCGGATGCGAATACACCGCGCATGCGGTTTACGACGAGTGTGGAGAGCGCTTCGCCCTCTACATCTTCGGCGATGATTAGTAGAGGCTTAGATGCCTGTGCAATTTTTTCAAGAATTGGAAGCAACTCTGCGAGCGCAGAAATTTTGTTTCCAACTATTAACACATACGCATCTTCAAGAACAGCTTCCATGCGATCTTGATCGGTTACGAAATACGGAGAGATATAACCCTTATCGAATTGCATACCTTCTGTGAATTCGAGTTCGAGTGCAGTTGTTGATGCCTCTTCAACTGTGATCACGCCATCTTTGCCGACCTTATCCATCGCTTCTGCGATGAGATCTCCGATGCTGCGATCTTGTGCAGAAATTGTTGCTACGTCTGCAATCTGAGCTTTGTCATTCACGACGGTTGCATTAGAGCGAAGGCGTTCTGAGACTGCTGCTACTGCAGCTTCGATGCCGAGTTTTAGATCCATTGGTTGTGCACCAGCTGCGAGGTTACGAAGTCCTTCTTTAACCATAGCCTGTGCCAAAACCGTTGCAGTTGTTGTTCCATCACCAGCGACATCGTTGGTCTTTGTAGCAACTTCCTTAACTAACTGAGCGCCCATGTTTTCGGCTGGATCAGAGAGTTCAATTTCCTTTGCAATGGTTACGCCGTCATTTGTAATTGTTGGAGCACCGTACGCCTTTGAGATAACTACGTTGCGACCCTTAGGTCCGAGAGTTACTTTGACGGTGTCGGCAAGAATATTGACGCCACGTTCCATCGCACGACGAGCATGCTCGTCGAAATCTAGAATCTTTCCCATTTACTTCTCGATAACAGCGAGAATGTCACGAGCAGATAGAACTAAGTACTCTTCGTTGTTGTACTTAACTTCAGTTCCGCCGTACTTGCTATAGAGAACAACGTCGCCAACTTTGACATCCATTGGAACGCGAACACCATCATCAAAGCGACCTGGTCCTACAGCTACAACAGTGCCTTCTTGTGGCTTCTCTTTCGCTGTATCTGGGATAACAAGACCTGATGCAGTCGTTGTCTCTGCCTCATTGGCTTTAACGACAATGCGATCTTCAAGCGGCTTAATGGCTACAGCCATGGGTATAACTCCTTTTGTTTCTAAACGAATGGGCCTGGAATCGCAATTAGCAGACTCGACCCTTGAGTGCTAACGCCAAGAGTAGGGTGGCTATTCCCGAGGTGCAAATTAGATTAACTCACGCTCACAGTGGTGACTTCAAGGCTGGATGTGGCGCTGAAATCAATAGCCGAAGGCGCACGCCCGGCGCTGCTCATGAGCGAACCAAGGGCAGCAACCATCGCCCCGTTATCGGTGCACAAAATCGGCGATGGGATTCGTAGGCGAACGCCGACATCGGCGCAACGCTCTTCGGCTAATTGTCGAAGTCGCGAATTGGCGGCAACTCCCCCAGCAATTACCAAAGATTCAATACCGGTTGCTTGGCAAGCAGCTAAAGATTTTTGCAAAAGCACATCAACGATTGCCTCTTGAAAAGAAGCGGCAACATCGGCACGTTTGTATGTCGGTGTTGATTCCAAATATCTGGCAACTGCTGTCTTCAAACCTGAGAATGAAAAATCATAAGGACGAATACGCCAATCCTCTGCCTGTGTTAGACCGCGCGGAAAATTAATGGCATTTGCATCACCACTTTTTGCTTCGAGATCGACTGCAGGTCCACCAGGAAAACCTAATCCCATAACTCGTGCAATCTTGTCGAATGCTTCACCAGCGGCATCATCCATTGTTGATCCCAAAGAAGTGACTGATGAAGTGATGTCATTGATTTGCAAAATCGATGAGTGCCCACCGCTTACCAAAAGTGCAATCGTCGGTTCAATGGCTCTGTCATGAGTTAAGTAATCAACACTGATGTGAGCGGCTAAGTGGTTAACACCAAAGAGTGGTTTATCTAAAGCTAAAGCAAGGCCTGCAGCTGAACTTGTACCAACTAAAAGTGCACCAACTAATCCTGGACCTGCAGTTACTGCTACAGCATCAATATCTCTTAATGAAACTTTTGCACTGTTAAGTGCGCGATCAAGAGCAGGAATTATCGCTTCCAAATGTGCGCGGCTTGCAATTTCTGGAACCACGCCACCAAAGCGCGCGTGCTCTTCAACGCTGGAAGCAATCTCATTGGCAAGTAAGGTTCGACCTTTAACAATACCTATCGCCGTTTCATCACAGGATGTTTCGATTCCGAGAATCAATGGTTGGCTCATGAGAGCTCTTTTCGCATTACATGGGCATCAAGGCCTGGACCGTAATAATTTTTACGAGTATTAATTATGGAATAACCAAGGGATTCATAGAGTGAAATCGCATTCGTATTCGTAACTCCAACTTCAAGCATCATCGAAGGTGCTGCCCGCATCTGTGACCACTTTTCTAGCGAGTCCATAAAGTGTTTAGCAATTCCTTGTCTACGTGCTTCTGGCAAAACTGCAACAGTTAAGACATCGGCATCAACTCCTGATGACACAACCATGACTCCTGCATAACCCACTATTTGTTTTTTAGAATCGAGTGCAACGATGAAATAACGCGTCTTAGGAATTCCAGAAAACTCTTCTTTAAACTGACCCATTGACCATGGAGAATCCGCAAATAAAGTGCGCTCTATTGAGACTAAAACTGGAAGATCTAACGGCATGGCCTCGCGATATGTAATATCCATTATCGCTCCACTGTCGGAACAGCATCTGGCCTGCGTAGATACATTGGTTGATCCACGAGCGAAAGCAAATGAAATCTAGAAACCTCTGGATACGTTGCATCTGCACAAAGTCCATATTTATGTGCACCTTCACCGACAAAGTGGGTACCACTAACTTCTGTAGGAAGATTTACATGTGGTCCATTCACTCTTTTGCCCTCTTTGTATAGGGCCCAATAAATTTCTTTACGTCGTGCATCTGTGGCGGCTATGTATTCTGATGCTGTACATGCAATCGCATCGAGTGAGCAGACTCCCGTTAATTCAATATTTCGCGCCCACGCGAAAGCTTGAGCAAATGCAATACCAGTCCGCAAACCTGTATATGGCCCAGGTCCCATTCCAACAATTACTCGAGAAATTTCATTATTAATCAGAAGCGCTCTTTGCACTAAACGTGGAACTGCTTCGGCATGAGCGTTCACTCCATCTTCGAATTCTGACCAAAGAACTTGATTATCAGCAATTAATGCAACCGAAGTTCTCGAAGTAGATGTATCAATAGCTAATAAGGCACTCATACAGAAAAACCTGACCATCTATTGCCAACGCAATTAAATGAGACCTTTCGAATTTCTTCGCTTCGATCAATTGTGATTTCGAGACGTTGATCAGAGAGTCGCGCAGATTCGGCTCCACCCCATTCAATAACTGTGACGGCTTTTTCTCGATCAGAATCTAAGTCAAGATCATCTAAAAAAAGTGACGCTTTGCCTGAATCTAATAGTCGGTAAACATCGACATGAATAAGTGGCAAGGTTGCTGGATAACTCTTTGAAATTACAAAAGTTGGTGATGTAACGCTCTTAATTCCCAGTGCTTGTCCAATTCCCTGCACTAAAACAGTTTTACCAGCGCCTAACTCACCGTTGAGCAAAATCAAATCTCCGGCGCGAAGTTGGGAGCCAATTAGTGCACCGAGATTTTGCATCTCTTGTGCACTCGAGATTTCAATCATAATGAATACAGATTAGTAGATGAAAAGAAGAACGGGGGCCTGGTTACCCAGACCCCCGCTTTTTACTTCTTGATTACTTCAGTTGTTACTTCTGGTAGTACTTCAGAAGTGGCACTGAGTATTCGCGGTCAAAGAGAAGACCGTCCACACTTGCAACTGCCTTTTCAACAGCCGCATCTGATGGAACTGAACCTGTCTTTGCCGCACTTGCTGCCAACTTAGCAACAGTTAGAACTTGATCAGATGAGAACTGGCAGTGACCAGTTCCATTTGGCCACGCAGGACTGCTTCTATCTGGAGCACCAGTTGCAGTGAATCGAGTCCACTTGTCATCTGTAGTAACCCATAGTGGCAAGAACTTCTTTGTGTTCTTCAGGTTCTTATTAGTTAGCCACTGTGAATTGCCTGCAGGTGTGATCATGTCAGCAGTGCCAGTCATAGTGATGGTTGGTACAAGCGCTTTGCCCTTGTGTGCAACTTGAGCCTTGAGACCGTTAAGTCCTTGATCAGTTGCAGCAATGCGCTTTCCGTATGGAGAGCTCAAGATTGCGAGCATTCCATCAATGGCGCTGTTGCCACTAAGTGCGACGTTAAAGCTTGCGCGCTCATCAGCAATTCGCTTTGCATAATCTGTTGCAGTGTTGTCATAGAACGCTCCGCCTACGCGACGTTCTAGATCAAGAGTTGCAAAGATTCCAAGTCCTGCTGCATAACCAGCATTTTCGCTAATCGCAATTGCTGGAGCAAGTGCAAGTGCGAAAGCGGTTTCTACTCCAGGAAATGATGAACCATCAATGTGTTGGCTCTGTGTTGGAACACCAGCCATCAGACCAACGAGTGTCAGCGCGCTGCGGGCAGGAATTGCCTTAATGGTTGCTGGCATCACTGAAGTTGCTGGCCATGTCTTTGCGTTATCAGTTTCTAGGATTGTTCCACCAATGTGAGTAAGAACTGCTACCACTTTTTGGAGATTCAACGCAGCTTGTCCAACACCCGCTGGTCCATCTGCATAACCACTAACGGTGATGCTTGGATCAAAGAATGTCTTCATGCCCCAGAGAAGATCTTGGGCATATGTGAGCTCTGCATTGACGTTTCCAGCTGCTGTACAAATTGGTGCAGCAGATTTGATTAACTTTGGAAAACGCTCTGCTAGTGCTTGAGTAATAAAGCCACCCATTGATGCACCCCATGCGATAACACCCTTTGTGTCAGGAAGTTCTGACTTAAGGATTCCGATGAGTTCAACGTTTGTCTTTACAGCAGATCCAACTGTCCAACCCTGTGTGTCAAAACCAGAGCCAGCAACTGCATAGCCCGCTGCAAGAAGTGATTCGATAACTTCTGGTGCTGGGCCAACTTCTGCACTCATGTCCACGATGTATGGAGTTGTTCCACCTGGAGGTTGAATTCCAGCAGGAAGGTTCACTGCATAACGGTATCCGTGTGACCAGAGGTACACAGTTCCATTGAAGTTTTCAGTGTTTGTGCGATATTCATAATTCGCACCATCTGAAGTTTTGCCTGAGCAAACTTCAGCAATAACACTGCCCAGTTGCTTTGCTTCACATGATGAAGCATTTGCAGCTGGTGTAATTGCAACCAGTGAGATTGTTACGAGGGATGCTGCAACAGCAAGTGCTGCGAAGCGTGATTTCTTCATAGTTAAGTTCCTCATGAGTTTGTAGGCAATCCGTTAGTAGGAAGTGGTGCACGTGAAATCGTTGCAGAGACAACTTCTTCGATGGCTTTAATAAGACCAGCGCGTGTTGGGTTCTTGCCTGCTGCACGAAGTGCTTGAACTGTCAGCATCGCTGAGTTCATGCCCTGAAGTACGGTGAGATCAAATGTTGATCCTGGTACGTACTTCGCATAAATACTCTTAAAGAAGTTCACGTACTCATCAGTTGTATCAGATGGGTCTGGCGCAAAGCTTGTTCCAATCGCACCATTGAGAATTGCTAGTGGAACTCCACCAGCTCTAAGAGTATTTGAATCTCCACCAACTGAACCGAGCATCCAGCCAACTGTTGGACGGTATTGCAGACCTGCTGCTGCACCGAGAACTGCGGCCGATGTTGTAGTTGTTGCGAAGATGATTGCAATATCAACTGCTTCGGGCTTTAGCTTTCCTGTAATCCAGCCCTGAGCAGCTGCAACTGTATCCGCACCTGTTGGGAACTTAATTGTTACAGCTGGCTTAAGTCCTGCAGTTTCGAAACCTGCGATGGCATCTAGTCCAAAGTCATCATCTTGAACAATAAGTGCAACTTTCTTGCCCTTGTAATTGTCATCGATGTACTTAGCCATAATCTTTGCTTCCATTACGTATGAAGGAAGCACAGCAAATGTAGTCTTGTACTTTGCCTTATCTGCAAATCCGCTAAATCCTGTGTTCACAAATAGATCTGGAACACCGCGGCCGCTGAGGTTGGCAGAACGAAGTGCTGCAAGGTGATTTGCGGTACCAAGTGCTCCAACGATCGCGAAAACTTTATCTTTCATGATCAGATCGTTTGTCGCCTTGACTGCAAGAGTTGGAACGTAAGCATCATCTTTTGAAATCAGATTGATCTTGCGTCCGTAAACTCCACCATTGTCATTGACGTGAGAGAAATACGCTTTCATCGCGCCAGGAATTTTGCCGTAAACAGCTGCAACTTTTCCTGAGAGTGGCGATGTAATTCCAAGCTTAATTTCGGTGCTTGTAATACCTGGTTGGCTCGCAGCTTGTGCTGGCATCGTAGATAACGCCATTGCTCCTGCTGCAATCACCGCAGAAACGAACAGTGCTCGTTTCTTAGGAGTGTTTCTGATCATGTAAGTCCTTCCATTGAGGATTTCCGAGGGTTTGTTTAGCCAGAATGTGCTTTGCGTTTGTGACGCAGATGATGCAACTTTTCTCCCGGTCCATTCGGTGTGAATAGAACCGCAAGAATAAGTAGTGCACTCACCAACAATCCTGGCAAGGTCGAGATGATTTTCAACGAGTCACCGAATCGGCTCGCAACCGAATCGGCAATCTCAGGGATAATCACCAAGATCACTGCCCCTAGCATCACACCTTTTAGGTCATAAATGCCAGAGACAACTGCGCCTGTCACCAGCGCAAATGATAGGGAAAGGGGGAAAGCAGAGGGCGAAACGGTGCTTATGGTCAAAACAAGCAGCGCTCCGGCCAATCCGGCCAGCCCAGAGCTCAGGGCAAAGGCAAGGACCTTTTGGCGGCCGGTATGGACCCCACAGAGCTGGGCTGCGACTTCGTTACCGCGAAGTGCGCGCCATGTTCGTCCATATTTAGATCTCAAAATATTTGATAACCAAAACATGGTTATTAACGCAGCAAGTGTCGTGATCCAGAAGAACCATTTGTATTGAGAAAAATCTTCACCCAAACGTGCAGGTGGTAAACCTGGATCTAAATAAATTCCTTGTTCGCCACCCAAAATTGAAAATTGATTTGCAAGTGATGGAAGACCAACTGCTAATGCAAGAGTTGTGCCCGCAAGATATGGACCAGATAAACGCGCAGCGGCAAAACCGAGCACCCCACCAAAAATTCCGGTCAAAAGTGCTGCCATAACAAATGCAAACCACAGCGGTAGCGATGCATTTGCAACGCAAAGTGCTGCGACATATCCGCCAAATGCCATCAATGCACCATGACCAAGTGAAATCTGTCCTGAATATCCAGTGAGCAAAATGATGGAGCCAATTGCAATTGTGTACACCGCAATAGATGCACCTTGATACACACGTAATTCATCTACACGATCGCCAATAAAGAGTAGAACCCAACCGAGTGCAATAAATAGGAGTAAACGTTTACGCACGACGGCTCCTCTTTCCAGCAACGATTCCGGATGGACGAACCAACAAAATAACGATGAGGAATACAAAAGCAGTTGGGAATATCAAAGATGTGCTTACATAATTTGAAACAAAAGTTACACCCAGACCTAAGACCAGGCCACCAACAACAGCGCCAACCATACTTTCTAATCCACCGATTACGGCTGCAGCAAAACCAAAGACTAGGAGAATGTCTAATGAGTTAGGAGAAAGGTATGAAGTTGGTGTTGCCAAGATGCCAGCGATTGCACCGGCAGCACCTGCAATTGCCCAACCGAGTGTTCGGATCTCATTAACTCTGACACCAGAGAGTCGTGCAATTTCAGGTGAAAATGCAGATGCACGTAATGACAATCCTAGATTTGTTTTCTGGAAGAGTAGTGAAAGTACGATTAAAACTATTGCAACAATGAGAATTACTAGTGCGTTATATGGAGCAAATGGCAACACTTCTGATCCGAGACTGTATCCATCTAATGAAACTGGTGCAGCGATTGGTTTGAGTTCTACTCCCCAAATAAATCCCACAATAGCGCGCAAGATACCTAGCAAACCAAGCGTGGCTACAACTGGTGCAATTGCAACAATTGGACCGGTCGTAACTCGTTTGAAGAGTGGGCGCATAAAGTATCGATCAACAATCGCACCGAGTAATGCTCCTGCAAGAATTGCGACAATAAAGGCAAGCCAGAAAGACCCAGTTCGATTAACAACTTCGTATGCAATATATGTAGAAACGATTGCTTGACCCGCTTGTGCAAAGTTAACAACACGAGTTGATCGCCATACCAATACAAGAGAGATAGACATCAAGCTATAGATGGCTCCAAGGGACAAACCGATGAGAAGCGAGCTAATAAATTTATACATAATTAGTACCCCAAATAAGCCGCGCGCACGGCTGGATCATTGAGGAGAGATTGAGCGCTTCCTGCTACAACTACTTTACCTAAGTTCAATGCAATTCCAGTATCAGCGATTTCAAGGGCGCCTAATGCATTTTGTTCTACTAAAACAACTGTGAGCGACATCTGATCGCGTAAAGATTTAATGGTTTGGAAAATCTGTTCGATTACCAAAGGAGCTAATCCAAGTGATGGTTCATCTAACAACAAAAGTTGTGGCCTAGACATAAGTGCTCGACCAATAGCTAGCATCTGGCGTTCGCCACCAGAGAGCGTGTCAGCGCGTTGCTTAATTCTTTCACCAAGAATTGGAAAGAGTTCGATGACGTCTAATTGCGTAGATTTCATCTCTTTTTTATTTTTGCGCCAAATAGCTCCGAGGTGGAGGTTTTCTTCAACACTGAGTTCGGCGATGACCGATTTACCTTCGCCAACATGAGCAATACCGTGACGTACGTTGAATTCAGGTTTGACAGAGAATAAATCATGATCATTCCACTGCGCGCTTCCATGAGTTGCGCTCTTTAATCCAGAAAGTGTCCGCAGCAGTGTTGTTTTACCTGCGCCATTGGAGCCGATAATCGCTGCAATTTTTCCACTTTCAACTGTGAATGAAACACCTGAGACTGCCCGAATTGCGCCGTGATCAACGCTGAGATTGCTGACAACAAGACTCATGAGTTCACCTTCGATGCACCCAAATACGCAGCAATAACGGCTGGATCTCGTCTGACAATGTCGGCGGTGCCACTTGAAATTACTTCACCAAAATTAAGTACGTAAAGACGATCGCAGACAGTCATAACAACATCCATGTGGTGCTCGACAATCAGAACAGACATTTGTGCCGTGAGATTTCTAATAAGTGAATTCATCCACTCAATATCTTGTTGTCCAAGACCACCTGCTGGTTCGTCGAGCATCAAGATCTTTGGCTCACTTACAAGCGCTCGTGCAATTGCAACTCGCTTGGTGTCTGGATACGAAAGTGTGTCTGCTCTGCGATCTGCAATTCCGGTCGCATAGACGCGTTCAAGTGCTGTTTGAGCTCGTTCACGTAAAACTTTTTCATCTTTACCTGTGCGACCAAGTGCTGCAGAGATAAGTCCAGAGTGACTAAATTTTTGTGCACCGAGCATCACATTTTCTAAAACAGTGAGGTCTCCAAATAAACCAACTCCTTGCAAGGTTCGAGCTATGCCAAGTTCTGATAAGTGATGTGGCTGTGGCCATGCATGTTTATGACCATCTAAAAACAATTCGCCTGTGTCTGGTTTTACAAGACCGCAGATTGCGTTAAACGCTGTGGTCTTTCCTGCGCCATTTGGACCAATTAGTCCAACAACTTCTCCAGGTTTTACTTCTAAATGAACATCGCTGAGTGCGCGCAAACCACCAAATGAAACGGTGAGACCACTAATGGCTAGGAGGGAGTTTTCAGTAGACATGAGGTTCATAGATTCTAGGCACACGTGGGCCGATTCGGGTAACAATCTCGTAATTTATGCTCGAACTTGCACGTCCCCAATCATCTGCGGTGTATTCGCCATGGGATCCGTCGCCAAAAACAATTACCCAATCCCCTGATTTCGCGGTGCAATCGGCACCCAGATCTACAACAAATTGATCCATCGAAACCCGACCGATAATCGGAGCTCTCTTTCCGTTAACAAAAACACCTACTCCTTGGGCGATGCGAGGAATTCCATCTGCATAACCCATCGCAACAACACCTAATTTAGTATCTGCACTCGTATGTGCACTTGCACCATATCCAACTGGTAAACCTTTAGAAACTTCTTTAACTAAATGTAACTTGGCTCTGAGTTGACCAGCTGGGCGCAAACCTAAATCTTTACTCGTGCCCATATGCGTTAAGTCCGGAGTTAATCCATACATAGCGATTCCAACTCGTACCATAGTGAAAAAAGATTTTGCATCTTTTATGGCAGCTGCGGAGTTTGCCAAATGTTTAATCGGTGGCTTAATTCCAATGACTTCTAAGTCTTGAACCATCTCTTTAAATTTCTCGAGCTGATCATTGTTTTGTTTCTCACCAGGTTCATCCGCTCTCGCAAAATGAGAAAAAATACCCACAACATCTACGTTCGTAAAATCTTCTTTCAATAAATCTTTCCACTCATCTAAAAATCCTCCGCGTGTCATTCCTGTATCAACTTCGATATGGACTCTAGCCTTCTTGCCAGATTTGCTGGCCGCTGAACTAATCTCTCGCAGAGACTTAATGCTTGAAACTCCACAATCAATATTTAAATTAATCATTTGCTCAAAATCAGAACCTGGTGAAACCAACCAGGCCAGAATCGGTGCATCTATTCCGTTTTCTCTCAATGTGATGGCCTCTTCTAGTAGCGCGACACCGAGCCATGATGCACCGCCCTTAAGTGCGGCACTAGCCACTCGAATCAATCCGTGTCCATATGCATCAGCCTTAACAACAGCTAAACAATGCCTGCGTCATGAGACAAGGACAAATGCACACGTGATCCACTAATCATTTCTGCAATCTCGCCTCGAAATAAAAATTCTGGCTTGCCATTTTCAAGATTAATAACTTCTGCTTCATGCCACTGCAATCCGTGCTCAGCACTTAGGGCTTTTGCAAGTGCTTCTTTGGCCGCAAAACGTGCAGCGAGGGATTGAATGTTTTTTGTTCGCTCAGAGTCTGTAAATAATTTTTCGCTCAAGCCAGGTGTGCGTTCGAGGGATTCCTTAAATCGATCGATGTTCACGACATCGATTCCAACTCCCTCAATCATTTGGCAATAGTAATAAGAACTACGAGAGTTGGCTATTGGATGCTACAAAGCGATCAATCGCGATAACCATAACCAGTAAGGCTGCACCGATAAACAAACCACCGACTAAGTCAGAGAGCCAGTGAGTATTTCTAAAGAGTGAAACAACGCAAACGCTCAGCGAAATAAGTGCAACGCCTGCACTAGCTAAGCGACCTCTATAGCGATCAACGTGCGCATATCGATAGATTAAATAGGCCAAGACTCCCCACGACAGAATTGCATTGGAAGCATGTCCACTTGGATAAGAAAGTCCACCTGCATAAATGAGGTCCACGTTAAGTTGTGGTTTGGTTCGACCAATCAAAAGTTTTGCAAGGCCTACAGTTAAATTAAGTGCAATGATGGAAAATATCGCCAAATTTAATGGCCGCCATGTTTTAAACCTTCGAGAGATATAGATTGCAGCAATCATTAAAGCGGTGCCAGTTAGTCCACGTAAACCTAAGTCATCGATTCGCATCAAAAGAAAATCTATCCAGGAAGGAAAATCAACTCTGCCCGCGTTTGCTATTTTTGCGTCAAGAGCAATAAGTGGTCCATTTGTAATCACTTGTTGAGTCACGACAATAAATCCAACAAAGAAGAGCGATGACCATTTAACTGCGCGAATCATCTGGCGCCTACGAAGAGATGGCATTTATTCCACCGTTACAGATTTAGCCAGATTGCGTGGCTGATCTACATCGCTTCCACGCGCTACAGCAATTTCATATGCAAATACTTGCAAAGGAACAGTTGCAAGTATTGGTTGAAATAGCGGATAAGTAACAGGAATTCTGATGACGTATTCGGCGCCAACAACTTGTGCGCCTTCTTCAGCAATAACTATTACTCGAGCACCACGTGCTTTGACTTCTTGAATATTGCTCGCCATTTTTTCATCCAGTGCATGCTCATGCCCTGCAGGTAAAATTGCAATAACTGGAGTTGCTGATTGAGCATCAATTAACGCAATTGGTCCGTGTTTGAGTTCGCCACCGGCAAATCCTTCAGCGTGGATGTATGCCAACTCCTTTAACTTCAATGCACCTTCGAGTGCGACAGGGTAGCCAATGTTGCGACCTAAAAACAGAATTGTGTTTGCGTCAGCAAATTTACGCGTGAGAGCACGGAGCGGTTCGACGGTCTCAAGAATTTGCTCAATTTTTCCAGGTAGTTCGAGCATTTCGTGATACAGATCGGAAACTTCGCTATCCGTGAGTTCTAAACGAACTTGTGCAAGATGTAATCCAATTAAATACACAGCAACAATCTGAGTGAGTAGTGCCTTAGTTGAAGCAACGGCTATTTCAGGCCCTGCATGCGTGTAAATAACCGCATCTGATTCACGTGGGATTGTTGAGCTATTCGTATTGCAAATTGCAAGAACTCGAGCACCTGCAGCTTTAGCGTGGCGCAATGCCATCAACGTATCCATTGTTTCACCGGATTGTGAAATTGCGATGACAAGTGTGTTTTTGTTGATGATCGGATCCCGATAACGATATTCACTAGCAATCTCTACTTCGACTGAAATTTTGGCCCATTTTTCAATTGCATACTTTGCAATCATTCCTGCGTGATAGGCAGTTCCGCACGCAATGACAACAATCTTTTCGAGTGATTTGATTTCGTCAGGAGTCAGGTGAATTTCATCCAGCAAAATTTGTTTGTTATCGCTCAATCGTGCCATTAAGGTGTCGGCAACAGCTTTAGGTTGTTCGAAGATTTCCTTAAGCATGAAGTGGGCGAATCCACCCTTTTGAGCAGCGCTTGCATCCCAAGTAATCTCATACTCTTTAGGAGTTACCGCTTTGCCATCCAAATCAGTTATTGAAACAGTGCTGGGCGTTAGTGTGACAACTTGATCTTGCCCTAATTCAATTGCTCGTTTTGTGTAATCAATAAACGCTGCAACATCTGATGCCATAAAGTTTTCATTCTTACCAATTCCAACGACAAGTGGTGAATTCCGACGCACTCCAACAATCACGTCAGGAGTATCTGCGTGAATTGCTACGAGCGTGAAGGATCCGCGCAATGATTTAACTGCTTCGCGCATTGCAGCGGATAGATCTCCGGAATGTTTTTTGCGCAAATCACTCAGTAAGTGCGCAACAGATTCGGTGTCTGTATCTGAAGAAAATGAGTGGCCCTTGCTCTCGAGTTCTGCCTTTAGCTCTGCATAGTTTTCGATAATTCCATTATGGATAACAGCTAACTTTCCATCATTATCTACGTGTGGGTGTGCATTGCGATCTGTAGGTCCACCATGAGTTGCCCAACGTGTGTGACCGATTCCTGAGTGAGCTGTTGGAATTGATGAGAGTTCTTGCTCTAAATTTGAAAGTTTTCCCGCGCGCTTTTCAATAAATAACTTATTTGGGGTGCCGAGTGCGATACCTGCTGAGTCATAACCGCGATATTCAAGTCGACGTAGGCCTTCAATCAGAGGCGTGATTGCAGTTTGTGGCCCTGTGTATCCCACAATTCCGCACACGTGCCTACCTCAATTCTTCTGTAACAACCTTGGCAAGTTTTTCTGCAATGTCTTTGGCGATGCTATCACTTTGGGCTTCAACCATGACTCGAACAAGGGGTTCTGTTCCGGATGCGCGCAGAAGAATTCGTCCAGTATCGCCGAGTTCGGCTTCGTATTTTGCAACTGCTGCGGCAATTGCAGAAGATGAATCTAACTTTTCTTTTGCAACATCTGAAACATTTATTAAAACTTGTGGAAAGCGTCGCATGATTTTTGCTAATTCATGGAGTGACTTTTTTGTGCGTGCCATTTCCGAGATGATTTGAAGTGCAGTGAGTAATCCATCTCCAGTACCGGCAAATTCGCGCATAATGATGTGACCTGATTGTTCGCCGCCAAGTGTGTAATTATTTTCAAGCATGTTCTCTAATACATAGCGATCTCCAACAGCAGTTTTTGCAACGTTGATTCCCGCTTCTTTCATGGCCACTAAGAATCCAAGATTGCTCATGACGGTTGCAACGACAGTTGACTCTTTTAGTTTTCCTCGAGCTTTAAATCCTCGGGCCAAAATAGCCAATATGAAATCACCATCGATGACATTGCCTTCGGAGTCAATTGCAAGGCATCGATCTGCATCGCCATCATGAGCAATTCCAATATCACGCCATCGTTGATGTTAAGGCCGTTTGGAGTATTAGCAATTGCAATCACCGTTGCTCCCGCTTTTTCAAGAGCAACTGGTGCAACAAAAGAGGCAGCGCCGTTGGCACAGTCGATGACTACTTTTATTCCAGCCAATGAGACATCAACACTTTTGAGCAAATGTGAGATGTATTTTTCGCGAGCGCTATTGTCATCAATAACTCGACCCACACGCGAACCCGTCGGCCGTTGCCATGGTTCGGACAAGCGAGCTTCAATTGCTGCTTCAAGGGAGTCAGCGAGTTTTTCTCCTCCACGAGCAAATAACTTAATGCCGTTATCAGGCGCTGGGTTGTGAGATGCCGAAATCATGACACCTAAATCAGCACCAGTTTCAGCAACTAAAAATGCAATCGCTGGAGTTGGTAATACGCCAACGCGATAAACGTCAACACCTGCGCTAGTTAATCCAGCGACAACTGCTGCTTCTAAGAATTCCCCTGATGCACGAGAGTCTTGTCCAACAATTGCACGCGGACGATTGTTTTTATCACCTAGTGATTCAACGAGAATATGAGCAGCAGCAACTGCAACATCGAGTGCTAATTCAGCTGTGAGATCAACATTTGCTAAGCCACGAATTCCATCAGTGCCGAAAAGGGCCACGGAGATTGCCTCCAAATACGATAGAAATTAGCGCTTGCTGTATTGAGAACGCTTACGTGCCTTCTTCAGACCGTACTTCTTACGTTCGATCACACGTGCATCGCGTGAAAGGAATCCAGCTTTCTTAAGTGCTGGACGGTGTGCTTCTGCATCAATTTCATTGAGTGAACGTGCAACGCCTAAGCGAAGTGCACCAGCTTGACCTGAAACTCCACCACCGTTGATACGAGCAAATACATCGTATGAACCTTCAGCACCTACAGTGCGAAATGGTTCAGAGACTGATTGTTGGTGAACTTTATTTGGGAAGTAATTCTCTAGAGTCTTTCCGTTAACAACCCAGCGACCTGTTCCTGGAACGAGTCGAACGCGAGCAACAGCTTCTTTACGGCGACCTACGCCGGCGCCTGGTCCTTTAAGTGCTGGACGGTTTGTTGCTGCAGCTGGTGTTGCTGATGTGTACGAAGTTGGAATTTCGTTCTCATCTAGTTCGTCAACGAATGTGTTTTCAGACATGAATTATTTTTCCCTTTTTTCTTCTTCGATTACTTGACGATTTGTGAGACTTGGTTGAATTCGTATGGTTTTGGAGCTTGTGCAGCGTGTGGATGTTCTGCACCTGCGTACACCTTGAGCTTTGCTGACATTGCACGGCCAAGACGGTTCTTTGGCAACATTCCCTTGATTGCTTTTTCAACTGCGCGAGTTGGATGCTTTTCCATCAATTCGCCGTACACAGTTGAAGTTAAACCACCTGGGAAACCAGAGTGCATATGTGAAAACTTTTGCTTAGCTTTTTGTCCAGAGAGAGCAACTTTTTCAGCATTGATAACAATGACGAAATCACCCATGTCCATGTGTGGTGCGAATGTTGCTTTGTGCTTTCCGCGAAGAAGAACTGCAGCATGACTTGCAAGACGTCCTAGAACGACATCTTGTGCGTCGATGATGTGCCAATTACGCACTGCATCGCCAGCCTTTGGACTATATGTACGCATGCTCTTCACTTCTCTCTTTTTGAATTACTGTGAATCTGGTGTGCTGCGCCGTGGTTTTGGCGCAAGAGGTAAAGGGTACCTGCGCGCTCGCGTAGGGTCAAAATGGCCTTTTGCCCCTTATTTAATGCTCAAAAATCGGCTCCGGGCTCTCATAAACAGCGCCATTGGCTCCAAATACCAAGAAGCGCGAAAAGCCCCGAGTAAACCATCGATCATGCGTTACCGAAATAACTGTGCCCTCATACTCTTCAAGTGCTTTCTCTAAACTCTCAGCACTAGCCAAATCTAAGTTATCTGTTGGCTCATCTAGCAATAAGAGTGTGGAGCCAGAGAGTTCTAGTAATAAAACTTGAAAACGTGCTTGCTGACCGCCCGAGAGTGATGAAAACTTCTGTTCTGCTTGATTATGAATTTCATACTTACGTAAAACACTCTTTGCTGGTCCTAATTGAAGTGAATACATCTCCCATAAAATTTCAAGAAGAGTTTTACTCTCAAACTCTGGATGAGCATGAGTTTGTGCAAAGTATCCAATTTCTACACGAGCGCCAATCTTGAAGGTGCCGCTGTACTTCACGCTCTGATCCCCCGAAATTAATCGCAAGAAATGTGACTTGCCCGTTCCATTTTTTCCAAGAACCGCAATGCGATCTCCGAAAAACACCTCAAAATTAAATGGTTCAGTGAGGTTTTCAATTGCAAGATTTTCAAATGTAAGTGCTCGCAAGCCAGTGCGTCCACCGCGTAAACCAACACGAACATCTTGTTCGATAGGTGGCGCTTCGGGAGGACCAACTTCTTCAAACTTACGTAAACGGGTCTGCATTGCTCGGTATTTTGAAGCCATATCAGGACTGCTTGCTGCTTGAACTTGAAGAGTTCGCACTAAATCCTTCAAACGTTGGTGTTCTTCTTCCCAGCGCAACAAAATTTCAGCAAAACGTGCGTTACGAGCCTTACGTGCTTCATGCCATGTAGAAAACTTCCCGCCGTGCACCCACGTCGTATTCCCACTTATTCCCTGTTCGAGAGTGACTATACGAGTAGCTGTGTGTTCTAGAAGTTGTCGATCATGGCTAACAAATAAAACAGTCTTCTTTGTAGACGTAATAACTTCTTCGAGCCATCTCTTTGAGGGAACATCTAAATAGTTATCTGGTTCATCTAACAGCAAAACTTCTTCTGGGCCTTCCAGCAATGCACGTAAAACCAATTTCTTCTGCTCACCACCAGAAAGTGTGTTCACCAATCTGTCTGCAACAGAATCAAAGGACTTACCAAGTGCTTCTGTGCAACATAAATCCCAAATAACTTCGAAGTCATATCCGCCGGCATCGCCCCAATCCACAATTGCTTGGGCATAATTCATCTGATCTTTTTCGGTATTTCGTGAATTCATTAACTCTTCAGTGGATTTAACTAAGGCAGCCGCATCTCTAATTCGCAGTGGCGCAACCGAAATTAGTAAATCTCGCACGCTTGATTCATCTCGCACGGATCCAATGAACTGACGCATCACACCTAAACCGCCAGTAATTGCGACACTTCCTTCATCTGGTTGTAAGTCGCCAGAAATCATTTTAAGGAGTGTTGTCTTGCCCGATCCATTTGCCCCAATTAAGGCAACCTTTGCACCATCTCCTACACGGAATGAAACATCATTAAGTAATACACGTCCATCAGATAAAGAGAACCCAACTCCGCTGACATCAATGTGTCCCATTAATTATTTTCTTCATTTCGTCTAGCAATTGTTACTTTTGCTCTTTCCAGCAATTCAGCATTACTTGGGTAATCTACTTGGAAAAGTGTTAATCCACGTGCAGGAAAGACAAGAGAGTCAGAAACACGTTCTTTATTATTTAAAACTCCAACAATCCACTCGGGATCAAATCGTCCATCGGCTACGCAGACAACAGCTCCGACAAGATTTCGTACCATTGAATAACAGAAGGCATCTGCAACGATTTCAGCTTCTAAGTATCCATGTGAGTTACGTTTCCACTCGTACTTTTCTAATCTTCGAATAGTTGTGCCGCCCTCACGAAACTTACAAAATGCCGCGAAATCATGCTCACCAAGAAGAAGGGCGCTTGTCTTATTCATGACATCAACATCGAGCGGGCGATACCAGGTTGCAACATCTATTCTTGAAAGTGGATCGAGAACCTCATTTGCATCAAGAATTTTGTATCTGTAGTAACGGCGAAGAGCCGAAAACCGAGCATGAAATGCTTCTGGGGCAATGCTAATTGCGTGGATTCGAACATCCTCATCAAGTATCCGATTGAGTTTGTAGGCTAAATCATCGAGAGAAACACTCTCTGGAATATCTACATGAATTACTTGTCCTGTTGCGTGTACTCCGGCATCGGTTCTCCCAGCAACGATGGTCTCTGGTGTAATCCTGGAAACTGTCGCTATCGCATCTTCTACGCACTCTTGAACTGTTCTGCGATCTGGTTGTTTTGCCCAGCCTGCGAAGTGTGTTCCGTCGTATGAAATATCCATTCTTAAACGACGAAACCCACTCTCGGGATAGAGAGTGGGTTCTGTCATAAGAGTTAAGAAAGCTAGTGCTTAGTTATCTTTCTCAGTTAATACTTCAATAACCGCCATAGGTGCGTTGTCGCCCTTACGTGGTCCGATCTTTGTTATACGTGTGTAACCGCCGTTGCGTGAAACAAAACGTGGACCAATCTCTGTAAACAAAGTATGTACAACACCCTTATTTGCAATTGTTGCCATTACTTGGCGACGAGCTGCAAGGTCACCCTTTTTTGCAAAGGTAATTAACTTTTCAGCAAGTGGACGAAGACGCTTCGCCTTTGCTTCAGTAGTTGTGATCTTTCCGTGCTCGAACAATTGCTCTGCAAGAGTTCCTAGGATGAGACGCTCGTGTGATGGGCCGCTGCCCAAACGAGGACCTTTGGTTGGTTTTGGCATGAGTTATTTCTCCTAGGCCTGATCTGCATCGACGAAATCATCGTCGACTGATGCGTTGTAGTTTTGGTGCTTCGTTGGATCAAATCCAGCTGGGCTGTCCTTCATTGACATACCCATTGAGACAAGCTTTGCCTTGACCTCATCGATGGACTTTGAACCAAAGTTACGGATATCTAGAAGGTCAGCTTCTGAACGGTTAACGAGTTCACCGACAGTGTGAATGCCTTCACGCTTTAAGCAGTTGTAAGAACGAACTGTGAGATCGAGATCTTCGATTGGAAGAGCAAGATCAGCAGCAAGGGCTGCATCCATAACGGATGGTCCCATTTCAATTCCTTCTGCATCAACGTTTAGTTCGCGAGCAAGACCAAAGAGTTCAACGAGTGTCTTACCAGCTGATGCAACAGCATCGCGTGGTTTCATTGATGGCTTTGTTTCTACATCAACAACAAGACGATCGAAGTCTGTGCGCTGTTCAACGCGAGTTGCTTCTACTTTGTATGTAACTTTTAGAACTGGTGAATAAATTGAGTCAACAGGGATGCGACCGATTTCTGCCCCTGCTTGCTTGTTCTGAACGGCAGTTACGTAACCACGACCTCGCTCAACGGTGAGCTCGATTTCGAGATTAGCTTTTCCATTAAGAGTTGCAAGGTGAAGTTCTGGGTTGTGAACTGCAACGCCAGTTGGCACTGCAATATCGGCTCCAGTAACAGATCCGGCACCTGATTTGCGAATATAAAGAACGCTTGGCTCATCGTTATCTGATGAAAGAACCAAGTTCTTGATATTCAAAACAATATCGGTGAGATCTTCTTTTACACCTTCTAGAGTTGTGAACTCGTGGAGTGCTCCAGCAACACGAATGCTTGTAACTGCTGCACCTGGAATAGATGAAAGCAATGTACGACGCATGCTGTTGCCGAGGGTATAACCGAAGCCTGGTTCTAACGGTTCGATAATGAAACGTGAACGGTTTTCGGAAACTACTTCTTCACTGAGGGTGGGACGTTGTGCAATTAGCACTGTTGCTCCTCTTTCTTCTCTCGGAGAACCTCTATTTGATCTCCTGTTTGGTACTGCGGTCGTGCGGGTGTTTAACAACCAGGTGGTCGTTAAACTTTCAAAAATTACTTGGAATAAAGTTCAACGATTAACTGCTCTTGAATTTGGGTATCGATAACCGCACGAGCAGGAACTGAGTGAATGATGATGCGCATTTGCGAACCAACAACCTCCATCCATGCTGGAACAGCTTTTTCACCAAGTTCAGCACTTGCGACGATAAATGGTGTGAGATCGAGTGACTTAGGAAGAACATCGATGATGTCCATCGCAGAGACGCGATATGAAGGAATGTTCACTTTCTTGCCATTTACAGTGAAGTGACCGTGACGAACTAGTTGGCGTGCCATGTCGCGGCTCTTTGCAAAACCTGCGCGGAAGACAACGTTATCTAGACGTGTTTCAAGAAGGATAAGAAGGTTTTCACCTGTCTTACCTTGCTTGCGGTTAGCTTCTTCGTAATAACCACGGAATTGCTTTTCGAGAACACCATAAATACGTGCGCACTTTTGCTTTTCGCGCATCTGTAATAGGTACTCAGATTCCTTGGCACGACCACGACCATGTTGTCCAGGTGGATAAGGACGTGATTCGATCGGACACTTTGGTCCATCGCACTTAGATCCCTTAAGGAATAGTTTTACTTTTTCGCGACGGCAACGCTTGCAGTCTGCTCCGGTATAACGAGCCATTTTCTATTCCTCCTTAAACTCGACGTGGTTTGGTTGGGCGGCAGCCATTGTGTGGAGCAGGTGTCACATCGGAGATGGCACCAACTTCCAACCCAGCCGCTTGCAATGAACGGATTGCGGTTTCGCGTCCTGAACCAGGACCCTTAACGAATACATCTACTTTCTTTAGTCCATGCTCTTGTGCGCGACGAGCTGCTGCTTCTGCTGCAAGCTGCGCTGCGAATGGAGTGGACTTACGTGAACCCTTGAAACCAACTTGGCCAGATGAAGCCCAAGAGATAACAGCGCCTGTTGTGTCAGTAATAGAGATGATTGTGTTATTGAAAGTGCTCTTAATGTAAGCATTTCCAACAGCAACATTCTTCTTTTCTTTCTTACGCATTTTGACTTTGCCCTTTACTGGAGCAGCAGTCTTTGCTTTAGGAGCGGCCATTACTTAGTCACCTTCTTCTTACCTGCAATTGCTTTACGTGGACCCTTGCGAGTACGTGCATTTGTATGTGTGCGCTGACCACGAACAGGAAGTCCCTTGCGGTGACGAATGCCTTGGTAGCTTTGAATTTCAACTTTGCGACGGATGTCACCGGAGATTTCACGGCGAAGATCGCCTTCAATCTTGAAGTTTGCCTCAATGTATTCGCGTAGCTTTGCTAGCTCTGGCTCTTGAAGATCCTTAACGCGAGTATCAGGACTGATACCAGTTGCGGCTAATGTTTTTTGAGAACGGGTTAAGCCCATTCCGAAGATGTAGGTAAGTGCAACCTCGACGCGCTTTTCGCGCGGAAGATCGACACCAACAAGACGTGCCATGTTTATGCCATTTCTTTAATCCGGAAGGTCCTCCGCCATGCTGTTCTCTGGCCTACCGGTCCAGAGGTCTTACTAATTACTTTCTAACTAATAAGTCGCACAACGCGTTGTGTTCGCTTTAGGGTTTTATCCCTGACGTTGTTTGTGTCGCAAGTTTTCGCAGATAACCATGACACGACCTTTGCGTCGAATGACTTTGCACTTATCGCAAATCTTCTTAACGCTTGGTTGTACCTTCATTATTACTGCTCCTAATTACTTGTGACGGAAAACAATTCGACCTCGGGTGAGGTCATATGGACTTAATTCAACAATGACACGATCACCAGGCAAAATACGAATGTAGTTCTTTCGCATTTTTCCGCTGATGTGCCCAAGAATTTTGTGCCCATTCGTTAGCTCCACGCGAAACATCGCGTTAGGTAGCGCTTCAGCAACAGTGCCTTCAATTTCGATTGCACCATCTTTACTAGCCAAACGTGTACCTACTTCTCTATTCATGCATGGAGTGCGAAGGTGCAGTCTAAAGGGAGTCCACCGCATAAGGGAAATCCGGGGTTATACCCCTAATCTCGGCAGATTTCTCGCTATCCACACGTAGATTTTTCGAGATTTTTGGGGCAAATCAGCCGTCGTGGGCTCAGGAGAGCAGTCCGCTGACTTCTACTCCAAGGCTGGCCAACTTGGCCCGGCCGCCATCAATGGCTGTTAAGACAAAAGGTTTTCCATCAGGTGCGATCGCATATGAGTTTTCAAAGTGTGCGCCACGAGAATTATCTTGAGAAACAACTGTCCACTCGTCTTGAAGTACGCGAGTCTTTGCCGTACCGCGAGTAATCATTGGTTCAATAGCAAGTGCAAATCCTGGAGTTATCTCTGGACCATTTCCTGCCTTACCAAAATTAAGAACATGTGGTTCCTGGTGCATCTCTGTACCGATTCCGTGTCCCCCGTACTCCTGCAAAATTCCATAGCGACCTTGTGAATTAATATATTGCTCAATTGCAAAACCAATGTCAGTAAGGCGTGCACCAGATTTTCCGGCAGCTATTCCGCGCCACATAGATTCTTCACAAACATCTAACATTTTTTGATCTTCAGGATCAGCTTGACCAACGATTACAGAAAAAGCAGCATCTCCATGCCATCCATCAATAATTGCTCCACAATCAATTGAAACAATATCGCCATCTTCAATTATGCGATCACCGGGAATTCCATGAACAATTTCTTCATTGAGAGAGATGCAAATTGTGGCTGGATAACCGTGATAACCCTTGAAATTAGATGTTGCTCCACCGCGTTTAATATTTGCAGCAGCAATTGCATCTAACGCATCTGTGCGCATTCCAACTTTTATGGATTCACGCATTAATTCTAAAGTTTGTCCAACTAGTAATCCGGCACGACGCATGATTTTTAACTCATCGAGCGTTTTAATTTGAATTGCCATCCGTGTCCTACTTATTTGTTGCCAAGAGCTGCAATTGCACGTTTGGTGATTTCATCTACTGCGCCCGTTGCGCTAATTGTGATGAGTGATCCTTCAGTGCGGTAGTAATCAATAATTGGTGCTGTCTGTTCGTGATAAACCTTAAGTCGATGAACAATAACTTCTTCTGCATCATCGGCGCGTGCTTCAATACTTCTACGATTATTTAATCGAGAGATAATCTCTGAATCTTCGATTTGAAGTTCGAGAACAGCGTCAAGTGGCATCTTTTTATCTGCTAAAACTGCTGAAAGAACCTGTGCCTGAGCAACGTTTCGTGGAAAACCGTCTAATAGAAAACCATTTGCTGTATCTGCGTGAGTGAGTCGATCTTTAACCATCTCATTAGTGACTGAATCTGGAACTAATTCACCAGAATCCATAAACTTTTGGGCTTCCACACCAAGTGGCGTTCCAGCTTTTAAGTTGGCGCGAAAAATATCGCCAGTAGAAATATGTGGAATTGAATAGTGCTCGGATAGGAATTGTGCCTGTGTACCTTTGCCCGCACCTGGTGGTCCAACCAGGACTAAACGCATTAGCGCAAGAACCCCTCGTACGAACGTTGCTGCAATTGGCTTTCAATCTGCTTGGCAGTATCAAGACCAACGCCAACTACGATCAAGATCGCAGTACCTCCGAATGGGAAGTTCTGTGTTGCACCAAAGAGGATCAATGCACCAATTGGAATTACTGCTACAAGGGCTAAGTAAAGAGAACCAGGTGCAGTAATTCGTGAAAGTACATATTGCAAGTATTCAGATGTTGGACGTCCCGCACGAATACCAGGAACGAATCCACCGTACTTCTTCATATTATCTGCAACTTCATCTGGATTAAATGTGATTGCTACATAGAAGTAAGTAAAGAAAATAATGAGGGCCGCATAAGTAGCGACATAAATTGGGTGATCGCCCTTAACAAAGTTACGTGCAATCCATACAGCCCATCCTGCTTGACTATTTGTGAAGTTAACAATCAGAGATGGAATATAAAGAAGTGAGGAAGCAAAGATAACCGGAATAACGCCTGCTTGATTTACCTTGATTGGAATATATGTGCTTGTTCCGCCATAACTCTGACGTCCAACCATGCGCTTTGCATACTGAACTGGGATACGACGTTGCGCTTGCTCAACGAATACAACCGCTGCCACAACCAAGATTCCAACGGCAAGTACGAAGATGAATGCAAATAGACCCTTTTGTAGCTTGATGCTCCACAAGTTACTTGGGAAGCCCGCTGCAATGGATGTAAAGATAAGAATGGACATACCGTTACCGACACCGCGGTCAGTAATTAATTCGCCGAGCCACATAATTACAGATGTTCCAGCCGTCATAACGAAGATCATTGTGATGATGCGTTGCCATGATGTGTCAGGAATGATTGCTAAGTCGCAACCAGAAATTAAACGACCAGGTGTACGAGCAACTGCAATAAGACCTGTTGACTGCAATACCGCTAAACCAATTGTTAAGTAACGTGTGTATTGCGTCAGTTTCGCTGTTCCTGATTGTCCTTCTGCCTTAAGAGCTTCGAAGCGCGGAATAACAACGGTTAGAAGTTGAATAATGATGGAGCTGGTGATGTAAGGCATGATGCCGAGTGCGAAAACAGAAAGCTGTAAAAGCGCTCCACCGCTGAAGAGGTTAATCAATCCAAATAGTCCACCAGATTGAACCTGCGTTAAACACTGCTGAACGTTTGTGTATGAAACGCCAGGTGTTGGCACAACAGAACCAAAACGGAATAAAGCCATGATTGAAAGAGTGAAGAAAATCTTCTTTCGTAGTTCAGGGGTCTTAAAGGCCATACCGAATGCTGAAAGCATCAGATTTTCTCCCTCTTCCTAATCAAGCTTTATTTGTCTATGAATTACAGAGTCTTGGTAGATCCACCTGCTGCAGCAATTTTTTCAACTGCTGAACCAGAGAATCCATGTGCGGTCACATTTACTTTGACTGAAATTTCGCCATTGCCTAGAACCTTTACAGGAAGGCTGTCGCGAACTGCACCCTTTGCAATGAGATCAGCAACTGTTACGTCTCCACCCTTTGGATAGAGAGCATTAATCGTTGAAACATTCACTGCTTGATATTCAACGCGTGCTGGGTTCTTAAAACCGCGCAACTTAGGTAAGCGCATTACCAAAGGTAGTTGTCCACCTTCGAAACCTGCACGAACCTGGTTACGGGCACGAGTTCCCTTGCCACCACGACCAGCAGTCTTGCCCTTTGATGCTTCACCGCGACCCTTACGAGTCTTAGCTTTTTTAGCACCAGGAGCTGGACGGAGATGATGAAGTTTTAACGTCATCTTTATTCAACCTCCTCAACCTTGATCATGTGGCGAACGGCGTGAACCATGCCACGAATTTCTGGACGATCTTCTTTGACAACAACATCGTTGATTCGCTTGAGACCAAGTGAACGAAGTGTGTCGCGAAGTTCTGGCTTATTGCCAACCTTTGAACGAATTTGAGTAACTTTTAAACGTGGCATTACGCACCTACTGTCATCTGTGATGCGCGAATAATTGCAGCAGGTGCAACATCTTCGAGCGGACGACCGCGACGTGCCGCGATTGCTGTTGGAGACTCAAGCATCTTTAGTGCAGCAACAGTGGCGTGAACCATGTTGATTGCGTTATTTGATCCGAGTGATTTTGTAAGAACATCAGTGATACCTGCACATTCAAGTACTGCACGCACTGGGCCGCCGGCAATAACTCCGGTACCTGGGCTTGCTGGGCGAAGAAGAACAACGCCTGCTGCAGTTTCACCTTGAACTGGGTGAGGAACAGTTCCTTGAACACGTGGGACAACGAAGAAGGATTTCTTAGCTTCTTCTACTGCCTTTGCAATTGCTTGTGGAACTTCCTTAGATTTTCCATAACCAATTCCAACTGTTCCGTTCTGATCTCCCACAACAACGAGTGCTGTGAATGAGAAGCGACGACCACCCTTTACAACTTTAGATACGCGGTTAATGAAAACCACGCGCTCTGTGTATGGGCTCTTCTCTTGTTGGCGATCATCACGACGTTCACGACGTTCGCGACCGCCTTTACCTGATGTGTTACCACCAGTTGATGGTGCTGCTGAGGTTGGATCAATAGCCATTAGAACTCCAATCCATTCTCTCGTGCACTATCTGCAAGAGCTGCGATACGGCCGTGATACTTATTACCACCGCGGTCAAAGACAACAGTAGAAACGCCTACTTCTTTTCCACGCTTTGCAATCAACACACCAACTTGGCGAGACTTCTCAGTCTTGTCACCTTTAGCGTTGCGTAGATCTGCTTCCATGGTTGATGCATAAGCAAGAGTTTTTGAAGTTGAATCATCAACAATCTGCACGAACAAGTGACGAGCAGAGCGAGATACAACTAGACGTGGGCGAGCTGAAGTTCCGGAGACCTTCTTACGCACGCGGAAGTGACGACGGGCGCGAGCATTTGTTGCCGAACCTTTACGGACCTTTACACCGATTGCCATTACTTCTTACCTGTCTTTCCTTGCTTGCGGCGAACAACTTCGCCTGTGAGACGCAAGCCCTTGCCCTTGTAAGGGTCAGCCTTGCGAAGCTTTTTGATTTTTGCGGCGGTTTCGCCAACGAGCTGCTTATCAATTCCTGAGATGTGCAACTTTGTTGGTGACTCAACCTTGTAAGTAATTCCTTCTGGTGCTGGGAAGTTAATTACGTGGCTGTAACCAAGTTGAAACTCAAGATCTTTACCTTTTTCAGCAACGCGGTAACCAACACCAACGATGTCAATTGTGAGTGTGTAACCAGTGGTTACGCCTTCAATCAAATTAGCAACGAGTGTGCGAGATAGACCGTGAAGTGAACGAGTGATGCGCTCTTCATTTGGGCGAGCAACAGTAATGACGCTTCCCTCTTGTGAAACTCTAATTGGTTCAGCAACGTTTAATGCTAATGAACCCTTAGGTCCTTTAACTGCAACGCTCTGTCCAGAAATTGTTACTTCAACACCGCTAGGAACGGTAATTGGCATACGTCCAATACGTGACATCTGTAATTACCATACATAGGCGAGAACTTCTCCGCCTACGCCTTTCTTGTTTGCTTGCTTATCTGTTAACAAACCAGATGATGTTGAGATGATTGCAACGCCCAGACCCCCAAGAACTTTTGGAAGTGCAGTTGACTTTGCGTACACCCGTAGTCCTGGCTTTGAAACACGGCGAAGACCGGCGATTGAACGCTCACGGTTTGTACCGAACTTAAGGTCAAGAACAAGTGTCTTGCCTACGCCATTTGCATTTGATTCAACGCGATATCCAGCAATAAATCCCTCTTCTTGAAGGATTGCTGCGATACGAACCTTTACCGATGAAGACGGCATTGAAACCGAATCATGGTAGGCAGAGTTCGCGTTGCGCAGACGTGCCAACATGTCTGCGATCGGATCTGTCATTGTCATACGTGGCCTGTGGCCTTTCTCGAATTGGTTTCCATTTATCTAATGGACCTATTTCGTAGTTGTTGGGTTAAAAAAATTACCAGCTAGCTTTTGTGATGCCAGGAAGTTCACCGCGGTGTGCCATTTCGCGGAAGCAAATACGGCAAATGCCGAATTTTTGATAGACAGCATGTGGACGACCACAACGCTGGCAACGGGTATAGCCGCGAACCTTGAACTTAGGCTTGCGAGCTGCCTTTACCTTTAGTGATGTCTTTGCCATCTCTTATGCCTCCTTGAATGGAAAACCGAGCGCTTTAAGAAGTGCACGACCTTCGTCATCGTTCTTAGCTGTTGTAACAATCGTGATATCCATACCGCGCGGACGATCAACCTTGTCTTGTTCGATTTCAGGGAATACAACTTGTTCGGTTAGACCGAATGTGTAATTTCCCTTGCCATCAAATTGTTTTGGTGAAAGACCGCGGAAGTCGCGGATACGTGGAAGTGAGATTGACAGCAGACGATCTGCGAACTCCCACATGCGATCGCCACGCATTGTTACGTGAGCGCCGATTGGCTGACCTTCACGCAACTTAAATTGTGCGATTGATTTACGTGACTTGGTAACTTGTGGCTTTTGGCCAGTGATTGTTGCAAGGTCACGTACTGCGCCTTCGATGAGCTTTGAATCACGAGCAGCTTCACCAACACCCATGTTCACAACAATCTTTACGAGTGTTGGAATTTGCATAGGGTTCTTGAAACCGAATTGTGATTTCAACGCTGGCGCAATTTCACTGCGATAGCGAGACTTTAGACGTACATCAAGTGTCGTCGACATTAGATGTCCTTTCCAGTACGACGCGAGATGCGTACATTTTTGCCGTCATCATTCTTGCGAGTGCCAAGGCGAGTTGCCTTACCGTCTGCATCAACAACCATGACATTTGAAATGTGAACGGAAGATTCAACTGTGATAATTCCGCCGACCTTTACGCCGCGATCACCAGTTGTTTCTTTGGTGTGACGCTTCACGCGGTTCACACCTTCAACGAGGATACGGTTACCGAGAACATCGATAACTTTTCCTGTAACGCCCTTATCTTTTCCGGCGATTACCAAAACAGTGTCAGATTTCTTAATCTTTGCCATTTTTTATAACACCTCCGGAGCAAGGGAAATAATTTTCATGAAGCGCTTGTCACGAAGTTCACGGGCAACTGGTCCGAAGATACGGGTTCCACGTGGTTCGCCATCTGCCTTCAAAATTACTGCTGCGTTTTCATCAAATTTAATGTAAGAACCATCTGGACGACGACGTTCCTTAACTGTACGAACGATGACAGCCTTTACGACTTCACCCTTCTTAACTTGTCCGCCAGGAATTGCATCCTTAACAGAACAGACGATGATGTCTCCGATACCGGCATAACGACGGGAGGAGCCACCGAGTACGCGAATACACAAAAGCTCTTTAGCTCCAGTGTTATCCGCCACGCGAAGGCGCGACTCTTGTTGAATCATTTCTTCCTCCTACTTAGCTTTCTCGATAATTTGAACTAAGCGCCAGCGCTTAGTTGAAGAAATTGGGCGAGTTTCCATGATCAAAACGCGATCACCGATACCTGCTTCGTTCTTCTCATCATGAGCCTTTAGCTTGCTTGAGCGGCTCATAACTTTTGAATACAGACCGTGCTTTACGCGATCTGAAACTTCAACAGAGATGGTCTTATCCATCTTGTCGCTGACAACAATTCCTTCACGTGTCTTGCGTGAACCGCGATCTTCGTTTACTGCGCTCATGCTGCGCCTCCGATTCCTAGTTCACGTTCGCGAA
>RGSB01000090.1 GCA_010032875.1 Actinomycetota bacterium | reverse complement strand
TTGCACTTGGAATTAGTAAGCAACTAAAGAGTACATACGCTTTACTTAAGAATCCTCGAGTCTTTATCCGCTTATTGCTTGCTGCGGCGCTGATCTCAGTTAATTGGCTCGTTTATATCTGGGGTGTAAACAATGGGCACGTAGTTGAAACTGCACTTGGGTATTACATCAATCCGCTCATCATCATTGCCTTTGGCGTCATTATGTTGCGTGAAAAAATGCGCAAGCTTCAATGGACCGCCGTGAGTTTTGGTGCACTGGGTGTCATCGTTTTAACAATTGATTACGGGCGACTTCCATGGATTGCATTGGCATTGGCGCTGTCTTGGGGTTCGTATGGGCTTGTAAAGAAGCAACTAAACCTGGGAGCTCTTGAAGGTTTGGCCATCGAAACATTGCTTTCACTACCGTTTTACGGTGGCTATTTAATTTATATCGGACTCAATGGAACCGGCCAACTCGGTTCTTCTCTAGGTTTATCGCTTTTGCTCATTGGTGCTGGTGTTGTCACAGCTATTCCGCTCTTGTTATTTAACGGTTCCACAACGCGACTGCCCTTTACCATCATCGGTTTATTGCAATACATCACGCCAACGATTCAATTCTCAATTGGCGTCTGGGTTCGTCACGAAGATATGCCAACTGCACGTTGGATTGGTTTTATGATTATTTGGGCTGCGCTAGTAACGCTAGCAATTGATTTACTTAAATCAGGACGTACGGTCAATAACAGCGTCGCACAGGGATAGCAACGCACCTGTTGCTTCACCAACTGGCAACGGACCGAGTGCCGCGCGAGCTTGTTTAGCAATTGAAACTAATTGAGAACGAGATTCGTCTAGTGCTTTATGTTGACGTAACTCGCGTAGTACCTGTGCAACAGTTGCTTCATCTTCTATAGGTGCACTGAGCAGGTGGCGAAGTTCGTAATCAGCTGGATCATTTGATTTCATAACATTTAATGTGACCAGCGTTGGAACACCTTCACGTAGATCAGTACCTGGTGTTTTTCCTGATTCAAATGATTCACTTGAAATATCGATTACATCATCTGCTAGCTGAAATGCAACGCCCATTTTTTCACCAAATACAGTTAGTGTTTCCATGACATCACGTGGTGCGCCAGAAAGTAGTGCTCCAAATCGAGCACTTGTCGCAATTAGTGAACCAGTTTTATCAGCCACAACATTTAGATAATGTTCGAGTGCATCTATGCCAGAACTTGGACCTTGAGTCTCCATGATTTGACCAATGACTAAGCGCTCAAATGTGCGTGCTTGTAATCGAACTGCTTCTGCGCCCATATCTGCAAGCAAATCCGAGACTTTTGCAAAGAGATAATCTCCGGTCAAAATTGCAACCGAGTTTGTCCACCGTGTATTTGCACTCATCACACCTCGACGCAGTGGAGCTTCATCCATAACATCATCGTGATACAGAGTTCCTAGATGCGTTAACTCGCAGACGACGGCTGCATCAATTACTTGTGTTCGACTTGGATCTCCGTAATGAGATGCAATAAGAGTCAGAAGTGGGCGAAGTCGCTTTCCACCAGCATCAACAAGGTGACGTGAAGTTTCAATAACAAGTGGATATTTGCCAACAATTTGTTCGCGCAACCGAGCTTCTACTCGTGATAAACCATCGGAGAGTTGCGCCTCAAACTCTGGCGAAATCTCAGGAATTCCGAGTGATGCCATTATCGAATAAAGATCGCGATGTTGCTGATGAAATCAAGAAGTGGCGATGGAAAGACACCTAAGAAGATTGTGACGACCACAGAGAATAAAACGGTGATTCGTGTGAGTATGGATGGAATCAGCACGCTCGTTGCATCTTCTAGTGGATCTGAGAAGAACATCAAAACAATCACGCGAATATAGAAAAACGCTGCAATTGCACTTGAAAGCACTCCTGCAATAACAACTGTTTTTGAACCGCTTTCATAGGCTGCTGAGAATATTGAAAACTTTCCAATAAATCCGCTTGTTAGCGGAATTCCAGCAAATGCTAGAAGAAATGTTGCAAAGGAAGTTGCAACCCATGGCGAACGCTTTCCAAGACCTGCCCAGCGATTGAGATCTGTAACTTCTCCAGCGCTATCTCTCACAAGAGTTACAACTGCGAATGCACCGACTGTCGCGACGCCGTATGCAAATAAATAATAAATGCTCGCATCAAGGCCAGCTTTATTAAGTGCTATTACGCCAGTGAGTAAGAAACCTGCGTGCGCAATTGAAGAATAAGCAAGCATGCGCTTGACATCGCGCTGTGCAATTGCAACAAGTGAACCAAAGACCATCGTAATAATTGCAATTCCTGTAAGTAGTGGGCGCCATGACCACTCAGCATTAGCAATCACGGAGTAATAGATACGTAGCATTGCTCCGAATGCTGCAATCTTGGTTGCTGCCGCCATAAAGGCAGTTACTGGTGTTGGTGCACCTTGATACACATCTGGTGTCCATGCATGGAATGGAACAGCACCAACTTTAAATAGAAGTCCAATTGATAAAAATGCGATTCCGATTAGTAGGAATACATCGTTTCCTGTTCCACCAACTACTGCCTCGCGAATACCTGCGAATGAAACTGATCCGGAATAGCCGTAAAGATATGCCGCACCAAATAAGAAGAATGCGGATGAGAATGCTCCAAGTAAGAAGTACTTCAGTGCAGATTCTTGTGAGAGTAGGCGACGGCGTCGAGAGAGACCTGCCATCAGATACAACGGCAATGAAAGTACTTCAAGTGCAACAAAGAGGGTGATTAAATCTGAAGCTACTGGGAACAAAAGCATTCCAGCAACTGCAAAGAGGGTTAGTGGAAAAACTTCAGTAACTTGTTGACCGCGGGCAATTGATTCGCGCTCTTCTTGTGAACCAGGAATAGCAGCAGCTGCTGCGGCAAAATTCTCAGTATCTGCAATAAGAAATACTGCGATGATTGAAATTATAAGTATTGCTCCCTG
>RGSB01000089.1 GCA_010032875.1 Actinomycetota bacterium | reverse complement strand
TGCTGGGTTAGAACCCAAAACCATTTCTGCAATTGCCCAACGCACTGATGCAGGAATCTTTGTTCCACCTAGTGGCACTGGTGCATCAATACGCCACCATTCGCCATCGACGTATGCTTTATAAGACTTTTTAAAACTTTCAGGAAGTTTTACATTGCCAGTTTCTTTATTGAAATCTGTTCCCATGCGATCGCCATCTACGAAAGAAGCCGCAAGATCATTCTCAGTTAAGCGCTTCATCTCCTCGAGCATCCCCATTGATGTATCGCGATCGAGTTCGGAGAAGATAGAAGTTCCCAAAATCTTCTCGGCACCCAAGAGGTCGAAGAGGCAGAATTCAATATCGCGCAGGTTGGCTTTGTAATGGCTCATGGGTAAATAGTGCTACCCGCCAGTAACTTCTGCAAGTTATTTGAGGTCGAAATTGGTAGAGTCCGCAGGTGCTTTTAAGTGATCGCGATATCCGCGCAGAAATAGCTGCAAATCGAGTCGGCGTCGAGCCATTCGAAGAAGCGATGATCCAGCCATCCTCAGTTGATGTGCGTTTGGACAAGTTCTTTCGCGTATTTGAAAACCACAAGTACTCAGTGATTGATCCTTCAACAGAACAAGCCGAGCTGACTCGAGAAGTAATCGCCGAAGGTGACGAACCATTTATTTTGCACCCAGGTGAATTCGTTCTAGCAAGCACATACGAAGTAATCACATTGCCAGATGACATCGCAGGACGCCTCGAAGGAAAGTCATCCCTCGGTCGCCTCGGATTGCTCACTCACTCAACAGCGGGATTTATTGATCCTGGATTTTCTGGTCACATCACTCTCGAACTTTCAAACGTTGCAAACCTGCCAGTTAAGTTATTTCCAGGAATGAAGATTGGCCAGCTCTGCTTGATCAAACTCTCTTCTCCGGCTGAGCATCCTTACGGATCTGAAAAGTACGGATCTCGCTACCAGGGACAGCGCGGGCCTACTGCTAGCCGTTCATTTAAGAACTTTCACAGATCAAAGATTAAGTAGTCGGGAATAACCCGGCTGACGGGGAGGTTTTACAACCATGGAAATCATTATTGTTTTAGGCGTCATCGCACTCGTTATTGCCTTTTTGGTTGTGCAGTACAACCGACTCATTCGCCTCAACGTTGCCGTTGACGAATCTTTTGCGCAGATCGAAGTACAACTCAAGCGACGCGCAGATTTGATTCCCAACTTGGTTGAAACCGTTAAGGGTTACGCCGAGCACGAAAAGAGCACATTCGACGCGGTTGTGTCTGCACGTGCAAAAGCAACATCAGCTACTTCCCTGACAGATGTTGCGGCCGCCGATGGAATGCTCACACAAGCACTTCGCGGATTACTTGCGGTCGCCGAAGCATATCCAGACCTCAAAGCGTCATCTAACTTTTTATCTTTGCAAGAAGAGCTTGCAACTACTGAGAACAAAGTTTCATTTGCTCGCCAGTTTTATAACGACAATGTGCGCTCGCTTAACACTGCTGTTAAAACAGTGCCAACTAACTTCTTTGCAGGCTTTGCAAAGGTGAGCGAACGCGAATTCTACGAAGTAGAAGATCCACAATCACGACAAGTGCCAAACGTTAAGTTCTAACGTACATGGCTGAAGTCGGCAATTTCCGCGGCCTGCAAGCTGCAAATAAGAGAAAAACCTTTGCACTGCTTGCACTCTTTGGCGCGCTTATGTGGGTTGTTGTGTATGCAGCACTCACATACTTTGGTGGATCAACTGCTTATTTAGTCCCTATCGCAGTTGGCTTCTCACTGATTTCAGTCTGGGGTTCTTATTACGGTTCTGATCGTTTAGTACTGACAATGACTGGCGCAAAGTTAATTACTGAAAACGATAATCCAAAGTTATTTAACTTAATTCATGAAGTCGTGATTGCCAGCGGATTGCCAATGCCTAAGGTCGCAATTGTGGTGGATCCAGCGCCAAATGCTTTTGCTACAGGTCGAAACCCTGAGCACGCACTGATTGCATTTACTACCGGAATTTTAGATGTCATGGATCGCGATCAACTGCAGGGCGTTATTGCCCACGAGATGTCGCACGTAGCAAACCGAGACACATTGGTTTCGGCGGTCGCTGCATCAACTGCTGGTGCAATCGCAATCTTGTCGGATTTCTTAATGCGCATGATGTTCTTTGGCGGACGTCGCGATAGCAATAACAATTCAAATCCGATTGCTTTAGTCGTTTCATTACTTGTTTTGATTATGGCTCCGATTGCTGCCGTCTTACTTAAATCAGCAATTTCACGTAAACGCGAATCTTTAGCTGATGCCACTGCAGTTTCATTTACACGAAACCCTGCAGGCTTGCGTTCGGCGCTCGAAGTTCTTGCTCGTGACTCAACTGTTGTGCAACAGAGATCAACTGCCGTGGCTCACATCTGGATTGAATCACCATTGGATGCAAAAGCAGTATCTAAATTATTTGCATCCCACCCACCGATTGAAGAGCGCATTGCGACTCTTCGTGCGATGGAGTCTCTGTCTTAGTTAGGTTTTACTGCGCGCAACAATGCTTGCGCAACATCTAATACCTGTACCTGTGATTCACGTGCTGCAACACCATCTGTAACCATTACGCGACAGAATGGACAAGCAACTGCAACTTCTTCTACGCCAGTTGCAAGTGCTTCATCAACGCGGTTTAAGTTAATTTGTGTTCCAAGTTTTTCTTCCATCCACATGCGACCGCCACCAGCGCCACAGCAGAATGAACGTTCTTGGTTACGTGGCATTTCAGTAATCGTGACACCAGTTGCACCTAATAATTCGCGTGGTGCTTCAAAGACTTGATTGTGACGACCTAAGTAACATGGATCGTGATAGGTCAGAGATTTTTCTGATTTGTTAATTGCAATCAGACGACCTTCGCGGACAAGTTGGTTAAGCAGTTGCGTGTGGTGAACAACCTGTAGCTCGTAACCGCTCTGTGCATAGTCACGACCAATTGTTGTAAAGCAATGTGGGCACGTAACAACAACTTTCTTTGTTCCCTTATCTTTACGAGTTTCAAAAACTTGCGTAAATGTTTCTATGTTT
>RGSB01000088.1 GCA_010032875.1 Actinomycetota bacterium | reverse complement strand
GGTATGACCTGCGCTCGTCAGGTGCCGGAATCGTTGCACCTTTATATTCAACTGAAATTCCACCCAATGCATAATCTTTACGTTGTGGGTGTCCTTGCCAATCATCTGGCATCAAAATTCTTGTTAGTCCTGGATGTCCGTCAAAAATAATTCCAAACATGTCAAAAGTTTCGCGTTCGTGCCAGTTGTTGCCTGCCCACACTTCTACAACTGATGGAATGTGTGGATCGCTATCTGGAACTGAAACTTCTAGACGAATACGTTGGTTATTTGTAATTGAAAGCAATGGATAGACCGCATGAAGTTCGCGACCGCTCTGCTCTGGGTAGTGAATTCCTGAAACGCCCATACACATTTCAAACTTAAGCGAGTCACGCAAAATCTTTGATACTTCAACGAGTTTCTCGCGCTTTACGTGAAGAGTAAGTTCGCCGCGATCTACAACAACGCGTTCGATGGCATCTGAAAATGCTGGATATGCGCGCTCTAAATTATCTGCAACATCATCAAAATAAGAACCATATGGTCGCTCACTAGAACCTGTTGCGGCTGGAGTGCGTACTAACCCGCCATAGCCGGATGTATCTCCCGTGCCACGTGTACCAAACATTCCGTGATCGCTCATTTAGGCAAGCAATCCCTTCATTTGGTGAGTAGGAAGAGCGTTTAGTGCTGCTTCTTCTACTGACTTAATAACTGCTTCGCGGTTTGGTCCAAGCTTTTCGTCATAAATACTTGTGTGAAGTTTAAGAATTGCATCCATCAACATTTCTGGACGCGGTGGACAGCCTGGAAGATAAATATCAACTGGGACTACGTGATCTACACCTTGAACAATTGCGTAGTTGTTAAACATTCCACCCGAGGATGCGCATGCACCCATTGCAAGCACCCATTTAGGGGCTGCCATTTGATCATAAATCTGACGAAGTACTGGTGCCATTTTATTTGAAACGCGACCAGCAACAATCATGAGATCTGCTTGACGTGGTGAAGCACGGAAAACTTCCATACCGAAGCGTGAAATGTCGTACTTCGCAGCAGAACCAACTGCCATCATTTCAATTGCGCAACATGCAAGACCAAATGTTGCTGGCCACAAAGAGTTCTTGCGCATGTAACCTGCAAGTTTTTCAACTGTTGTAAGTACGAAACCGCTAGGTAATTTCTCTTCTAAACCCATGATTAATCCCATTCCAATCCACCGCGGCGCCATACATATGCGTATGCCACGAAGACGGTTCCGATAAAGATTGCCATTTCAACAAGCCCGAATAGACCGAGTTGATCAAATGCGACTGCCCATGGATAAAGGAAAACAATTTCAATATCAAAAATAATGAACAACATCGCGGTTAAGAAGTACTTAACTGGAAAGCGTCCGCCTTGCACAGCAGATGGTGATGGTTCGATTCCGCACTCGTATGCATCTAACTTCGCTCTGTTGTATCGCTTTGGTCCAGTGAGTGCGCCAGCTGCAACAGAGATCAGTGCGAAACCGAAGCCAATGGCTCCGATAACCAAAATCGGCACGTATGGGTTAGATGCGGAAGTCATGATGGCTAAATCCTAGAGTGCCTTTCAAGTACTTTTGACCGCGTCAGGAGTTGATAGCTCTGTGAACTGCGACAACTCCACCGCTCAGATTGCGCCATCCCACTTGAGACCAACCTGCTTGGCCAATTCGGGCCGCGAGCGCCGCCTGATCTGGCCATGCCCGAATGGATTCGGCGAGATAGACATAGGCCTCGGGATTAGAAGATGTCTTGGATGCGATCGCTGGAAGCGCCTTCATTAAATAATTTATATAGATGGTGCGAAATGGTTTAAATGTTGGTGATGAAAACTCTGCAACAACAAGTGAGCCACCTTTTTTTGTTACGCGCTTTGCTTCACTTAACGCCTTATCAATATCAGATGTATTTCGTAAACCAAATGAGATTGTCACTACATCAAATGTTTCATCTTCAAATGGCAAGTTAAGTGCATCTGCTTTTGTAAATTTTAAATGTGGTCGTGCACGTCGACCAGCCGCGAGCATTCCTTCAGAAAAATCTGCAGGAATAACATCAGCGCCCGCTCGATGCAAAGGTTCTGAACTCGAGCCTGTTCCGGCAGCAAGATCTAGAATTTTCATTCCTGGCTTTGGTGCAATTGTGGCGGTTGTGGCCTTGCGCCATCTCTTTGTCTGACCAAGGCTCAAAATGTCATTGACCAGGTCATAACGCTTGGCAACCGCATCAAACATTGCGGCTACTTCAGCAGGATTTTTATCCATATTGGCGCGGGACATAGGCTTATTCTGCTTGAGAGTAGGCTCATCCACAACTTCAAGAAGGGGTGCACGAAATGTCTATCGCAACGACCACACTACGCACCGCGGTTTTCCCGCGAAGCACTGTTCTAACTAATACTGCCTTTGTAATTACTGGTGTTGTATTTCTTTCGTTGCTCGCACAAATTGCAATCCCGGTTCCTGGTTCACCAGTTCCTGTTACAGGACAAACTCTCGGAGTCTTGTTGCTTGCGACAAGTTATGGCGCAACTTTGGGCACAACAACTTTTTTTACTTACTTATTAGTTGGAGCACTTGGCGCACCTGTATTTGCAAATGGTGGTTCTGGAATTGAACGCATCGTTGGTGCAACTGGTGGTTATTTAGTTGGAATGCTTCTTACATCTGCGCTACTGGGTTACTTAGGTGGACGCACATGGGATCAAAAATTTAGAACCGCGCTTCCTGCGATGTTGTTAGGTAATGCGCTCACATTTGGTTTGGGTCTGCTGTGGCTACACCAATACACAGGTAAAGATTGGGCATGGACCATCTCGGCTGGTTTTACCCCATTTATCATTGGTGAAATTCTTAAAATTGCGATTGCTGGAACATCTCTTCCACTTATCTGGCAATTTGTACAAAGAAAGATTTCATAAGAAAAAACTCTATGCCTTCCCTCATTCCTGTAACTACCGTGCGCCTTGGCGAGCATCTGCCACTGTTAGAACTTTTGCCAAAGGGTGAGAATTTTTCATGGGTTCGCGGTGGCGATGGCGTAGTCGGTTGGGGAGTTCACGCCAGCACAACGGTTAA
>RGSB01000087.1 GCA_010032875.1 Actinomycetota bacterium | reverse complement strand
GCATTGCAGGATTAACTCTGAGCCATGGCAAAGGTGAGATTGCACGTGCAATGGTCGATGGAATTGCTGCGCAAGTTGCTGACTTATTGGGAGCAATCGCAGCAGATGGAGTTGCTGTTAAAGAACTTCGAGTAGATGGCGGATTGACGCAATCTCACACATTGATGCAGATGCAGGCCGATCTTGCGCAAGTAAACATCGAGGTTTATCCGCATCCAGATGCAACTGCGATGGGAGTTGCTAACCTTGCGGCAATGGCAACAAATAGCGCACTGAACCTTGGCGACTTTGCATCGGCGTGGAGACCTTCCGAGCGATACTCTCCTACGTGGAGCGCCGATCGCGCGCAGAGTTATTTAACAAAGTGGCGCACACTGCCTGCAAATGCAATGGAATCTGCTCATGAGTAAGAAAATTTATGATGTAGCAATCATTGGTGCTGGTGTAGTTGGCACAGCTATTGCGCGCGAGTTATCAAAGCACAATATTTCTATTGCTCTTATCGATGCCAAATCTGATGTTGGAGATGGAACATCAAAGGCCAACACAGCAATCTTGCATACAGGCTTTGACATGGTGCCGGGTTCCCTTGAATCCACACTTGTTGCACGTGGCTATCACCTGCTGCGCGACTATGCGCGGGAAACAGGAATCGCTGTAGAAGAACTTGGAGCCTTGCTTGTTGCATGGAGCCAAGAAGAGCATGACAATCTTGCAAAGCTTCAAGCAAAAGCAGTTGAAAATGGTTATAAAGATTGCGTCATCATCAGCGCAGCAGATGTGTATGCACGCGAACCACACTTAGGCCCGGGTGCACTCGGTGCGCTCTATGTTCCCGGTGAATGGATTATTGATCCGTGGACACCAATTGTTGCCTTTGCAACTCAAGCAAAACTTGCTGGCGCCGACATACTTTTAAGAACAGCTGTCACAGGTGTAACAATCGGTGCTCACAACACTTTGCACACAACTAATGGCGACATTGACGCGCACCATGTCATCAACGCTGCTGGTTTATATAGCGATGAAATAGATGGAGTATTTGGAATAAAGGACTTTACGGTTATTCCACGACGCGGTTAAAGGCGTGCTGGTCTCCCCTACAGTCTTTGGAAACATCATGCTGGGACCAACTGCGCAAAACTTGGAAGATAAAACTGATTCCGGTTCTAGTGAAGATGGCTTAAAGTTTTTGCGCGAAAAGGGACGCAAGATTGCTCCTGAGTTATTAGATGAAGAAATCACAGCGATTTATGCCGGACTTCGCGCATCGACTGAACACTCAGATTTTCAGATTCGTGCACACCAGAACAAATACATAACCGTTGGCGGAATTAGATCAACTGGGCTTACTGCATCTATGGCGATTGCCGAATACGTTAAAGATTTACTTGTTAAAGATGGCTTAATACTTGGCGCAGAAAAAGCTCTACCGCCCATCACGATGCCGAATTTAGGTGAAGCATTTAAGCGTCCTTATCAAGATGAAAGCGCGATTGCTGCAAAGAGTGGTTATGGCGAAATCATCTGTCACTGCGAACGCGCAACAAGACAAGAAGTACTTGACGCACTTGATTCAGCAATACCACCCACAACACTCGGTGGGTTAGGTAGACGCACTCGTGCAGGTCTTGGTCGATGCCAAGGTTTTTACTGCCACAGCGAATTACGAAAGATGCTGGAAGGCAAATGAAGCGCACAGAAGTAGATGCGCTCATTGTCGGCGGTGGACCCGCAGGTCTTGCTGCTGCAATTGAATTAAAGAAAAACGGTGTGAAAAATGTTCGTGTTATCGAACGCGAAAAAGATGCTGGTGGAGTTCCACGCCACTCATTTCATCCTGGTTATGGTCTGCGCGATTTCAAACAGTTCTTATCTGGTCCAAAGTATGCGAAGAAATATGTTGCAGCCGCACTTGCTGCTGGCGTGCAGATTTCAACATCGAGCACAGCAACTAAGTGGGTGAGTGATTATGAAATCGAAGTCACTTCGCCAACTGGTTTAGAAACAATCACGGCTCGCGCAATTATTTTGGCAACTGGTGCACGCGAACGTGCTCGTGCTGCGCGTGCGGTGCCAGGAAAACGTCCTGCAGGTATTTACACAACTGGATCTCTGCAACAGAGTACGTACTTAGAAAATTTAAGAATCGGAACCCGCGCTGTCATCGTTGGAGCCGAACATGTTTCTTTCTCAGCTGTCATGACTCTTAAGCACGCTGGAGTTAAAACAGTTGCGATGCTGACAGATAAGAAGACGCATGAAACCGTAGGGATTGTGCGTTGGGCTTTGGGACTTTGGTATCGATTTAAGTTAATGACGAAGAGTGAAATTGTTGAAGTACTCGGGGATAAGAGTGTGACAGGAGTGCGAATCCGCCGTGATGGCAAAGAGAGCGTTATTGCATGCGACACCATCGTTTTTACGGGCAATTGGATTCCAGATAACGAATTAGCACGACGTGGTGGATTCGATATCGACGCAACATATAAATCACCTTTGGTTGATTCTGACTCACAGATGCAGCGCCCAGGTATTTATGCAATCGGCAATTTAGTTTTGCCAATTAAAGCCGCGGACAAATGCGCTGTCGATGCTCGCGTAGTTGCGAAAAAGGTTGCAGCAAAACTTCGTTAAGGCTGCACAACGATTCGCACGATGTCTTCAGGAGTCGCACTCCCCTTTAATTCGGCATCAACGTTTGTTGTGATTCCATTTATTTGAGCTGCTGCCAAAAAAGTTAGCTGAGATGCGATCTCGGTCATCCAGTAAAAAGCCGCCGGACCTGCTCGATCTAGAATTCTTTGAGCAGTTGCAATCTGGGCATCGCTAAATTTCTCACGGTCATTTTTGTCATCATCGATTACCGATAATAAGAAGCGTTTAATATCAAGACCGATACCTGTGGGATCTGTTGAGTTTTCAATCAGATCTTTGAGTTCGGCATCTAAGCCACGTGGTTTCTTCTTTCGCTTTTTGCGGTTGAGAAAAAGATAAACAATCAGAAATATTGCTATGAATTCGAACATGAGCCAAAGTTACAGGCAGTCACTGACAACTAGATGATTTGCGCCAAAATCACGCGGGCTTGGTCGCCAAAGTGCGGACTACCTTTTTCATAGACATCGATGCG
>RGSB01000086.1 GCA_010032875.1 Actinomycetota bacterium | reverse complement strand
TGGCGCTTTTTTAATGTCCCGATCTCATGTTGGAGTTGTTCTAACTCCTTAGGGGTGGCATTTCCTGAAGATAATCTTGCTTCATCTTTTTTAATACGATCGGTAACAGTTTCAACATCAACCTCACCACGGCGAAGCTCTAATGCAATCTGATCAGCCTCATTTTTAACCGTTGCTAATTCATCGGTGGCAGATGCAATTCGCTTATCAATATGGAGTAATTGTTCAATCTCAGGCAGTGTTTTTAATTTGGTATTGGCCTGCATAATCTCATTATCAATTAATTGCAGCTCCAAAATTAGGCCTTGCTGCTCGGTAGATGCCTGCACAATGCACCCCCTGTTTTAATTGTTAAAATCTTTACTTTTTTAGTTGTATTACTGCACTTACTAGTTTACTCAAAGGGGCTTTGAATGGCTAGCCCGCACTTTTTTCATCTAAAGGATGCGCCAAACTCTCTCACCCGATCTAACTCAAGGTGGTAATTACTTTTTTCTTTGAATTTCTCACTTGCAAGGGCTGCTGGCAGTTGGTTTATATCGGTAATGCAAACACCACCGCCATAGAGTTTGTGAAAGGCGGCGATCTTTGGATCAAAGGAGATTGCAATGTAGGGGCGCTTAAATGCATAGGCGATGATCGCGCCATGTAATCGGGTTGTAACCACATAATCACAATCTTGATACATCTTTAATATCTTCTTTAGTGGTTCTTTCTTGGTTTCAATATTTTCAGTGAAGAAGTACTTATAGCCTGCTGACTCAATCATCTTTTTTATTTGCGGAGTATTTGAGGTTGGCTCTAAATCCACATGGGATGAGTGCAAGATCTTCTTCTCATATTTTTTCTTATCCTCAACCTTAAAAGTATTGGCGATATAAACCAAGGTTGGGCATGCAGTAATTGAGATCTTTGGATCTAATTGATAAAAATCTCTAGTTAACTCATCCCTAACATTGGCTAACTTTGCCTTTGCAAAAACAGATTGCACAACCGCCTTTGGCACACCCTTAACTGAATCATTATCTGGCAGACATACGCCAATGCCCCAGATAGTAATTGGCAGCTTGCAGTTTTTATCTAGATCTACCCAAAACTTTTCAAAGACTGAGTGCAATAACCCTGCGCCACCAACAATTACCTGAGTGTAGTTTTTATGAACAAACTCCCAATCAACTGGGCTCTTATGAATATTCCAAACATCTAACTCTTGATCTAACATCTGGTGAATGCCTAATACTGGGGTGTAATTACCGATATTGCGATTAGCGGAGTAGAACTGCAAAATCGCACTTTTTACAACCCGGTCACCCTTGGAGATGTCATTTAACTGGGTTAAATCACTGCGCTCAAACCCAAGATTTAATTTTATTAGGCGCCTAGATAATTTTTTCAAAGTCAGCATTAGGATTTAATACTAGCGTTCAGAGTTGAAGATTGAGAGGTTGAGATAAATGATGTCGAAGCGAATAGGCACAATTACTTTAATTCTCACACTTCTTTCCCTAGTTATTCCATCTCAAGTTAATGCTGCGGTCAAAGTTGGCGGCAATTGCGCGAAAGTTGGCTTAACTGCAAAGGCTGCTGGAAAAAACTTAACCTGCACAAAAAGCAATGGAAAACTACAATGGAAGATAGTTTCTGCCGCAACCACATTTCAATTCTCAAGTTATTGCCAAGCTGATCCGCAAGTTCCAAAGGAGTGGGCGGAGTATCAAAAGAATGTTACAAATTACCAATGCATTCCCCCATATCGATATGTGAAGCAAACTTTAACAACCCAACTGCCAAAGATTGTCCAAAGTAGCAAATCTGATTTGTTGCCTATTACTCAATGCAAATTAACTAGGGGTCAAGGTTGGAATTACTACTTAAATAAAGGCCTGCTTCTAAATCCAAACCTAGTTGTGCAAATTGTTCCATTTGCTACTAAAGATTTTCCATCTACCTCTGATCCAAGAGCTGACTGGAAGCTTTATGTTGATTACCTAACAAGTTCACTAACAAATATGACAGATGTGCCATCAAATTATCAATTTAGAATTGCACCTAAGTACTACACAACCCAAACAAATCTTGTTGATTACAAATTATCTGGCGATATTTCCCATGGTGAAGCCTCAGCTAATCCAAGTCGATTTAAATTAATCTCTGATGTGCTAGCGGTTGCAGATCCTGAAATAGATTTCACAGGGGCTGATTACGTTTTCTTCTTCTCTCCACTTACAGTCTCACGTGATGTGCTTGGAAATCACATCGCCTGGGGCGAAAAAACTGTTACTCGCGAAAAAACTTTTGAAGGTAATTCATATATAACAAGCTATATCAATGATTTTAAATCCAAGAATTGGATACCGCGAGAACCATTTAGTTTTATCCATGAAATGATGCATATTTTCAATAGCGCAGAGGATTACTACGGCGATGTTAATTATGGCGGCACAGATGTTGGAACAGGCAATTGGGGCAATATGTCCGGTGGCAATATGGAGCATTTAATTTGGGACAAATGGAATGTCCAGATGATTTCAGATGATCAGGTGCGGTGCGCTAGCAAAGATAAAACCTCAATAAACTGGGTTAAACCTTCTACAATCTCTGGAGCCCATGAAAAATTACTGATGGTGCCAATAAACAATTACGAAGGTTTAGTGGTGGAATCAATTAGAGCTAGTGGCTTTAACTACAAGATTCCAAAAGCGCAGCAGGGCGCGATTGTCTATCGGGTCAATACTGCACAAATTGATGAAAAAATTATCCATGGAGATGGAATTTATATCCAATGTCCAAAAAATAAAGTGTGTCGAAAAGAACCAACTCTTGGTGGATTCAGAATGGCAGAGGCAGTTTTAAAGGTTGGTGAGTTTGTAGAATCTGATGGCGTAAGAATCACCGTTGTTGAATCTGGTGATTTTGGGGATGTTGTTAAAGTTGAAAAAATAAATTAATAACTTTTGTGGGCGGTGAGGGTTTCGTCTAATTTCCCTCATTCAACCATTTCATATATTTACTTTTTCTTGACTTAGCACCCATATTAGTCAATGGGTCTGACATTTACTAGATATTCAACTAAATTAGGTCAGATTTAGGCGGATGCTGGTAGCCACTAAGTTCTTGTGTAATTGACACTCATTTTAGTTGAGGAAATAA
>RGSB01000085.1 GCA_010032875.1 Actinomycetota bacterium | reverse complement strand
TTGGTTATGCTATCGTGTCTACGCTCTCGTTTCCGTCGCCGTAGTCCGTAATCTCGTCTATGAAACCGTTGACCGTGTATTTCGTGCCGTCGTGCTTGATTAGGTTATTGAGCGTCCTAAATGCCTTTGCGCGGCTCTTGGTCCTTAATACTAGTTTGCTGCCGTCTACTAATCCCTTTCCCGTGAATGGGTTTGTAACTTTTGCGTTGATGTTGACTTCGTAATATACCTTCATTTTTTTCCTTCGTCTTCGGTGGGTAATTTCCCACTCACAAGACTATTCTACTATAGAACGCAAATTTAGTAAATCGTAAAAAACTGAATAAAATCAATAACTTATAACTTGTTGATTTTACAAGAGTTTTTTCAGCGAAACGTTATATCGTAACAACCGCGAGGCGGTCAAGTCGCAAAAGAAAGAAACGAGACTCGACTTGTTACCGTTGACAATCTTGTGAAAATAGGTTATATTCAACTAGTAAGGTCGGAGTGTTTCCGACCGCGAGTGAAGTATGAAAGAAGATATTGATTTGATGAGTCTGAGTGAAGAAGAACTGCGTGAACTTTTTAAGAAAGTTGATTGGAGTGAAGTTGATCCGACTATTGAAGAAATTGAAGATGAACTTGAAAGTGAAGTTGATCGTTTTATGTCACTGAGTGTGAAACAATATCGAAAAGAATTAGGATTTCACTAAAAGTTGGGGGGCTTTCGCCCCCCTTCTTTTTTCTAATTAATTAGAACGCATAGTTTAGATCAAGTTGTAGTCGCTTATAATCGCGATTCATCAACAATGCATTTTTGTTGTTGATTACAACTGTTGCTGGAACATCATTGTTAGTTTGATTGAGGTGATAAGCCACATTCAACTTCCAATTTTTGGCAACTTGATATGCACCGCGAAGTGTATATCCATCACCATCTGTATTACCAGCCGCAAAGTCTGAGTCAATCCATTGACCATACAATGCATCTTTCTCTACGCTCTGAGAAACTACACCAACTTCCCATGAATTTGGAAGTGATGCTTTTCCGAGGGTGACTCCATAGGCAAGTGCTTTATTAAGTTTTGCAGCCTTTGTGTTCTCTGCCCAGTCAACGAACAATACCACTGGTTGATCAGCAAATACTGTTGTAACTTCGGCAAGAGCATTGCGGACTTCAAACTCATTTGCTAGGCAACTGGCATTGAGTGCAACTGTTGAGTTACATCCAACTGTTTTGGTAGTGTTACCAAAAAAGCCACCTGCTGAGCCTGATTGCACAACTGCCATATTCTTTACTGCGTGGTGATTCATTTCACCAACAGCAAGAACGTATGAAGTGTCATCATTGAGTTTTCCACGCATACCTGCTTGCCATGCAAGTGCTGTAGAATCGACTGCTGCGCTACGCTCAGCAAGATCGAATACTGCAACATTTACAAAACCGCCAGTTGCTGCGTGATTAAACGCAAGAGCAGCACCCTCAGGATTAACGTCTTTATCGACAAAATAAGATGTCGTTGTAACGAGAGGTTGCTTCATCTTACCAAGTGTGACCTTGGTTGCTGCGTTTGGTGCCCACTCAACATATGCTAAATCAAGATCAAGTGCTTTACGCGAGTTCACGTCGCCAAGTGTCTGGTTGCTTGAACGAGCATCTCCATTTTCTGTTGTGGCAAATTGAAAACCTGCCTTCACAGTTGGATTTACTTCTGCTTCAAAACCAAGACGAACACGAACACGACTACGATTGCGGTCTGCTGAAAATTCCTGTTCGATGTTTTCGTTTCTTACACGAAAATCACCTTTCCACTTCCAGCGTAGTGCAACGTCTTTAGCAAAAACATCTGACAAGCCATCTACTGCTTTTTGAATTTCAGCAGTGTCTTGTGCATATGCTGCGCTTCCGACTAACAATGATCCCAAAATAACTAATGATTGAATTGCTTTACGCATATCCTTCTCCTTGTTGCGCCACAAAATTATGGCTTAAAGTTTTTCATATTATTGACATCAGCACGCACTTTCGTGAGTGATGATTTTTCAAGAGCAACAAGACCACGATCAGTTAGATAACCTTCCTCACCAATGGCTTTATCGCTCACATACTCAGCCACAAATTCTTTTAAGCCAGGAATGACACCAATGTGTGCCTTCTTAACATAAATGAAAAGTGGACGAGATGTTGGATATTTAGCCGATGCGATTGTTTCGAAGGAAGGGGCAATACCGTCAATTTTCATACCTTTTAGTTTATCTGTGTTCTCAACCAAGAATGAATAACCAAAAATGCCAAGAGCATTTGGATTGGTTTCAATCTTTTGAACAATCAAATTGTCATTTTCACCTGCTTCAACATAAGCACCATCCTCACGAACAGTGTGACAAACTCTCTTGTATCTTTTTTCATCAATATCTTTGAGTGATTTGATCCAAGAATATTGCTGACAACCTGCTTCCATGAACAACTCAGCAAATGAGTCGCGTGTTCCAGAAGTTGGTGGTGGACCAAGCACTTCAATTTTAATTGCTGGCAAAGAAGGATTGACATCTTTCCATGTTTTGTTTGGATTGTCAATCAATTCAGTTGGATTTGATGGATTTGGAATCTGCTTTGCGAGAGCAAGATAAACATCCTTGCGAGTCAGTTCATTGAGTTTACCTTTCTTTGATTCAGAAATCGTAAGCCCATCAAATCTTTGACACCATTTTGTGAACATGTAACAAACTCACCAGCCTTCATGCGACGTGATGCATTTGCAACATCTGGATATTGCGGACCAACACCATTACAGAATAATTTGATACCACCACCAGTGCCTGTTGATTCGACTTTTGGTGTCTTGAACTTTCCTTGACGACCAAATTGTTCAGCAACAGTGGTTGTAAATGGATATACTGTTGAAGAACCAACAATAGCAATTGTGTCACGTGCTTGTGCATACAATCCTGTTGATGCAATTGATAATGCAATAACTGCAAGTAATTTTCTCATTTCTGACTCCTTTGTTTAGATTATATTACGAAAATTTTTCAATTTTCTTTCTCTTATTGATATTGTGAAGATAGTTTACAATATCCCAAGAACCATCATGGCTTTCGACTAATGCTGTACAAGACTCAACCCAATCGCCATCATTCATATACTCAATCCCATTTATTTCTTTA
>RGSB01000084.1 GCA_010032875.1 Actinomycetota bacterium | reverse complement strand
GTCCCCGTAGCTCAGTGGATAGAGCAACCGCCTCCTAAGCGGTAGGTCGCAGGTTCAACTCCCGCCGGGGACGCAATTAATTAATGATCTAAGGTAAATCGTTTCATTGATTTTGGTGCCCACCAATTTCGCTCACCAAATAATCTCATTAAAGCTGGGACCAAAAGTGCGCGCACTAATGTTGCATCTAAAATTATTGCAAATGCCACACCAAAGCCCAGCATTTTAATTGATGTAACACCACTCAATATAAAGGATGCGAAAACTATTGCAAGCAATCCGGCTGCAGCTGTAATGATTCTGGCAGATCTTTGTAATCCAGTTGCAACGGATTCAATATTGGATTTACCTGCGTCATGTTCTTCTTTTATTCTAGAGAGCAGGAATAACTCATAATCCATAGATAGACCAAAGGCAACAACAGCTACCAAAATAATGGAACCAGTATCTACTGCACCCGTTACGGTGAAATCTCCAACTAACCACTTCAAATGGCCGTCAACAAATATCCAGGTGATTACACCAAGTGTTGCAGCTAGGGAGAGGATGTTAAGAATTACCGCTTTGATAGGCAGAATTATTGATCCAGTAAATAAGAAGAGTAGTACTAATACTCCAACTGCAATCCAAGTAAGTGCCCACGGCATAGTCCTAGCGATTCCTATTTGTGTATCTGCATAATCTGCAGCTACGCCTCCAACTAATGTTTGGTCAGGAGCTGGGATTTCTCTAATCTCTTTAATTAAGACCTCTGCTAATGGAGTGCGAGGTCCCATGTCATGGATTGCGATTACTCGAACATCATTACCTAATACTTGTGGCTCGCCGATTCGAACAATTCCTTTAACCTTTGAAATCTCTGTGGTGTAGTTTTTAATCTCTTCTAACTTTGCAGCTCCACCAGGAATAATGATTTCAATTGGATTTCCCTCTTGACCAGGAAATCTTTCAGTGATCAGTTGTGAGGCGTAGGCAGCAGGATTACTGGCTGGCAATACTCTTGAATCCACTTGAGAAAATACAATATTGGTAATTGGTGCTGCAAAGACACCAAGTGCAATTAGGCAAAGCACAACAACTGAAACTGGTTTGCGCATAACAAATCTTGCAGTATGCGCCCAACGACCATCTTCCTTTGGGGTTATTGCACTCTTTCTTACAACAGCTTTATCAATTCGATTACCTAAAATCGCAAGTAATGCAGGAAGAGCAACTAATGAACCCAGAACTGCCATGATTACAACAGTTACTCCGGCATAACCAAATGATTTTAAGAACATTAATGGAAAGAGCATTAAAGAGGCTAAGGTAATAACAATAGTTAAGCCTGAGTAGAAAACTGTTTTACCGGCAGTTGCAACAGTTCGCTTGATGGCTTCATCAACTGATTTACCTGCGTGCAACTCCTCACGGAATCGATTGACCATCAATAAGGAGTAATCAATACCAAGACCTAGCCCTAATCCAGTAATCAAGTTAAGTGCAAATACGCTAACTCCGGTAAATAAAGTAAGAAGGTAGATAATTAGGAATGAGCCCAGGATGGCTGATACTCCAACAAGTAATGGCATAGCACTTGCTACTAGTCCGCCAAATACAAAGACTAAAAGTATGAATGTAAGCGGGATAGAGATCGATTCGGAAAGCTTTAGATCATCAGCAATCTTGGTATTAATCGCATGGGCAAATACACCAGTGCCACTTGCATAGATTGTTAAATTCTCAAATTTGCCATCATATTTTGCCTGCATGCGCTTTCCTAATGATTGAACAGTGTCCCACTCAACATCTTCGCTATAAACAAATAGAAAAGCAGATTTGGAATCAGAACTCTTAAGTGATGGTGCTCCACCTGAGCTCCAATAAGAAAGTGTTGATCCAACTCCTTCTTCAGTTTTAATAATTGATTCTAGTTTTGTTGCGGTGGCAACAACTGCAGGATCTGTTAACTCTGTTTGTGTCTCAACTACAAGCACTACAGCTGGATCTTTCACTTTGAAAACATCGGTTAAATACTCAAATGCTTTCGCCGAATCACTCTTTGGATCGCTGTAGCCGCCACTGTCTAGTTTGCCGAAAACTGATGATCCGATTACACCCGCAGACAAAATAGCGACTATGAATAACGAGAAAATCAGTTTTTTACGATTGACAATCAATGAGCCCAGTTTTAGAAACATATCTCCCCTTAGTGATCTGAATAATGTTCAGATTATGGCAGTTTGATTTGAACACTGTCAAGTTTCAGGCCATAATTAACCTATGTCAGTGGCCAGGGTCTCACGCACTTCCTATCACCATGGGAATTTAGAAGAGGCACTGATAACAAGTGCAATCAAGTTAATTCGCAAGCATGGTCCAGACAATTTATCGTTAAGGGCAGTTGCATCAGAATTAGGAGTTAGCCCCTCAGCGGCTTACCACTATTTTCCTGACAAAGATTCGCTAATTCATGGAGTTGGCGATCATCTATTTGCTGAACTCACCCAAATGATGGAAAAATCTTTAGAGAAGTTTCCTGGTAAAAATATTAAAGCAACAAAATCTAGGTTTAGAGAAATTGGCCGGGCATATTTCACTTGGGCCTCCAAAGAACCTAATTTATTTAGACTTTTATTTGGCGGATTTTGTTCTATGGATAGAGGTAAATCTCATAAAGAGGATTCAAGCTTTAAAATACTGGAAAAAACTTTAGATGAGCTAGTTGAATGTGGGGCTATGCCAAAAAAACTAAGACCATATGGGGAAGTTTTGGCCTGGACAAGTGTTCAAGGAGCAGTGACTTTGATTCTTGAAGGGCATTTGCCGAAAAGTTCATTTGAGGATTTATTAGATGGCCTTGAGCTTGCCTTAGGAGTCAGATAATGAAAGATCCAAAAATGCTTCCTGAAGTTACAAGCGATGAGATTGATTTGGATTTAGAAGATGAGCGCGACGATGAAATCGCCCGGGATAAACCACCACACCATTAATTATTCTTTACTTTTTGTAACAGGCTTACTTTCTACTTTTGCAGCTGGCTTACTTTCAGCCTTTGTTGCCGGAGCCTCGCTTTTAGTAGTTGGCGTACTTCTGGAATCGGTTTTATAAAAGCCGCTTCCCTTAAACACAACACCTACATTGTTATAAACCTTACGGACTGCGCCATTGCACTTTGGGCACTTTTCGATGGCTGCTTCAGTGAATGATTGAACCGCCTCAAAAGCATGCTCACACTCATTACACAGATATTC
>RGSB01000083.1 GCA_010032875.1 Actinomycetota bacterium | reverse complement strand
ATTTAGTTGGATTTCTGTCGGATCCTTCAATGTAGATGCAGGTTTATTAGTTGATCAATTATCAATCTGCTTCGTATTGCTTATCACTGGCGTCGGTACCTTGATTCATATTTATTCAATTGCCTATATGGATCACGATAAAGATCGCCGTAGATTCTTCGCTTACCTCAATCTCTTTATTGCAGCGATGCTGTTATTAGTAATGGGCGATTCATACCTCAACCTGTACGTCGGTTGGGAAGGCGTCGGTCTTGCTTCATACCTACTTATTGGTTTCTGGAATCAAAAGCCTGCGTACGCAACTGCATCAAAGAAAGCATTTATCGCCAACCGCGTTGGTGACATGGGACTTTCATTTGCAATCATGATTGCTTTTGCAACTATGGGAACCGTTTCATTTAGCGGTGTTAAAGAAGCCGCAGAAGGAACATCACAAGGCGCTTTGACTGCAATCGGAATCATGCTTTTACTCGCAGCAACTGGAAAGTCTGCGCAGTTCCCATTGCAAGCATGGCTTGGTGACGCGATGGCAGGTCCAACTCCTGTTTCAGCTTTGATTCACGCGGCAACGATGGTTACGGCTGGCGTCTATTTGATTACTCGCTCTAATTTTATATTCGATGCTGCACCAACAGCTCAATTACTTGTTGTAATAGTCGGTGCAATCACACTGCTATTCGGTGCAATTATCGGTACAGCTAAAGATGATATTAAGAAAGCACTAGCTGCATCCACAATGTCTCAGATCGGGTACATGGTTTTAGCAACAGGGCTGGGACCAGTTGGTTACGCATTCGCAATCATGCACTTGCTCACACACGGTTTCTTTAAAGCAGGAATGTTCCTTGGAGCAGGATCCGTTATGCATGGCACGGGCGATGAAGTAAATATGCGCAAGTTCGGTGGAATTAGACACTTCATGCCATTTACTTTCGTAACATTTGGTCTTGGGTACTTAGCAATTTTGGGCGTTCCACCATTTGCTGGCTTTTATTCAAAAGATAAAATTATTGAAACTGCTTTTTACTCCGGCGGAATTAAAGGCATTCTTATTGGTTCTGTAGCACTCTTTGGTGCAGCACTGACCGCCTTCTACATGTCTCGCGTCATGATCCTTACATTTGCAGGAACACCACGTTATGACATTAACAATCCGCCACATGAATCATCATTTTTAATGTTGCTTCCAATGGGCATCCTTGCGATTGGTTCGGTGGCATCAGGATTCTTACTCGCAAGAGGCGAAGCACTTGTTCACTGGCTCGAGCCACTCTTCGAAGCGCACGAAGGTCATGGCAAAGAAATTTTGCCACCAGTAGTTATTTCTCTCATGGCGCTTGCAGTTGTCATTATTGGTGCCGCATTTGCTTGGTTTAAATATGGACGTGGACCTATTGCAGATACCGCACCAACTAATGTTTCAATCTTTACTCGAATTGCACGACGCGACTTGCTACAAGATGATTTCAACGAAAGCGTATTTATGCGCCCAGGACAAGCACTCACACGTTTACTTGTTAAAACTGATGACGTCGTAGTCGATGGCACTGTTCGTGGTGTTGCAGCAGCAACTCTTGGATCTGGCGGAGCGCTTCGTTCTACTCAAACAGGATTCGTTCGCAGTTATGCAGCGCTCATTGTGATCGGTGCGATTGCCTTAATTGCTGCAATTTGGGCGGTGACGTTATGAACTACTTAACGTTAATCATGGCAATTCCACTTCTTGGTGCTGCCCTTATTGCAACGCTGCCACAGAGTAAATCTCTACTTGCGAAGCAATTTGCATTAGGCACAACACTCATTGCAGCTGTCGCAACAATTTTTATGACAACTAAATTTGAGCGTTCGAATACATCACTGCAATTTGTTGAGAGTTATGACTGGATCAAAGCTTTTGGAATTAAGTACGCAGTAGGTGTCGATGGCATCGCCCTTGTTCTAATTGTGATGACCGCTCTGCTCACTCCGATTGTAGTTTTAGCAGGTTGGAATGAATCTGAGGGCGGACGTTGGAGCACCAAGACTTTCTACATCTTGATTTTGGTATTGCAGACAATGTCATTTGGAGTCTTTGCTGCAACTGATGTATTCCTCTTCTACGTCTTCTTCGAAGCGATGTTGGTGCCTGTGTACTTCCTCATTGGTGGCTATGGAAGCGGAGAACGTTCAGCTGCTGCGGTGAAGTTCTTGCTTTATTCATTATTCGGTGGATTACTAATGTTGGCATCCATCATCGGGCTCTACGTTCTTTCAGGTGAACAAGGTGGGCATACATTTAACATTGCAGCGCTATCGCAACTTGAAATGAGTTCGACTACTCAAAATCTATTGTTCCTTGGATTCTTTATTGCCTTTGCAATTAAAGCGCCATTGTTCCCATTTCATACATGGTTGCCAGATGCTGCAAAGTCGGCAACTCCTGGCACATCAGTTCTTCTCTTAGGTGTTCTAGATAAAGTCGGAACATTCGGAATGATTCGTTATTGTTTGGCGCTATTTCCTGAAGCTACAAAGACTTTTACTCCTTTAATAATCACATTGTCTGTAATTTCAATTGTCTACGGCGCATTCCTTGCTATCGGAGCAAAAGACATCAAGCGCCTGATTGCTTACACATCTATTTCTCACTTCGGTTTCATCACACTCGGTATTTTTGCGATGACAACTCAAGCTCAAAGTGGTGCAACTCTGTATATGTTTAACCACGGATTCTCAACCGCTGCATTATTCCTAGTAGCCGGTTGGATGATTTCACGCCGCGGTTCTTCGACAATTGCTGACTTTGGCGGCTTGCAACGAGTAACACCAGTTATGGCTTGGTCATTCTTTATTGCTGGAATGTCCAGCTTGGCTCTGCCGGGACTTTCTAGTTTCGTAAGCGAATTCTTAGTGTTAGTCGGAACATTTACTAGATACCCAGTGGCTGCAGTTATTGCCACGTTTGGAATTGTTTTAGCAGCGTTGTATATCTTGATTCCTGTACAACGTGCGTTGCATGGTCCAACAGAGCCAGGTAATGAAAACCTTAAAGATCTAAACCTGCGCGAAAAAATTGCAATTGCACCAGTTATTGCCGTAATTGTTCTGCTTGGTTTCTACCCTGCGCCCGCCCTTAACATTATTAATCCAGCCGCAGCCCAAGTTGTCACACAAATGGGTTTTTCGGATCCAGCACCTACACATGGAGGCAAGTAAATGAGTGAATTTATTTCACCTACTCTTTCATACTCGCTGCTCTCTCCAATGTTGGTTGTATTTGCCGGAGCAATTATTGGTGTATTGATTGAAGCATTCGCTTC
>RGSB01000082.1 GCA_010032875.1 Actinomycetota bacterium | reverse complement strand
GATCAGCATCGAGTTCGAAGGCTGTGTGCGCTGCTTTTACTGCGCGATCAAGATCTGATTGGCGGCAAACAATTGAGATTCGAATTTCTGATGTAGAAATCATTTCAATGTTTACTCCCGCTTCTGACATCGCAGCAAAGAATGTAGCTGTCACGCCAGGGTGTGAACGCATGCCCGCACCAACCAATGAGAGCTTGCCGATCTGATCATCGTATTGAATGGACGCAAAACCAACTTCACCTTGTATTGCTAGAAGAATCTTTGATGCATTAGCACCTTCTGCTTTTGGCAGAGTAAATGAAATATCTGTGAGTCCTGTGGCAGCAGCAGAAACATTCTGAACAATCATGTCGATATTGATGTCAGCATCGGCTATTGCTTGGAAGATGCGAGCAGCAACACCGGTGCGATCTGGCACACCAACGATGGTGATCTTAGCTTCGGATTTATCGTGTGCGATACCCGAGATGATTGCTTGCTCCATGGTGCCTCCTTCAGGATGATCTTTGACCACCCATGTTCCTTCGTTGGTTGTAAAAGATGAACGGACGTGAATTGGTAGGTCATATCTACGTGCATATTCAACGCAACGTAGATGTAAAACTTTTGCTCCGGATGCCGCTAGCTCAAGCATCTCATCATACGTAACGGTTTTTAGTTTGCGTGCAGCAGGAACAACTCGTGGATCTGCACTAAAGACACCATCTACATCTGTGTAAATCTCACAGACATCTGCTTCAAGCGCTGCAGCAAGTGCAACAGCAGTTGTGTCTGATCCACCGCGACCAAGTGTTGTTACATCTTTTGTATCTTGCGATATTCCCTGAAAACCAGCAACGATTGCAATTGCACCTTCTTCCAGTGCTTCTTGAATACGTCCCGGTGTCACATCAATAATGCGAGCGCGACCATGTGCGCTATCTGTAATCACACCAGCTTGGCTTCCCGTAAATGAACGAGCTTCGTGACCAAGATTTGAAATAGCCATCGCAAGAAGTGCCATAGAAATTCGTTCTCCAGCTGTCAGCAACATATCTAGTTCGCGGCCAGTAGGAATTGGAGTGATCTGATTTGCTAGATCTATTAATTCATCTGTTGTGTCGCCCATTGCAGAAACAACCACAACGACCTTGTTGCCATCGCGCTTGGATGCCACGATGCGAGCAGCCACGCGCTTCATGCCTTCGGCATCAGCGACAGAAGAGCCGCCGTACTTTTGAACGATCAATCCCATGCGCAAAGCATGACAGGCTCAAACCCTCTTTTGTAATCGAATTACGGCATTTCTCAAATTATGAGACACAAGGCATCTCAAATAATAAGATAACTAGTTATCTACGTTCCGTCTACCTTCAAATGCGCGGCCGAGTGTTACTTCATCGGCGTATTCCAAGTCTCCGCCCACTGGCAGACCGCTGGCCAGACGAGAGACCTTTATTTCTAGAGGCTTAATTAACCGAGCTAAATACGTAGCCGTTGCTTCGCCTTCGAGGTTTGGATCAGTCGCCAAAATGACTTCAGTAATTCCGGTATCGGATAAACGACTCATCAACTCTTTAATTCTTAATTGATCAGGACCGATTCCATCGATAGGACTGATTGCTCCACCAAGCACGTGATACTTGCCCCTAAATTCTCTGGTCCGTTCAATTGCAATCACATCTTTGCTCTCTTCAACAACACAGATCTGTGAATTATCACGACGTGGATCGCGACAGATGCGGCACTCTGTTTCTTCTGAAACGTTGCCGCACTGTGTACAAAACTTGACGCGTTCTTTAACTGTCCTAATCGCATCCACCAAAGCTGCTGCAATGTCCGCGTCCGACTGAAGAATATGAAAAGCAATTCGCTGAGCACTCTTTGGACCAACGCCAGGCAAGCGCCCAAGTGCGTCAATTAAATCTTGTATTGCACCTTCATACATACCGCTCATTATTACTTCTTATCCGTAATAACTTGTGCACCTAATTCGCGAGCCAACAAAGCAGCGCCGCTCAGTTGCTCTGCATCACTCGGTGATTCATCCACTCGCACAGCACGCGCAGCCGGTGTATTTGGTGTCACTGAAGGATCCAGCACAACTTCTATCTTTCGATCTAGCCCCACAACTTCTATGAATGCTTGGCGCAGAATCTCGTCACTTTCAGATCGCACAAATGAATCACGTGCACCAGCGTTAGCGATTCCGACCGTAATATTTTTGTCATCGACGCCCAAGATATGTGCGCTCGCAGATAACAACGACCACGTCAACCTACGACGTTTCTTAACGTTCTCAATTACGTCCGGCCATAAACGTCGCAGTCCAGCAATGTCCATTGAATCAACACTTAACTTCTTCACAGTCGGTTGTTCCGAAGAAACGGGAAGAACTTTTTTAGTTTCTTCTTGAACAACAGGCCTTGAAGCAACTTTAGGAGCACTAGCTGTTGGCATAGGTGCGATGTTTTCGACCCGTTCTAAACGTTCTATGCGGGCAAGTAATCCACTCTCTGTTGCGTCGCTGATTGGCAGCAATATGCGGCCGCAAATGAGTTCGAGTGTTAAGCGTGGTGCGGTAGCGCCACGCATCTCTGTTAATCCTTGTGCGGCGATGTCTGCTGCGCGAGATAACGATGCGGTGCCGATGCGATCTGCTTGTGAGCGCATACGTTCTAGTTGGTCATCTGGCATATCGCGCAATATTGAATTGGCACTCACTTCGCCCAGTGCGTTAACAATCATTAAATCGCGTAGACGTTCTAGAAAATCGGCGGTGAATCTCTTTGGATCATGTCCACTTTCAATGACGCGATCGATAGTTGCAAACAATGTGCCTGCATCGTGTGCCGCAAGTGCATCAATTGCATCATCAAGTAATGCGCCATCAGTAAAACCAAGTAACTGAACTGCGATGTCATAACTGACGCCATCTTTGCCGGCACCGGCAAGTAATTGACCAAGCACAGATAACGCATCGCGCACAGATCCGCCGCTCGCACGGACAACCAAAGGCAATACACCTTTAGCAACTTCTACGCCTTCGGCTTTGCAGATATTCTCTAAGTGCGCAGTTAGTACTCCTGGTGGCACTAAGCGGAATGGATAATGGTGTGTACGAGAGCGAATAGTAGAAATGAGTTTTTCTGGCTCTGTCGTCGCAAAGATAAAAATAACGTGGGGAGGTGGCTCTTCAACCACTTTAAGCAACGCATTTGCAGCCCCTGGCCCGAGTTGGTGAGCCTCATCAATAATATAAATTTTGTACTTGCTATTTACTGGAGCAAAGAAAGCTTTTTCTCTTAAATCTCTTGCATCATCTACTAATCCGTGTGTTGCAGCATCTAA
>RGSB01000081.1 GCA_010032875.1 Actinomycetota bacterium | reverse complement strand
GATTCCTGCTCGAACATTTTTTATCTGGAACTTTGTTGGTGGAATCATCTGGACACAATCAGTTATTTTCTTAGGTTACATCTTGGGAGAAAGACTCAAAGGCTCCGTTGATATATACATCTTGCCAATTGTTGGATTAATTATTGTTATTAGTTTAATTCCAGTATTGCTAGAAATAATTAAAGAGTGGCGCACCAAGCGCCACTTGTCATAAACCGCTAGCTTTTATAAACCCAAGTCGGATAACTGAAAAGCGGCGCGATATTCCAAGCCAGCTTCTGTAATCTTTGGTTCTGCACCGCGTTCTACGATTACTGCAACACCAACAACAATTGCGCCAGCTTCCTTGAGTGCTTCAACTGCAGTGAGAACAGAACCACCAGTTGTAGATGTATCTTCGACAGCCAAAACTCTTTTGCCAACAACATCTGGTCCTTCAATGCGACGTTGTAATCCGTGAGCCTTTTCTGCTTTGCGGACAACGAATGAATCAATCTTTCGACCTTGTTGGGCTGCAACATGCATCATTGCAGTGGCAACAGGATCTGCGCCTAATGTAAGTCCACCAACTGCTTCGTAATCTAAATCTTTTGTTAAATTCAGCATTACTTGTCCAACGAGTGGAGCAGCAACTGAATCCAATGTCACGCGACGAAGATCAACGTAGTAATCAGCTTCTTTGCCGGAAGATAAAATAACTTTTCCGTGTACAACGGCCTTAGAAATGATTTGTTCTCGGAGAGTTTCCTGTGGGTTCATGTTCACACCTTACATCTGTGTGACTTGCGACTTACTCTGCCTATATGGATAGCGCACGGCTTGTAACTGCTCGCCTTTATCACCGCTTCGGATTTGGTCCGCGGCCAGGTGAGTATGCGGCTGCTTTGCGTGCAGGTACTTCTGCAACACGTTCAAATTTATTGACGGTGCCATCGATAGATAGTGGCGCACAACGTGTGACTGAGCCTGTTCTAACAGATTTAGGTCGCTTTCCAAATGCTAACGATCCGCAACTTCCGCTATTTAGTGCGAACCGTCGAGATCAAATTAGAGTCTTGACGTCGTGGTGGCTCGACCGAATGGTGCTCAGTGATCACGCATTAACAGAACGAATGACGTGGTTCTGGCACGGACACTGGGCAACTGCAATTGATAAGTTGAATTACGCGCTTCCGATGTACGTACAGAATCAAACCTTAAGAAAAAATGCACTCGGAAATTTTCGAGACATGTCTCTTGCAATGATTAAAGATGGTGCACTGCAATTTTGGTTGGATGGTCAAGAAAATACTGCGACTGCACCGAATGAGAATCTTGCACGCGAACTCATGGAGCTGTTTATTCTTGGCGTAAATCGATACACCGAGAGTGATGTAAAGGAATTAGCCCGTTCGCTAACTGGATATCAAGTTGTGCGCAGTAGTGGCGTACTAACTTTTAATTCACGTCGATTTGATCCTAATCCGAAAACAATTTTAGGTAGAACAATTGCCTATGACGCATTGAGTGCTACGAATCATCTTGTCGATCAAAGTGATTGTCAGTTATTTATTAGTGAACGCCTTTGGTACAGATTTATCTCAAGCCAAAATCCGCTGCCACGTGGATCTCGCATTGAAAGCGCTTTTAACCAGCGGAGTATTTCTGCCGCTGTAGCGGCACTTGCAGATTTTGAATATCTATCAGATGCACAGCACTCTCTGGTTAAATCGCCTGTCGAGTGGTTTGTTTCATCGTGTCGAGCGCTCTCAATAACACCATCACAATTAACAAATCCCAATAATTTAATCGGGTACCTAAATAAGTTATCGCAGGTTCCATTTAATCCACCAAATGTCGGTGGATGGCCTACAGATGAAGCCTGGCTATCGTCGGCAAGTGCCCAATTTCGATTTGATTTTGCGCAGTGGTTTATCAAGCAAGGAGATATTTCACCTATAGCTAATCTTGCTGCCAGCCAACGCGTAGAAGCTGTCACCGATTGGCTGGGAATTGCAGAGTTGAGTGATCGAACCAAATTTGCTCTGCAAGGAGCAGCTACTGACCCGAAGCGCTTTGTGTTGTTGGCGCTCTGTAGCCCCGAGTACATCGTGAGTGCATAGGAGATTTCATGGACCTAATTAGCAGACGCAAATTCTTAGCGCTAACAAGTGGTGTTGCTATTGGGGCAGTGGCCCCGATCTTGTCACTTCAAGATGTGGCACAAGCTGCAATAGATCGACCACTGCCAGCTAACACTCCAATTTTGGTTGCTCTAACTCTTTACGGTGGAAATGATGGTTTGAATACATTAATTCCATATTCGGACTCACTTTATTTTTCATCAAGGCCAGGTATTTCTTATCCTGTTGAAACTTTGCTTACATTAGATTCATCGCTTGCACTCAATCCATCAATGGGTGGAATAAAAACTCTGTGGGATGAAAAGAAAGTTGCGATTATCCGTGGAGTTGGATATCCAAAACCTGATCGCTCACATTTTTCTTCAATGGCTAAATGGCAGACAGGCAATCCTCTATCGCACATAAGCACCGGTTGGTTGGGACGCTGGATTGACACACAGCCAACGGATCCGATGCTTGCTATCAGTCTGGGTTCTGTTTTACCGCCACTTTTGGCTGGTGCAAAGAAATCAGGATCGGCTCTTCCGTTGGGTGGGTTAGTTATTCCATCGGGTCAGTTGGCATTGGATTGTGCGCGTTTAAGCACGCCATCTTCGAGTGACTCTAAATTGATGGCTCTTGCGGCAAGCACAATGAAAAATTTGTTCAATATCTCAGATTCAATTACGCCAGTTTTAAAAAAGAACGTTCCAGGAAGTGCAGTTGAGTTGCCCACAGTCAATGGCGGAAACGCCGGTGGCGACTCTAATCTGAGTCAACAACTAGATGTTGTCGCAAAGTTAATTGATGCAGGCGCACCTACTCGTGTCTGGTCAGTCTCACTCGGCGGATTTGATACTCACGCTAATGAAGCAAATGCTCAAGCAGCACTATTGGGTTCGGTTTCAAACTCCATTTCAAGATTTATGACACAACTAAAAAGCACCACTCGCTCAAAAGATGTTGTTGTCATGGTTTACAGCGAATTTGGTCGACGTGTTGTTGGAAATGCATCTCAAGGAACAGATCATGGAACATCTGGACCAGTCTTTGTTATTGGCGATCGCATTGCTGGTGGTTTTTATGGTGACCAACCATCGTTATCAAAACTTGTAGATGGTGACTTAGCTGTGACGACAGACTTCAGAAGTATTTATGCGACTATTCTTGAAAAGGTACTCAAAGCTCCGCCTGAAAAAATTCTAAATGGTTGGAAAACAAAGATCCCTTTTTATAAAGCTGTTTAACTCTCTTCTTTATAAACAATAACTGGGTTTTTGCGGCGTACAGCAAGGCCTTTTGGTGGATTCTCCTTGAG
>RGSB01000009.1 GCA_010032875.1 Actinomycetota bacterium | reverse complement strand
CCTTTTTCTCTCGATATTTCATGCCCCTAAACCACGATTCGATGTATCCATTTCTAAATGGAAGTTCAACCCAGCGAAGAGATATATCGGCTAAAGCGAAGACAATTAAAATGCGAAGTGCATACAAAGCCCAGCTTGCTCCTGCTAAGTCAACGCTTGGTCTAGTGACTTGAAAAACAATCCAGTGCCACAGATAGATTGCATAAGATCGTTCGCCAATCCACAAGATTGCTTTTCCTTGAAGAAGTGGCGCGAAGCGGGATGCTGGATGAACAGTTGACATGATGATTGCACAACCGAAGATGCCTGCTAAAGGAAATGCGATCTTATACAGTGTTGAATTACTTTCATCGATAAATAGAAAACATGCAAGTATTCCAAGAAAGCCAAAGATTCCGATTCCATCAATGACGTCTTGTGCTCTTTTGGCGATATCTTGCTTCAGATTTTGTGGAATCCAATTAACCGCAAGGGCGGCGCCAAGAAATAATCCAATGCTGTGTGTATCGGTTCCGAAGTAAACATGGCTCACGCTTTGAGAAGAGCTTGAATCGATACTAAGTGAGACCAATAGCAGTGCAACGCCAGAACCAATTGCAATAAAAAGCGCAGCAGCTGGAATGATTTTGCGTCCTAATTGGCGAAGAACGAGAAGAAGTATGAGTGGCCAAATTAGATAGAACTGAGCTTCAACACCTAATGACCATGTGTGCTGTAGCAGCGGAGGTCGCCCGATAGCTTCAAAATAATCTTGATGGCGAAATACAAGCCACCAATTCATCATTCCGGTAAGTGCAAAAGGCGTATCGGTGAGAAGTCTTTTGATTGTGTCTGGAGCCCACACACCAATAAAGAGTGTGGTTGTAACAATCATGAAAACCAGTGGCGGCAAAAGTCTTCGCAAACGAGATTTATAAAATGCTCGTAGGTCTAGGCCACCACTTCGCTGGATTGAATCCAACAACAATCGAGTAATAACGTAGCCAGAAATAACAAAGAAGAGATCGACACCAAGAAATCCACCAGGAATCCAGGAAACACCCAAGTGATAAAGCATTACCGCGATAACGGCGACCGCACGCAATCCATCGATTGCGGGGATATATTTAATTCCGCGTTGAGCAGACATAAAAATTATTTACGCTTTGCAGAGCTCTTCTGTGCAACCTTTTTGGTCGACTTAGACTTTGGTCCAGCAATAGCCTTTTTTGTGCGCTGACTTTCGACTCGAATTGGGCCGCGATTAATAACTGTGTCATCAGGGTTTAGATTTTCCAATACAGCCTTTTGAAGATCTGCCAAACGAGTAAATGCACTCTCAAGACGTGTACGTGATTGATGAATTGCGCTCTCTGCAGCATCGAGTGATTGCGTTTGAATGCGATAGAGACGCTCTGCTTCCGAAATTACTCCAGTAAGCCATTGACGATAATTAGAAACTTCTGCCGTTGCGGTAGAAATGATGCGCTCACCTTCGCGGCGAGCAGCCTGTGCGAGAGCTGCAACTTCACGCTTTTTATCCTCCATAGCTCGCTCTGCTGCATCTTCTGCATTTGCGATCATCTCTTCTGCTTCTGATTCTGCCGCTTGGATGTATTTACGTCCGCGAGATTCTGCACCAGAAAGAATTGATGCCGCTTTATTTTGAGCCGCTTCAAGTGCATCTTTAGCTGCGCGAGAAGTTTCATTTACTAAACGATCAGATGCTGCTTGCGCACGTGCTTCACGCAACTGCGCAGATTTGATCATGGACATCGCAGTTTCAGTTGCGAGAATTTCAAACTCTTCTTTACTGAGCGAAGTGATATCTCGACGGGAGCGAAGATCTGCGAGTTGAGCTTCTAATTCGCGAATGCGATCAACAGAACCTGGAGTTGTTTGTTCTTCACCAGTAAAACCAACCCAATTAAGAAAGCTCTTCTTCTCGCTCATTATTTTCCTTGCTGCCGACGGATGTTTCTAGAGTTGCCCTAGGGGCTTTAGATTAGAGCAGTTTGGGCTATCGGCAAAAGCCCCGCATAAGCACGAAGGGGTTAGAGGTGATAGTGAGACCGCGCTTAGTTGCGGTAAATAGCCACTGATACTGCGATGTACTGGGATATCCATGCGGCTAAAACAAAGATATGAAAGAGCTCATGGAAACCAAAATACTTTGCGTATCTGCCAGGCTTTTTCAGAGCATAAAAAATTGCACCGACTGAATAAAAAAGTCCACCAACAAGGATTGGAAGCAAAACCCAAAGCCCACCCTCTTTGTATAAGTGTGGCGTATACACAACGGCAACCCAACCGAGCAAAAGATAATTAGCGACATAAAGCCAACGTGGTGCACCAATCCAAAAGACACGAAGCGCAACTCCGGCTATTGCACCAATCCAAACAACTGATAACAAAATAACACGATCTCGACCGTCAAGGAGTGCAACCGCAAATGGAGTGTACGAACCAGCAATTAATAAATTTATATTGGCATGATCCCAACGACGCCAAATTATTTTCTTTGCAGGCGACCAAGGAACACGATGATAGATAGCAGAAACACTAAAAAGCATAATTGCGGTTAATGAGTACAGAGCGACCGCAAACTTTAATGAAGATTCACTGAGAATAAATAAAACGAGAGATGCAATAAATACAGCTGGAGTAGCACCAAGATGAAACCACCCACGAAGTTTTGGGGGGATTGGTGCCTGCGTCGTCATGGTTTAAGCCTAGTCATTTCTGAAATCCAGGTTGAATTTACTTAAGTGCGCGAAGTGATTTCACGCTCAATGAAGCTAGCGCAGCAATGAATGTGAGAATTCCGGTTGCCCAGAGCGTTGGTGTGATTCCGAAATATGCAGCTGCTGGTCCAGCAAATGCAACTCCTATCGGCGCTATTCCAAAAGATCCAAATGCGTCATACGCCGCTACTCGCGAGAATGATTCTTCTGGAATATGTGTTTGCATTGCCGTATTCCATTGCACCATGAATATATCAATCGCTAAACCTGAAACAAATCCACAGACCATTACAAGAGCAAGTGGTTGAGTAGATGCAATGGCAAAATTCCACACAGATGAAGCTGCAATAAGAATCATCGACGTGACGAGCGGACGTTTAAGTTTGATCTTCAGTGCAATGACACTTCCAAAAATCATTCCTAAAGTGACAGCTGCCAAATTAAATGACCAATTTCTGGGACCGCTATCTCCTTGATCGTAAGCGAGCGGACCAAGTACCTGCCAGATAGCTTCAAAACACATATTAATAATTGCAAATGAACACACAATTGCGATTACCCACGGACGTGAAATAAATTCGTGCCAACCAATCCTTAAATCATGAATAACAGAGTTTTCTTCACGTTCAGGCATTTCTGGTAGATCCAAATTCCATACGAGAATTCCTGCAATTAAAAAAGAAATTGCATCGATGAGCAATGCCCAACCTGAACCGACAAAGACACTTCCGATTATGTCGGCGCCACCCACTACTCGATTTCTTTTGTAACGATCGCCAACTACTCCGCCAAAGAGCATTAGGGCAACCATTGGAACAAAACGCGCGGCCATAACCAGACTGAGATCTTTTCCATCGGCGCCAGGAATACTTAGAACGCCGTAGGCCAAAGCAATTGGTGAGAGTCCATTTCCTAAATTAGAGATGAATCTGGCACTTACAAGTGCGATAAAACCTTTATGAGAACGAAGTTCTTTTAATTGAGTAATCAATGTAAGTCCTTCGATTAATTCTTACCGTTTAGCAAATCCAAAAATTACAATGGTGCGGGAGGCGGGACTTGAACCCGCACGTCCGAAGACACAGGTTCCTAAGACCTGCGTGTCTGCCATTTCACCACTCCCGCAAAAGAGTGTCACAAGATTGTTACCTAACCCTTGTGGAATATAGGCAAGGTTAGAGGTAAGTTCGCCCTGTTGCCAAAACGGCTAAATTTCACGAAGGGTTCGCCATGTCATTTGATCCAAAACCTGCAGATAAGTTCACTTTCGGTCTCTGGACTGTTGGTTGGCAAGCACGCGATCCTTTTGGTGATGCAACGCGCGATGCACTCGACCCAGTTCGTTCGGTAAATGAATTAGCTGCACGCGGTGCCTATGGTGTCACTTTTCATGATGATGATTTGATTCCATTTGGAAGCGATGAAGGTGAACGTCGCAAGCACATTGATCGCTTTAAGAAAGCACTCGATGAAACCGGAATGAAAGTTCCGATGGCCACAACAAATCTATTCACACATCCAGTATTTAAAGATGGTGCATTTACAAGTAATGATCGCGATATTCGCCGTTACGCACTCCGCAAGACAATGAAAAACATCGAATTAGCCGCCGAACTCGGTGCAGAAATTTATGTTGCATGGGGTGGCCGTGAAGGCGCTGAGTCTGATGGCGCAAAAGATGCGTACGTAGCACTCGATCGTTTCCGTGAAGCGTTTAATACTCTTGGTCAATTCGTAAAAGACAATGGCTACAACATTAAGTTTGCACTTGAGCCAAAGCCAAACGAACCACGTGGCGACATCTTCTTGCCAACAATTGGTCACGCGCTCGCATTTATTAATGAACTTGATTACCCAGAGATGGTTGGCCTTAATCCAGAAGTCGGTCACGAACAAATGGCAGGTCTCAACTTCGTACATGGAATTGCTCAAGCGCTGTGGCATAAGAAGTTATTCCACATTGATCTCAACGGTCAGCACGGTCCAAAGTTCGATCAAGACCTCGTATTTGGTCACGGCGATCTGAAATCAGCATTCTTCTTAGTTGATCTTCTTGAAAACTATAAGTACAGCGGACCAAAGCACTTTGATTACAAGCCAGCACGCACAGAAGATGACAAGGGCGTATGGGTTTCAGCATCATCAAACATGCGTACTTATTTGATTCTCAAAGAGCGTGCAGCAGCATTTAGAAAAGATCCACGCGTTATTGCTGCAATGAAGGAATCAAATATTACAGGACTCACAGAACCAACACTTGCTAGTGGTGAAACATGGAAGGACCTTGCAAAGGATTCCTTCGATGTAGAAGCCGCTGGAAAGCGTGGCTATGGATACGAAGTTATTGATCAGTTAGCGCTAGAGCATTTAATGGGAGTTGAGCTCTAACTAACCGAACTTCCGTGACGTGATACTGCATCGACGCCCGCGGAAACTAATAACACAAGTCCGGTAACAATGAACTTGATACCTGCTGCGTACCCTAAAAGTCCCATGCCGTTATCAATAACAGCTACAACGAGACCACCAAGGATTGCATCGCGCATCTTTCCTTTGCCACCAAAGAGTGATGTTCCACCGATAACTGCTGCACCAACAGCGTAGAGAAGCGTTGAGCTACCACCAGTTGTTGGTGAGATTGAGTTTTGGCGCGAAGCAAAGATCATGCCTGCAACTGCAGCAAGTGAGCTACAAATAACAAATGCTGAAATTCGAACTCGCTTAACGTTAATACCTGCACGACGTGCAGCTTCAGCATTGCCACCAACTGCATAAATATGGCGACCAAATGCTGTACGACCGAGCACGAAAGTACCAACGGCAAGTAAGAAAAGAATCAGTGGAACCACGTAAGGGATTCCCTTAAGGCTTACGAGATCTGGATTGTTGCTTCGTTCAACGGTGAGTGCAAACACTGCGCCACCTGTGATGAGTAAAAGAGATGCAGTTTTAATGACCCACAACTTAACTAGTTCGGTCTTAAGTCCTGCGCGGCGGCGAGTATTTAGACGGTTAAGTCCTGTGCCGACATAGGCCACTCCTACCACAATGAAAAACACCCAACTGAGGAGCGGAGAAAGATTGCTATTTTCTACTGCAAGAATTGTTTTGTCTTCAATTCGAATAGTTCCGCCTTCACCTGCAAGTAAAAGCAAGAGACCTTGAAAGGCAAGAAATGCCGCAAGAGTTACAACGAATGAAGGAATTCCAATACGCGCTACAAGCGAACCGAGAATGAAACCAAGCAGTGCACCAACCATGATGCTGATAGGAAATGCGATGTACCAAGCAACTTGATGGTTGGTGATAAGTATGACAAGAACGGCGCCAGATACGCCTGCTGCGTATCCAGCTGACAAATCAATTTCTCCCAAGAGCAGAACGAAAACGAGTCCCATTGCAATAACAATTACTGCCGCTGCTTGAGTCAAAAGATTTGCAAAGTTTCCTGCAGTAAGAAATACATCTGACATCGCGCCAAAAATTGCGCAGAGTGCGACGAGACCCAAGATTGCAGGAAGAGCACCAATGTCGCCAGCTTTTACACGGCTCCAGTAATCAGATGCGGCGCCTTTGAGTGTTGCAGATTCGTGAATGATTTCTGTACTCATGCGTTGACTCCTGAAACCCCAGCAGATTTACCTGTGGTGATTAACTCGATCACTTGTTGTGGTTTTACATCTTTCTTTTCTACCTGTGCAGCCATCTGACCCAAGTAAAGAGCGGCGATATTATCGGCCACTTCAAAGACATCGTTGAGGTTGTGACTAATTAGAACAACTGCAAGACCATTATCTGCCAAGCGACGTACAAGGTTGAGTACTTGTTCTGTCTGTGCAACACCTAGGGCCGCAGTTGGTTCATCCAAAATTACTACTTTGCTATTCCAAAGTACTGCACGTGCGATTGCAACAGTTTGACGTTGTCCACCCGAAAGGGAGGCAACAGTTTGGCGAATTGACTTAACTGTTCGAACACTTAAACCATCGAGTGTTTTACGAGCAAGTGCCTCCATAGAAGTTTCATTTAAAACTGGACCTTTTTTCTGTTCACGGCCAAGGAACATATTGTGAACAATGTCGAGGTTGTCGCATAAAGCTAAATCTTGATAAACAATTTCAATTCCGAGATCAGTTGCATCACGTGGTCCATTGATCTCAACTTTTTTACCTTCAAAAAGGAAATCTCCAGATTCTGGTGTGTAGATACCAGCGATACATTTAATAAGCGTGCTCTTACCTGCTCCGTTATCGCCGACGAGCGCTGTTACTTTGCCAGCGTATGTATCAAAGTCCACGCCTTTTAAAACATTTACGGGACCGAATGATTTATTGACTCCGCGAAGCGAGAGTATTGGTGAACTCACGGCAATCTCCTTTTAGTACTAGTAGAAAGAATTTCGGCCCGGGGCTTTTAACCCCCGGGCCGAAACTTATTTCATTTTCCGCTTAGAAACGAAATTATTAGATTCCGTTAGCTGCGCAGAGATCTTCGATGCCCATGCAGACATCTTCCTTCTTCTGGAAGCCATCAGCAATAACGTCCTTGACGTTAGCCTTTGTGATTCCGACTGGTACTAGGAGAACAGATGGAACATCAATTGCTCCGTTGTTCACTGAACCTGTAGCAGTTGTAGCTTCTTCGCCCTTAAGCAATGCGATTGCCAAAGTTGCAGCGCCTTCTGCCTCTGCCTTAATTGCCTTGTAAACAGTGTTTGAAAGGTCACCTGTAAGGATTGCACGCAATCCGTCAACAGTTGCATCTTGTCCAGATACACAAACCTTGCCGTTTAGCTTGTTCTTCTTAAGAACTGCTACAGCTGCAAGTCCGAGACCTTCGTTAGCTGAAACAACAGCGTCAAGCTTTCCGCCAGCCTTTGAAAGTTGCTGTTCGAAAATAACTCCACCCTTTGCGTTATCCCAGTCTGGGACAGCTTGATCGTCGACCAATGTGTAAGCCTTTGAATCGATCAATGGACGAAGTACTGAATCGTATCCAGCCTTGAAGAGTGTTGCGTTGTTATCAGTTGGTGAACCGTTTAGGTAAACGATGCGCGCTGTCTTCTTACCAGCTGCATCTAGACATGCCTTAATACCTTCACCTTGTAGCTTGCCTACTGCTTCGTTATCAAATGATACGTAGTAAGAGGCTGAACCGTTAAGTGTTAAACGGTCATAGTCAATTGTTGGAACGCCTTGTGAAGCAGCCTTATCCTGAACAGCCTTAGCTGAATCTGAATCAAGGTTCACCATGATGAGAACCTTTGCACCTGCTGAAAGCATTTGATCAGCGATTGTCTGGAATGCGGCCTTATCGCCATTTGCATTCTGGATATCAACCTTTACACCAGCAGCATCAAATGCAGCTTGTAGGAATCCGCGGTCAGCAGTTTCCCAGCGAGCTGATGAAGCAGCATCTGGAAGGATTACACCGACGAAACCGTCAGCAGAACTGTCGCTCGATGAGCAACCTGTTAATGCGATTGCAAATGCAGCAAGTGCTGCAGTGATCGCTAAACGGCGCTTTGCCATAGATTTATTACCTTTCGAAAGGTGGAACGCCCCTGGTTGAAACTGTTCCAACCAGTTGAGGGGGGCAGAACCACGCGCGACGGTACTCGCAAACTCCGAAAAGGTCACCCTCGGGTTACGCTCACAATGATCAATTTGAAATAACAATTGGGTAACAAAGCAAGAGCGCACGCGTAAACGGTAGCCTTTGGCAGATGAGCAGCTCAGAAATCTCCCTTTCAGAGCAGATTTCCGCCCATATCCGCACGGCAATCCTGGCTGCTATTTCAGCGGGGCAGTTACCGAAAGAGATTAGTACTGCGCTTCCAGAAAGTATTTCACTCGAGCGTCCTAAGAATCGCGAACATGGTGATTATGCAACGTCTATTGCGCTGCAATTGGCAAAGCCATCGGGCAAAAATCCACGAGATGTTGCCTCAATATTGCAGTCAAACCTCGCAGTCATTCCTGAAATTTCAAAAGTTGATATTGCAGGTCCTGGTTTTCTCAACATAACTTTAAACCGAGCAAGCCAAGCAGAACTCGTACGCACAATTTTAAATGCACAATCTCATTTCGGTCAGAGCACTGGACTCGCAGGAGTTCGAATCAATCTCGAATTCATTAGCGCAAATCCAACAGGACCTTTGCATCTTGGTCATACTCGTTGGGCTGCAGTGGGAGATGCTCTTGGTCGCGTTCTCAGCGCCGCTGGCGCCGATGTTGTCCGTGAATTTTATATAAATGATCGCGGAAACCAGATGGATTTATTTGGTGCATCCCTTGAAGCATCAGCACTTGGAAAACCTATTCCTGAAGATGGTTATCAAGGGGCGTACATAAGCGAAATTGCGACATCACTTGTTGCCCAAGATTCAAAATTAACAACACTTCCGGAACCAGAACGTGTCATTGAATTTCGCGAACGTGGTTATGCATGGCAACTTGGAGATCAAAAGCGTGTTCTTGAAAATTTTGGAACACACTTTGATGTCTGGTTCTCTGAGCGCTCGCTACATGAAGGCGGGTCTGTTGAAGTTGCAATGGTGAAGTTGCGCAAACAAGGACATGTCTTCGAAGAAGAAGGCGCAACGTGGCTTCGAACAACTGACTTTGGTGATGATAAAGATCGCGTCTTAACCAAAGCCAATGGAGATTTAACTTATTTTGCTTCAGACACTGCTTATTACATAAATAAACGTGATCGTGGTTTTGATATTTGCATCTATATGTTAGGCGCAGATCATCATGGATATGTTGGACGCTTAAAGGCAACAGCAGCGTGTGCTGGCGATAATCCCGAATACAACATCCACGTACTTATTGGTCAGCTCGTAAAAATTATGGAAGGCGGGGAAGAAGTAAAACTCTCCAAGCGCGCCGGAACGATTATTACCCTTGAAGAGTTAGTTGAAAAAGTTGGAGTCGATGCTGCTCGCTATACATTGATTCGTTATCCAGTTGATACTCCGATGATTTTGGATGTGGATGTATTAAAGAGAAATACAAATGAAAATCCTGTTTATTACGTTCAATACGCTCACGCTCGTATTGCAGGAGTTCTGCGCAATGCACAAGAGTTAAAGATTCCGGTAGGTCTTGAGAATTTTGACCCAACACAACTGACACATGATCGCGAAAATGAATTACTGGGCGCACTTGCGGAATTTCCTAAGGTTGTTACAGGGGCAGCTGAATTCAGAGAACCACACAGAGTCGCTCGCTACCTAGAAGAACTTGCTGGCGTCTACCACGGTTTCTATGCGGATTGTCGAGTGCTGCCACTAGGCGACGAACCTGTATCAGCAATTCATAGTGCTCGGGCAAACTTATGTGCGGCAACAAAGCAGGTAATCAAAAATGGTTTAGATTTACTTGGCGTGAGTGCACCGGAGAAGATGTAATGAGTAAAAATCTACAAACTTTGTGGTCAAAAAATATCACTGTAAATAATGGCGAACTGCATTGCTCCGGAATTTCTGCTTCAAAACTTGCGGCGGAGTTTAAGACGCCTACATTTTTCTTAGATGAAGATGATTTTCGCACACGTGCATCGACGTGGAACACCGAACTCTTAAACGCTTTTGGCCCACAAGCGGGTCGCGTGTATTACGCTGCAAAAGCATTTGTCTGCGTAGAAGTCGCCCGATGGATTGCAGATCTCGGAATCGGAATTGATGTCTGCACAGGTGGCGAATTAGCTGTTGCACTCAAAGGTGGCATAAAAGCTGAAAACATTGAAGTACACGGCAACAACAAATCAGCTGAAGAAATCGAACAAGCTGTTGCTGTAGGTGTTGGGGCAATTGTCATGGATTCGCTCTTTGAAATTGAACGAGTTGCTGCTGCAGCTACATCTGCTGGAAAAGTCCAGAGAGTTTTGCTTCGCTTAACACCAGGCATTGAAGCACACACGCACGAATCAATTGCAACCGCACACGAAGACGTGAAGTTTGGATTCTCGATTGCAAGCGGCGCAGCATGGCAAGCAATTATGGAAACTAAAAAACATTCCAGCCTAGAACTTCGCGGCTTTCATTCACATATTGGTTCACAGATATTTCAAACAGAACCATTTGCAATTGCCGCAGAGCGATTAATCGAACTCATAGCAAAGTACAACGAAGAATTTGGTCAGCAATTACCCGAACTTGATCTTGGCGGTGGTTACGGAATCGCTTATGTAGATGGTGAATCTGAGATTCATGCAGCCGATGTATTGAGCGCTCTTGCTAGTCAGGTGAAGAAAGTATGTGCGAAATATTCACTCGATGTGCCAAAGATTTCCATCGAACCAGGTCGCGCAATAGTTGGTCCATCTATGTTTACTTTGTACACAGTTGGTACAACAAAGATTGTGACATTAGAAAATAGTGCAACACGAAACTATGTTTCAGTTGATGGTGGAATGAGCGATAACTTGCGCACGGCACTTTATGACGCTGAGTACACAGCAGTTATTGCGAATCGTGAATCAACGGCTAAGAAGGTTGCAACACGAATCGTTGGAAAACATTGCGAAACAGGGGACATCGTTATTAAAGATATTGATTTTCCATCAGATGTCACGCCAGGGGATTTACTTGCTACTCCAGCAACTGGTGCTTACGGTCGCAGCATGGCCACGAATTACAACCACATCTCGCGTCCACCTGTAGTCGCCATAAAAGATGGAAAAGCACGAGTAATCCTGCGTCGAGAGAGCATCGAAGATCTCTTACGCCTAGATATTTAACGCGCATCTGCTCATCTGTGAAAGAATAAGAACATGAGCGCGCACAAAAATATTCACATTGGCATGCTTGGCTGCGGTGTAGTTGGCGGCCAAGTTGCGGCGCTGCTTGAAAAAAATAATGCAGAACTCTCCACACGTGCGGGCGCAAAGTTAGTATTAAAGAAAATTGCCGTACGCGATGTTAAATCTGCACGCGAAGGAGTCAATCCGGCTCTACTTACCACTGATGCGCAATCGATAATCAATGATCCCGAGATCGACATTGTTATAGAAGTCATGGGTGGAATTGATCCTGCACGTGAATTAATTCTTGCTGCGATTAATAATGGTAAATCTGTAGTGACGGCCAACAAAGCATTGCTCGCTACCCATGGCGCAGATTTGTTTACTGCAGCAGATAACAAAGGCGTCGATCTTTATTACGAAGCAGCTGTTGCTGGTGCTATTCCAATTATTCGTCCAATGCGTGAATCATTAGTGGGTGATCAGATCACTCGCGTAATGGGAATTGTCAACGGCACTACAAATTACATTCTTACAAAGATGGATGAAGAAGGTCGTGCCTTTAATGAAGTTCTCAAAGAAGCACAAGGACTTGGATACGCCGAAGCAGATCCAACTGCTGACATCGAAGGTTTTGATGCGGCTTCTAAGGCTGCCATCATCGCTGGATTAGCTTTTCACTCTCGAGTCAGCGTTGATGATGTTTACCGTGAAGGTATTTCATCAATCACTGCCGAAGATGTTGCAGTAGCAAAAACTATGAATCACGTAATCAAGTTATTGGCGATTGCAGAGTTAACTTCTGATGATCGAATTTCAGTTCGTGTGCACCCGACACTTATTCCACGAAGCCATCCACTTGCTGCAGTGCGCGATGCATTCAATGCTGTTTTCGTAGAAGCAAAATCTGCGGGTCAGTTAATGTTTTATGGTCGTGGAGCAGGGGGTGCACCAACAGCCAGTGCTGTTTTGGGAGATGTAGTTGCTGTCGCGCGTCACCTAGTAAGTAATTCTGTTGGACCACGTGAAAGCGATTACGCAGACCGCGCGATTGCGCCGATTGGCGATACAAAAACTCAATTTCTTATTCGCTTAAATGTCGCCGATAAGCCAGGTGTTTTAGCCGCAATTGCACAGGTCTTTGCATCGCAATCTGTATCAATTCAAACTGTTCGCCAATCTGGTCGTGGCAACGATGCTGAACTCATTGTTGTCAGCCACGGAGCTACAGAATCGGCACTCAGTGCAACAGTAAAAGCGCTTTCCAGTATGGATATTGTTACAAAAGTAGAAAGCGTACTTCGAGTGCAAGGATCTAATTCCTGATGTCAATTTTTAATCGCAAACCAGGTGCGTATCAATGGCGCGGTGTAATCAATGAGTATCGCCACCGATTACCAGTTACAGAGAGCACTCCTGTTGTCACACTTAATGAAGGTGGAACTCCTCTTATTTTTGCTTGCTATTTATCCGAGTTATTGAAAAATAATGTATGGATCAAATACGAAGGCCTAAATCCAACAGGATCCTTTAAAGATCGCGGAATGACTATGGCTATTTCAAAGGCAGCCGAAGGTGGTTCTAAAGCTGTTATCTGCGCATCAACAGGAAATACTTCTGCATCAGCTGCTGCTTATGCAGTTAAAGCTGGCATGGTTCCTGCAGTACTTATTCCTAAGGGAAAGATTGCACTTGGCAAGTTAGCTCAAGCGGTTGCACATGGTTCAAAAATTCTACAAGTAAATGGAAACTTTGATGATTGCCTAACCCTTGCTCGAGAGTTATCAGAAAACTTCCCTGTTGCCCTTGTTAACTCTGTGAATCCATATCGCATCGAAGGACAAAAGACAGCGTCATTTGAAGTTATTGATGCACTAGGTGATGCACCAGATATTCATGCGCTTCCAGTTGGAAATGCAGGAAACATCACTGCATATTGGAAGGGTTACAAGGAATATCGCTCTGATCGAATGTGCACACAGTTGCCAGCAATGTGGGGATTTCAAGCCGCAGGGTCTGCTCCAATCGTGAAGGGTAAAATCGTGAAAAACCCAAACACAATTGCAACAGCAATTCGAATTGGTAACCCAGCCTCCTGGCAACAAGCATTAGATGCACGTGATTCTTCAGGTGGATTAATCGATGCCGTAACAGATAAAGAAATTCTTGCGGCCTACCACTTGATTGCATCAAAAGAAGGAATATTTGTGGAGCCTTCATCAGCTGCTGGCTTAGCTGGACTCATTAAATATCAAAAAGCTGGGAAACTTCCTAAGAACAAAACAATTGTTATTACAGTGACAGGACATGGTCTAAAAGATATTCCGTGGGCACTGGAAGGCGCCAAGAAGCCAGTAGTTGTTCCAGTAAACGTAAAAGCCGCCGCAAAGGCGTTAGGTCTTTCCTAAAATGGCTAAACCAACTTTTCGTGCCAATGCTGTACAGATTCAAGTCCCTGCAACGAGTGCGAACCTTGGCCCTGGTTTTGATTCACTCGGCTTAGCGTTAGGAATGCATGATCGTTACGTCGCACAAATTCTCGATGATCCAGGGTTAGATATTGATATCACCGGCGAGGGCGCGGATGTTTTGCCACGTACTGAAAAGAATTTGCTCGTTAAAGCCATGTATAAAGGATTTAAGTTTTTAGGCGGCGAACCTAAAGGTGTTGCAATTCGCGCACTCAACGTTATTCCACATGGCCGTGGATTAGGTTCTTCTGCAAGTGCGATAGTTGGTGGATTGATGTTGGCTCGTTCTCTCGTTTTAACGGGAGAAGACAAAATGAGTAATGAAGACTTACTCAATCTTGCAACGGAGATGGAAGGCCATCCCGATAATGTGGCAGCGGCTCTATTTGGTAGCGCAACAATTGCGTGGACTGAAGATCAACGTGGCAAAAACATTGCTCGCGCAGTTCAAATTCATGTTGACCCAAGAATTAGCGCAATAGCTTTTATTCCAGAGGGCGCCGTAGCCACAGCTAAGGCTCGTAAGTTATTGCCAGAGACAATTGTTCATGCAGATGCAGCTGCCAATACAACTCGCGGCGAATTACTTGTGCATGCTCTTGCATCACGTCCTGATTTATTATTTATAGCAACTGAAGATTTTATTCATCAAAAGTTTCGCCAAGAAGCAATGCCTAAATCTTTTGCGCTACTCAATAAGCTACGAGGCGCAGGTGTTGCAGCATTTATATCTGGTGCAGGTCCAACAGTCTTAGCTCTTCACAATGGAGATGCCAATGAGATTGCAGAGTTAGAGCGCGCTGCAGGTTCAGCATTTGAGGTCCAGGCCCTCAGTATTTGCACTACCGGAGCGGGAATAATCGCCTAATTTTGAATTTGTAGGGACTGGCTTCCCGGTGCTACCCTTATGACATCTGATCAGCCGGCTCTAGTTATTCGGTGCAAGATTTTTCAGATAAATAAATTAATCGCACCTTTTGGGCAATCCTTAAGGCCATTACTGAAATGAAAACAATGACAGAAAAAGAACCTGTACGTTCAGACAGCCCCGAGTTAAATGCAATGTCTCTTCCGAAACTTAAGGAAGTTGCTTCACAACTCGGTATCGATGGTGCTGCCAAGTTAAAAAAAGATGCTCTCGTTCAAGCTATTGCTGATTTACAAGCAGCTAACAGAGAAGCAGCGAAAGCAGAACGCGAAGCTCGTCGCGAAGCGCGCAATAATCGCAATAAGAAGGATGCGCCACGCGATTCAGAGTCCGACAATAATTCAGATTCCGATAACGATTCTCAGAGCAACCGAGGCGATCGTTTCGATCGTGGTCGCGGTCGAGATCGTGGTCGTGGTCGCGATCGCAATCGTGATCGTGGAAACCGTGAAGAACGTGAGCCAGTACTTTCAGAAGATGACGTATTGCTTCCAGTCGGTGGGCTTTTAGACATACTTGAAAGCTATGCATTTATTCGCACTGGTGGTTATTTACCTGGTCCAAATGATGTTTACGTATCACTCCAGCAAGTTCGCAAATACGGACTTCGCAAAGGTGATGTTGTAACTGGACAAGTGCGCCAACCACGTGAAGGTGAACGCCGCGAAAAGTTCAATGCACTAATTATTTTGGACACGATTAATGGTTCAACTCCAGATGAAGCACGAAATCGTGTGGAATTTAATAAGTTGGTTCCGCTGTATCCCCAAGAGCGCTTACGCCTTGAAACAGAACCAAATATTTTGACAACTCGCGTGATTGATCTGATTTCTCCCATTGGTAAAGGCCAACGCGGTCTTATTGTTTCGCCACCAAAGGCTGGTAAAACAATGGTTCTACAATCAATTGCAAACGCAATCACTACAAATAACCCAGAGTGCCATTTAATGGTTGTTTTAGTAGATGAGCGTCCAGAAGAAGTTACAGATATGCAACGCTCAGTTAAAGGTGAAGTTATTGCCTCAACATTTGATCGTCCAGCTGATGACCACACAACAGTTGCCGAATTAGCAATTGAACGCGCAAAGCGTCTAGTCGAACTTGGTCACGATGTTGTTGTTCTTCTTGACTCGATTACACGCCTTGGTCGTGCATACAACATTGCAGCTCCTGCATCAGGTCGCATTCTCTCCGGAGGTGTTGATTCAGCAGCTTTGTATCCGCCAAAGAAATTCTTCGGTGCAGCACGTAATATCGAAGATGGCGGTTCACTCACAATTCTTGCAACAGCACTTGTTGACACCGGCTCTCGTATGGATGAAGTTATCTTCGAAGAGTTCAAGGGAACTGGAAACATGGAACTTATTCTTGATCGCCGTATGGCAGATAAGAGAATCTTCCCTGCAGTTAACGTTGTTGCATCTGGTACTCGTAAAGAAGAAATCCTTATGGGAACAGAAGAACTTAATATTGTCTGGAAGCTTCGACGCGTATTGCATGCACTCGAACCACAGCAAGCACTCGAACTTCTTCTTGAAAAGATGAAGGGTACGAAGTCCAACGTTGAGTTCTTGATGCAGATCCAGAAGACAACTGTTGGACCAGGTTCGGAAGGTTAAGTTCACGCTCAAATTTTTAATATCTACCCGATGGGGTTAACCTTTAGCCCTATTAACCGTCCGACTGGTTCACGTGAGAATCACGACCCAGTCACGAAAGAGGATATGAAATGAAGTCAGAGATTCATCCAGAGTACAAAGAGACTCAAGTAACTTGTGGTTGCGGTGAAAAGTTTCTTACCCGCTCAACCGTTACAAGCGGCTCAATTTATGTTGAAGTGTGTTCTGTCTGCCATCCGTTCTACACAGGTAAGCAGCGCATTCTTGATACTGGTGGACGTGTAGCGAAGTTCGAAGAGCGCTTCGGTAAAAAATAGCTTTCTAAAAAGACCGCATTCACTACTTTGGTAGTGGTTGCGGTCTTTTGCTTTTTATTTAAATTAAACCAAACGTATTCACAGAAAGGAGAAGCCACATGAGTAGCGATCGCTTTGCATCAGCACATGAAATGGTTCGCGAATACGCTGAACTTGAAGCTGCAATGGCTGATCCTTCTATTCACGAAGATCAAGGAAAAGCACGACAACTTGGCCGTCGATATGCCCAACTTGGTCCAGTCGTTGCTGGATTTAAAGAGTGGAAGAGCGCTGACGAAGACTTAACCGCTGCAAAAGAATTAGCAGCGAGTGATCCTGATTTTGCTTCCGAAATTCCTGCGCTAGAAACTGCTGCACAGAAGGCCGCGGAAAAACTTGAAGAGCTATTGCTTCCACGCGATCCAAATGATGATCGAGATGTAATTCTGGAAGTTAAAGCGGGCGCTGGTGGAGACGAATCTGCGCTCTTTGCAGGAGATTTATTGCGCATGTATATGCGTTATGCCGAAAAACGTAATTGGAAAGTTGAAATTCTTGATGCAACCGAAAGTGAAATGGGTGGATACAAAGATATTTCAGTTGCTGTGAAATCTAAGGGGACAGCGGCGCCAGGTGAATCACCTTATGCACGTTTGAAATTTGAAGGTGGAGTGCACCGTGTTCAACGTGTTCCAGAAACTGAGAGCCAAGGTCGCATTCATACTTCAGCTGCAGGAGTTTTGATTCTTCCTGAAGCAGAAGAAATTGATGTTGAGTTAAATATGAATGATGTGCGCGTTGATGTGTATCGCTCATCTGGTCCTGGTGGACAGAGCGTAAATACAACCGACTCTGCAGTGCGCCTTACTCACGTTCCAACAGGCATAGTCGTTTCTTGTCAGAATGAAAAGAGCCAGCTGCAAAATAAGGAATCAGCGCTGCGTATTTTGCGCGCACGTTTATTAGCAGATGCTCAAGAAAAAGCTGACGCAGCAGCATCTGCCGAACGCAAAAATCAGGTTCGGACAGTGGATCGCTCAGAGCGCATTAGAACCTATAACTTTCCTGAAAATCGTTTGAGCGATCACCGCGTTAATTACAAATCAAATAATTTAGATTCAGTTCTAAATGGCGAGCTTGATGATGTTATTCAATCTCTTCTTGACGCTGATAAAGCTGCGAAGTTAGCTTCCACGGAGTAAGACGGCGTGAACCTTCGAGAAATTCTGAAAGACGCAAAAGAGCAGCTAGCTCTTTCAGAAATTGATGGCGTGGATGCTGAAATATTGCTAGCGCATGTACTCGGAATATCTCGAATGGATTTACACAATCCAGTGCTGCTTGAACGAACACTTGAAGCACTCGATGACAAAAGTATTCCTCTAGAAACCTTTCATGATCTCTTGGCTCGAAGAATTTTGCACGAACCATTGCAATACATAACCGGCACTGCTTACTTTCGAAATCTTGAATTAAAAGTAGGTCCAGGAGTCTTAGTTCCAAGACCAGAAAGTGAATTACTTGTTGGAGCAGTGCTCACGCACATTGCTAATTTGCCAGCTCCAGTAAGTGTTATTGATCTAGGTTCTGGTTCAGGTGCACTCGCATTGGCAATAGCAACTGAAGCATCAAACAGTCGTGTGATTGCCGTAGAGAAAAGTGATGAAGCACTTGTCTGGCTAAAGAAAAACGTAGAGACAATCGTGGAAGATTTGAGAATTGTTCATAGTGATGTCAACGACGCATTACCTGGAATTAAATGTGATGTAGTCATTGCTAATCCACCATATATTGAAGATGAATCTGATTTACCGAGAGATGTCGTTGAACATGAACCTGCGATTGCACTCTTTGGCGGCAAGGATGGCATGGATGCACCGCGCCAGTTCATTTCGAGTGCATCACGATTGTTAAAATCAGGTGGACTATTAGCCATTGAGCACAATGAAAAACAAGGTACCTTTATTAAAGATGCACTAAGTGCTGATTTTGAAGAGATACAGTTACATCAGGATTTAGCTGGACGCCCACGTTGGACTAGTGCGATACGGAAAAATACATGAGCAATTCAGTTGAAAGAGTGGATATCACTGTCGGCGATCGAGCCGATCACTTAGCTCGCGGACTTAAATCTATTCGTGATGGATATGTAATTGTGGTACCGCTTGAGCATGGTTATGTATATGCGTGCGATGCGTTTAGCCACTTTGCCGTTCGCGCCATGCACGTTTTGCGTGGTGACGCTCTAGGAGTTGTCGCACAAGTAATTATTCCAACTGCGAAAACAGCGCAGGGACTTTCACGCAGCATGCGTGAAGATGTCCAAGCTTTAACAAATGCATTCTGGCCAGGATTACTCAGCATCAATGTAAAACCACAAGTTGGATTGGCGTGGGATCTAGGAGATTCACAAAGACTTGATCAAATTAGTTTACGAATGCCTCAAGATGGCTTTGTTTCAGAACTAATGCAAAAATGTGGACCCTTAGCAATTGCATCAATTACAAGTAATGGATTACCAACATTGCTTGATGTCGAGAGATTTGAAAACCCTGGGGTAGACGTTATTTTTGATGGCGGTCATCTTCCAGCTGGACCTAGGTCAACTGTCATAAACGTTTCAGATGATGGAATGCAACTCGTGCGAGAAGGCGCTATCTCGCGTGAATCCCTCCAAAAAGTATCTCCTGACAATTTTGGAAAGTGAGATTAGAATCCGCAAATGACGAAAGATATTTTTTACGGTCCAGACTTTGATCTTTTGAGCAAACAAGATCCTGAGATCTCCGCTGTATTGCTCTCAGAACTCAAGCGACAACAGACAAATCTTCAATTAATCGCGAGCGAAAATTTCACTTCGCGGGCAGTGCTCGCTGCTCTTGGTTCGACTCTTTCTAACAAATATGCCGAAGGTTATCCAGGCAAGCGTTATTACGGTGGTTGTGAAGAAGTAGACAAGGCCGAATACCTTGCCATCGAACGTGCTAAATCTTTATTCGGTGCAGACCATGCAAATGTTCAACCACACTCAGGTGCAAGTGCAAACATTGCTGTGTATCAAGCATTTACAAAACCTGGTGACACAGTTTTGGCGATGTCTTTGCCACACGGTGGCCATCTCACACATGGTTCCCCAGTTAACTTTTCTGGAAAATGGTTTAACGTCGTCTCTTACGGGGTGCGCCAAGATACAGAACTCATTGATTATGACGAACTACGTGATTTAGCAATTGCAAATAAACCAAAGATGATTTGCTCTGGTGCTACTGCCTATCCAAGTCTTGTTGATTTTGAAAAAGTACGTGCAATTTGCGACGAAGTTGGCGCAATCATGTGGGTAGATGCAGCGCACTTCATTGGCTTAGTGGCTGGTAAAGCAATTCCATCACCAGTTCCTTATGCAGATGTAGTTTCATTTACAACGCACAAAGTTTTACGTGGTCCACGTGGTGGAATGATTCTTGCAAAAGAAGCACATGCGGCTGCGATTGATAAAGCTGTCTTCCCTGGAATGCAAGGTGGACCAATCATGTCTGCAGTTGCTGGAAAAGCTGTTGCGCTCAAAGAGTGTGCAACTCCTGAGTACCAAAAGTATGCAAAGGATGTCATCGTCAATGCACAAGCACTCTGTGCGGCTCTCGAAGGCGAGGGTATGCGCGCAGTATCTGGTGGAACACAAACCCACCTTGCGCTCATTGATATTCGTGGAACTGGCGTAACTGGCAAGGTTGCAGATGAGCGTTGTGGAAATGCTGGAATTGTTCTGAATAAGAATTCGATTCCTTTCGATCCTGAGAAACCAGGAATCACTAGCGGAATTCGCGTAGGAACTCCAGCGACAACCACGCAAGGAATGGGCGTAGAAGAGATGAAGATAATTGCTTCACTCATCTCACGTGCAATCCGCAGCGAAGACCCAACAGTCTTAGCCGGAATTAAGAGCGAAGTTCACGCGTTAACTTCGAAATTCCCAATTTACAACGCATAGACTTACTCCATGCGTGAGTACATGTTCACATTGCTGCTTGCTGCAGCGCTGTGTTATTTGATTACGCCATTCGTTCGAAATCTTGCAACACGTTTTGGCGCCGTTGCATTAGTGCGTACTCGCGACGTCCATACCTCACCAACTCCTCGGTGGGGTGGCGTTGCTATGTGGGCTGCGATGTCTATTACTTTCATTATTGTTCAACACCTAACACTTGTTGGAAAATCTTTTGGTCACGAGGCACAAGGAATTTTCTTAGCCGGTACTTTTCTAGTCCTACTTGGCATGGCCGATGATCGCTTCCAATTGGATGCACTTACCAAGTTGGCAGGACAAGCACTGGCTGCAGGAATCTTGCTTATCTATGGAATTCAAATCTTGTGGTTGCCAATTAATGGCGTCATCGCTCTGCCACCCGGCATCGGTCAACTCGTTACGGTACTCATCGTTTTGGTAACAATTAATGCCGTTAACTTCATTGATGGGCTAGATGGATTGGCTGCTGGAATCGTGGCCATTGCAGGCGCAGCGTTTTTCACATTTGCCTATCTCTTAGCCGTTGTCTTCAATGTTCTTAGGTTTATTACTGGCTTCGGCTGCGATCACATTAACTGGACAAGTTGATCCAAATGCAATTTCAGCTGTTGAAGCTGGACCTACTCTTTTGCCTCTCTTGTTGCCATTTGCAGTTCTTGCTATTCCATTAGCTGATTTGATTCTTGCAATTTCAAGACGAGTTCGTGCAGGTCGTTCACCATTTGCGCCAGATAAAGATCACTTGCACCATAGATTACTTTCTGCAGGTAATTCACATGTCCGCACTGCAGTCATCATGTACTTATGGACAGCCACGCTTGCTTTCCCCATGACTATTTCTGCATTCGCTCCAATATGGGTTGCATTACTTACAGCGGCATTACTTGCAACAATCACCATTGTGGTTACACGCACAGGTAAAAAGGATTCGGTATATGTCTAAGGAAAAGAGTCCAGAAACATTAATGTTGCGTGGCGCTCTTTTGCCATCATTTGTCGTCGGAATAATTGCAATTGGATTTAGTTCTTTCTTTGCAGGGTCTGCAGGATTTCTTGGAGCACTTATTGCCCAGTTTGTTGTGATTATTTATTTTGCAATTCATATCGGTGTTTCTCGAATCGCACGAAACCTTGATCCCATGAGCACAATGGCACTTGCAGTTTTTTCTTACTTTGCCAAATTACTTTTTCTAGGAGTCTTTTTGTATCTCCTAAGCGCGTTCACATCTCGCGAAAGCATTAACAGAACCAGTTTTGGCGCTACGGCAATTGCGCTTACTTTTGCCTGGCTAGGTGGAGAAATTGCAAGTTATATGAAATTGCGCATACATTTACCCCTGCCTGATTCAACAAAAAAATAGAACCAGCAACAAGGGGGCACAGATGGCAACGCGCGATGACAATGCAGCTTGGTCGATCATCGGTTATCTGCTCTCCGGACTACTTTTCTGGGGTGGAGTTGGCTGGGGACTCGATAAGTGGCTCGGCACAACCTTTCTTCTACTAACTGGCTTAATCCTGGGCGCTGGCTCAGGTATTTATCTGGTCTGGCTACGTTTCGGCCGCGAGTAAACGCCCTAATTCTGCTCAATTTCCGATTTCACAGGCGGGACTTTTCCGCATAAGGTTGCCCGCAGAACGCCTCCCCAGCGTCCTAGCTGAAAAAGACCGTATAAATTCATTCGAGTTTCTTTGAAGGAGAGTGCGTGCGCTCGTCAGTGTTTTTAAGCGCAGAGGGTGAAGGCTTCGTCCCACCTAGTAGCAACGACTTCGAACTCCCCCCAATTTTTGGCGATAATCCCTTCACCACAAAACCAATTTTTCTAGTTTTTCTCTCAGTTATTTTGGTTTCAGTATTTTTCATACTTTCTTCTCGTAAAGCAGCGATTGTTCCATCCAAATTCCAATTCGCCGGAGAGAGTATTTACGCCTTTGTCAGAAATGATCTCGCTCGAGATGTCATTGGCCATGAATTTATGCGCTTTGTTCCATACCTATTCACACTCTTTACTTTTATTTTGACCAATAACATCTTCGGAATCGTGCCGTTCCTTCAATTCCCAACGATGTCTCGAGTTTCATTCCCATACGTATTAGCAATTACTGTTTATTTAGTTTTCCACTACGTAGGAATCCGCAAGCAAGGTGCTTGGAAATATTTCAAAGAGATTATGTTCATGCCTGGCGTTCCTAAGGCGGCATACATTCTTATTACTCCACTTGAGTTGCTGACATTCTTACTTGTACGTCCATTGACGCTTTCACTGCGTTTATTTGCGAATATGTTTGCAGGACACTTGCTCCTGCTCGTCTTTATCTTGGGTGGAGAGCATCTACTCCAAGGAGTTATTGGTTTGAAGTTAATCAGTCCGTTTGCCTTCTTTATCGGCATCGTTCTGACTTTCTTTGAATTCATGGTCCAGTGTCTACAGGCGTACATCTTTACTCTGTTGGCAGCTCTATATATCGCCGGCGCCCTTGCCGACGAGCACTAATTAGGTAAACACCTAAAGAAAAGAAAAAAGGAGAAAAAAATGGAAGGCACACTTAACCTGGTCGGTTTTGGCCTCGCAGCAATCGGTCCTGGTATTGCAACTGGACTTATCTTCGCCGCATATATCAACGGCGTTGCTCGTCAACCAGAAGCACGCAGCGTTCTACAGCCAATCGCGTTCCTTGGATTCGCGCTTGCTGAAGCGCTCGCACTCTTCGGTCTCGTTCTCGCATTCGTTCTCTAATAGCAAACTCACTACCTAGTTATCTAATAGAGAGAGTAGAAAATGTCTAACACAGTGATCTTGGCTGCAGGAGAGAAAATCAATCCGCTTGTTCCGCACACAGCAGAACTAATAGTCGGTGCGATTGCATTCACTCTTCTCTTCCTTGTCTTGAGAAGCAGAGTAGTGCCGATGTTTGAAAAAGCATTTGCGGCGCGCACTGAAGCAATTCAAGGTGGCATGGAGCGTGCGGAAAAAGCGCAGCTCGAAGCACAGCGTGCACTTGTTCAATACAACGAACAGTTATCTAAGGCGCGCGAAGAAGCACAAACTCTTCGCGAAGAAGCACGCGCACAAGGATCAGCCATTGTTGAAGAACTTCGCGCTAAAGCTCAGGAAGAAGCAGCACGAATTACTGCTGCTGCACACGCATCCATTGAAGCGGAGCGTCAACAAGCAGTGACTTCACTTCGCAATGAAGTTGGAACACTCGCAGTTGAACTTGCATCAAAGATCGTCGGAGAAGCACTAGAAGACCAGGCCCGTCAATCACGCATCGTGGATCGCTTCCTTGATGATTTAGAGAATTCCAAAAGTAAGTAAAAGGAATAAGTAATGAGAAATCACTTCGGTGGCAGAAGCCGTCAATCACTTGTGATTGCACGTGGCTTTATTGATGCTGCAGCAAAAGGCTCAACAGCCGATGCTGCTTCTCAACTCTCCACTGAACTCTTCTTTATTACATCAGTTCTCAGTTCAAATATCTCATTGCGTAGAGCGATCAACGATCCTTCACGTGATGCGAAGTCAAAGGCAGTACTGCTTAAGGAAATTTTCGGAAAGAGCATTGGCGCATCAGCACTCAACGTAATCACTGGCGTTAGTGAGTTGCGCTGGTCAGCCTCTTCCGATCTTGTTGAAGTACTAGAACAACTAGCAATCGAAGCGGAAGCATCAGCTGCAAATATCGCTAATGAATTAGATCGAGTCGAAAGCGAGCTCTTCAGTGTTGCTCGCGCAATCTCGACATCTTTTGAATTGCGTAGCGCCTTGATCACCGCAGGAGCAGATAAAGCCAAGTCGGCTCTCGTTGCAGAGTTACTTGGCAAAAACTCATCATCATCGACTATCAAACTCGTGAATCACCTTGTTAATAACTGGCGATCACGTAGCGTTGAAGCTGCTTTTGATGATTATCAGTATGCACTTGCAGCACGACGCAACCGCCTCATCGCAGTTGCACGTACAGCAGTTGCGTTGTCATCTGCTCAGTACGACCGTTTAGTGGCAGCACTAACAAAACAACTTGGCCAACCTGTTCGAGTAAATGTTGAAGTAGACCCATCAGTAATTGGTGGACTCTCAGTCAAATTTGCTGATGAATTAGTTGATGGAACCCTCGTAAATCGCATCGCATCAGCAGGTCGCACACTTGCTGGTAAGAGTGCGTAAAGAAGATTTAACTAGAGAAAAAAAAGGAAAAGGGAGAAAAAAATGGCGGAGCTAACGATCCGACCTGATGAAATCCGTGATGCACTCGCGAATTTTGTTAAGTCATACGATCCAGGCGTTGCAGCTCGAGACGAAGTAGGAACTGTTAGCCAAGCTGGTGACGGTATTGCTCGCGTCGAAGGTCTGCCTTCAACAATGGCGAACGAACTCTTAAAGTTTGAGAACGGAACGCTAGGACTTGCACTCAACCTCGACGTTCGCGAAATCGGTGTTGTTATCTTGGGTGGCTACGAAGGAATTGAAGAAGGAACGTCAGTACGCGGAACAGGTGAAGTTCTCTCTGTTCCAGTAGGTGATGCCTTCCTTGGTCGCGTGGTTGATCCACTCGGTCGACCAATTGATGGCAAAGGCGAAATTAAAGCTGATGCACGTCGTGCACTCGAATTGCAGGCTCCCTCTGTAGTTCAGCGCCAACCAGTTAAGGAACCACTAGCAACTGGTATTAAAGCTATTGACGCGATGACAGCAATTGGTCGTGGACAACGTCAGTTGATTATCGGTGACCGCCAAACCGGTAAGACAGCTGTTGCAATTGACACGATCATTAACCAACGTGAAAACTGGAAGTCCGGAGATCCAAAGAAGCAAGTAAAGTGCATTTACGTTGCTATTGGACAAAAGGGTTCAACAATTGCATCGGTTAAGGGTGCACTTGAAGAAGCAGGTGCAATGGAATACACAACCATCGTTGCATCCCCTGCATCAGATCCAGCAGGATTTAAGTACCTCGCTCCTTACACCGGTTCTGCAATTGGTCAGCATTGGATGTACAAGGGCGAGCACGTACTTATTGTTTTTGATGATTTATCAAAGCAAGCTGAGGCTTATCGTTCAGTCTCATTGTTGCTACGTCGTCCACCAGGTCGCGAAGCGTACCCAGGCGATGTTTTCTACTTACACTCACGCCTTCTCGAGCGTTGCGCAAAACTCTCAGACGAATTAGGCGGCGGTTCAATGACTGGACTTCCAATCATTGAAACAAAGGGAAATGACGTATCCGCATTCATTCCTACAAACGTTATTTCGATTACTGATGGTCAGTGCTTCCTTGAAACAGATCTCTTTAACGCAGGTGTACGTCCAGCGATTAACGTAGGTGTTTCTGTATCCCGTGTTGGTGGCTCTGCGCAGACTAAAGCGATGAAGAAGATTGCTGGACGTTTGCGTCTTGACCTTGCACAGTTCCGCGAACTCGAAGCATTCGCTGCTTTTGGTTCAGATCTAGATGCTGCATCAAAAGCACAACTAGAACGTGGCGCTCGCATGGTTGAACTACTGAAGCAAGGTCAGTACTCACCATATTCACTCGAACGTCAGATTGCCTCAATTTGGGCTGGAACCACTGGAAAGCTCGATGATGTTGCAGTTGCCGATATTCGCCGCTTCGAATCAGAGCTACTTGATTTCATTGCACGCGAACGCAAAGCGATCTTCGATGTAATTTCAGAGACCAAGCAACTAGAAGATGACACAGTTAAGTCACTCGAAGAAGCAGTCACTGCATTTAAGAAGATCTTCGTTCCAAGTGTTGCTGCTGCTGTGAATGAAGCAGAAGCAGATGCACTCGAAGGTGTAGAGGCAGAACAAATTACTAAGCACGTGCCACCGGCGGTGAAGAAGTAAAAAATGGGTGCCCAACTTCGCGTTTATCGCCGACGGATGCGATCCGTTAAAGCGACCAAGAAAATTACGAAAGCTATGGAATTAATTTCCGCTTCTCGTATTGTCAAGGCGCAGCAACGAGTCGCAGCTTCAACTCCTTATGCAAATGAGTTGACCCGTGCTGTATCCGCAGTTGCCACTTATTCATCAACCAATCACCCGTTGACTACGGCGTCAGAGAATCCAAAGCGCGCTGCAATATTAATTATTTCTGCAGACCGCGGTATGGCTGGTGCATATTCAAATAACGCAATCAAGGAAGGCGAACAACTCGCAGCCCTGATTCGCTCTCGTGGTTTAGAAGTTGCTTCTTATCTCGTTGGCCGCAAGGCAGTGAATTATTACCGTTTCCGCAACCGTGCAATATCTGGTTCTTGGAGCGGTTTCTCTGATACTCCAACATATGAAGATGCAAAGAGCGTCGCTGATGCACTTATTCAGGCGTTCTTAGCGGATGCGCAAACGGATAAGGCCGGTGTGGATGAAATTCACATTGTCTTTACAGAATTTAAATCAATGTTGACTCAGAACGCACTTGCTAAGCGCATGTTGCCACTTGAAGTCGTTGAAAGTGATGCACCGGTCCCATCTGGTTTACTACCAATGTATGAATTCGAACCTAATGCAGAAGTTGTGCTTAACGCACTTCTTCCACGATATATCGAGGCTCGAGTCTTTAACGCAATGTTGCAATCAGCGGCGTCCGAGCATGCAGCTCGTCGTCGCGCAATGAAGTCAGCAACTGACAATGCTGATGAATTAATAAAGTCTCTAACAAGACTTGCGAACGCGGCTCGTCAGGCCGAAATTACACAAGAGATCAGCGAAATTGTTGGCGGCGCAGACGCGTTGTCCTCGGCAAATGCAGGGAGTGAATGATGTCGAAAGAAAATAGCGGTAAGGGCCGCGTAGCTCGAGTAATCGGACCGGTGGTGGATATTGAATTCCCAGCCGACTCCATGCCATCGATCTACAACGCGCTGCACGTAGATGTGACCATGAGTGGTCAGTCACGTACGTTAACCCTAGAAGTTGCACAGCACATTGGTGACAACCTTGTGCGAGCAATCTCTATGCAACCAACAGATGGAATGGTGCGTGGTGCTTTGGTATCTGATACCGGCGCAGCAATCTCTGTACCTGTTGGCGATGTAACAAAGGGACACGTATTTAATACTCTTGGTGAATCATTAGATGTTCCAACCTCTTCACTCGACATCAAAGAGCGTTGGCCAATTCACCGTAACGCCCCAGACTTTGATCAACTTGAATCAAAGACTGAAATGTTTGAAACAGGCATCAAAGTTATTGACTTGCTCACTCCTTATGTAAAGGGTGGAAAGATTGGTCTCTTCGGTGGTGCAGGTGTAGGTAAGACTGTTCTTATTCAGGAAATGATTTATCGCGTTGCTGAAAACTTCGGTGGTGTATCTGTATTCGCCGCTCACAATGGCTGAGTATTTCCGCGATGTTCAAAAGCAGGACGTGCTCTTGTTCATCGATAACATCTTCCGCTTTACACAGGCAGGTTCTGAAGTATCAACACTTCTTGGACGTATGCCATCTGCTGTGGGTTACCAACCAACACTTGCAGATGAAATGGGTCAGCTACAAGAACGTATTACTTCAACACGTGGTCACTCAATTACATCTATGCAGGCTATTTATGTACCTGCAGATGACATTACTGACCCAGCGCCACACACAACATTCGCGCACTTAGATGCAACAACAGTGTTGTCTCGTCCGATTTCAGAGCTTGGTATTTATCCAGCTGTGGATCCACTTGACTCCACATCACGCATCTTGGATCCACGCTATATCGGTGAGCACCACTTCCGTGTTGCAAACCGCATTAAGCAGATCTTGCAGCGCTACAAGGATCTACAAGACATTATTGCAATCCTTGGTATCGACGAACTTTCAGAAGAAGATCGCATTCTTGTTGGACGTGCACGTCGTATTCAACGCTTCTTGTCACAGAACACATTCGTTGCAAAGGTCTTTACAGGTATCGATGGTTCATTCGTACCTCTTGCAGACACAATTGCAGCATTCGAAGCACTTGCAGATGGAAAGTACGATCATGTTCCAGAGCAAGCCTTCTTCATGTGTGGTGGTCTAGATGACGTAGAGCGCAAGGCCGCTGAACTCGCAGCGAGTGTTGGAAAGTAATAAAAAATGTCACTTAACGTCGAATTAGTATCGCCACAAGAGCGAGTCTGGTCAGGGCAAGCAAAGTTCATCTCTGCTCGCACCATCGAAGGTGATCTCGGTGTATTGCCAGATCACGCTCCGCTCTTTGGCGTACTAGTCGACGGCGTCGTTCGTATTGATGGCGTTGATGGAACTTCCACAGAATTTAATGTGAGCGGTGGTTTTATCTCTGTTTCAAATAATCGTGTTTCAATCTTGACTGAATCAACAGGAAATAAGTAAAAAGCCTTTATTTAAGGTGATGCTCGGTCTGTATCAAGCGCACAGTCTGGGATTTTCCACGCATAACTAGTGACTCACTTATTGAGCCATAAGACATATATCGAATTCCACGAAGCAGTTCGCCATCTGTTATTCCTGTAGCAGATAAGAAAACATCATCAGAGTTCACTAAATCTTTAGTTGTGAGCACCTTATTTAAATCATGACCTGCAGCCTGCGCACGTGCTTTTTCATCAGCATCCTTAGGATGTAATTTTCCTTGAATGTGGCCTCCAAGGCAGATCATTGCAGCTGCCGTGATAACACCCTCTGGTGTTCCACCAATTCCCATTAGCAAATCAATTCCAGTATCAGGGCGTGCAGTTTCAATTGCTGCTGCAACATCTCCGTCTTGAATTAAGCGAATACGTGCGCCAGCCTCTCGAATTTCTTTTAGCAATAAATCATGACGAGGACGGTTAAGAACAACTACCGTAATATCAGAAATGCTCATACGTTTAGCTTTTGCAACCGCTTGAATATTTACTTTAGTAGAAGCATTAATATCAATAACACCGGCAGCTTCTGGTCCGGTAACAATCTTGTTCATATAAAAAACTGCAGACGGATCGTACATTGATCCACGCGGTGCCAAAGCGATAACACTGATTGCGCCATTCATTCCATTTGCCGTCAATGATGTTCCATCGATGGGATCAACTGCCACATCGCACGCTGGTCCAAGTCCGTTTCCAACGTGTTCACCATTGTGAAGCATCGGTGCGTCATCTTTTTCACCTTCACCGATAACTACAACACCAGCCATATCGACAGTGTTAATCATTTCGCGCATAGCTTCTACAGCCGCTTGATCAGCTAAATTCTTTTCTCCGCGACCAACCCATGGAGCCGCTGCGATTGCAGCAGTCTCAGTGACACGCACGAGTTCGAGTGCGAGGTTGCGATCAGGATTTTGTGGAGCACTCATTATTTATTCGCGTTCTACATCTGCGCCAAGTGCTCGCAATTGTTCTGCAAAGTTTGGGTACCCACGATCAACGTGAAATGCGCCATCAACCGTAGTTTCGCCTTCACTGACGAGGGCTGCCAAAACTAATCCAGCACCTGCTCTGATATCAGTTGCTTCTACAGGAGCTCCAGAGAGCTGAGAAATACCATGAATTGATGCGTGATGGCCATCAACTGTTATCTGTGCACCAAGACGAGTTAATTCATTAACAAACATAAAGCGTGATTCAAATACGTTTTCAGTGACAATTGCATCACCTGTTGCAATTGAATTAAGTGCAATCACCATCGGCAATAAATCTGT
>RGSB01000080.1 GCA_010032875.1 Actinomycetota bacterium | reverse complement strand
TTCAAGTGCATCGACAGCATCGACTAGACCACAGAGCATTCCTTCAATCATTGCGCGAGCAATATCTGCGCGGTTTGAATTAGCTAAATTCATCCCGCTAAATACACCTTTAGCATTTGGGCGATTAGGTGTGCGCTCTCCTTCAAAATAAGGCAAGAGTGAAAGCCCGTGCGCACCAGCATCTGCACTGAGTGCAAGCTCTCCAACTTCATCATGTGATATTCCAAGTATGCGAGTTGCCGCATCAAGAATTCGAGCGGCATTGAGTGTGCATACGAGCGGCAAAAATTGTCCGGATGCATCAGCAAACCCAGCAACTTGACCACTTGAATCATGGGTTGGAGTTTTAGAAACAGCGAACGCTGTACCACTTGTTCCGAGTGAAACAATCACATCACCAGGTTCGGCTTGAATACCAAGTGCCGCCCCTGCATTATCTCCAGCTCCACCAGCGATTGGAACTCCGCTTGTTGTAGTACCGCCAAATTCTCCAGCTTTAATAATCCGGGGCAGTACATAGTCTGCATCATGGCGAAGTGCTAATTTTAAAATGTCATCGCGATAATGTGATGTGGAAGGATCGAAATAACCAGTACCTGATGCATCACTAGCATCTGTAAATAGTTTGCTGAAATCTTTTCCGCCTTGCAATTGCCACGATAACCAATCGTGGGGCAGGGCAACGGCAGCAACTTTCTTTGCATTTTCTGGCTCAGAATCTGCCATCCAACGAAGTTTTGATGCAGTAAATGATGCAACTAAAACGGAACCAACTTTGCGAGCAGTTTCTGCATCGCCACCTAATTCGTGATTGAGATCTTTTGCTGCCTGAGCAGAACGAGTGTCATTCCATAAAAGCGCATCGCGAATTACATTGCCATCTGAATCAAGTGCAACCATTCCGTGTTGTTGTCCAGCAATGGAAATAGCTGCGACATCATCTAAGCCGCCAGCTTCTTTAATCGCGCCATCAAGGGCGTCTTTCCAGATGCTTGGATTGATTTCAGTGCCATCAGTATGTGTTCCGCGCCCTTGGCGAATTAGAGCGCCCGTATTGGCATCTCGAATAACGACTTTTACGGATTGGGTAGATGAATCTACGCCTGCAACTAATTTCGAGTTGGACATGGGTGAAGGGTAGACTGCGCATGTCAGCGTTGACCAATCTGAATCAAATTTTTAGGAGTTTTTTAGATGCGCATCGGTGTATTAACAGGTGGCGGCGACTGCCCTGGACTTAACGCTGTGATACGTGCGGTTGTCCGCAAAGGTGTAAAAGAATACGGTCACGAGTTTGTTGGTTTCCGTGATGGATGGAAAGGACCTCTCGAAGGTCTGACTATGCCCCTTAACTTAGAGACAACTCGCGGAATTCTTCCTCGTGGTGGAACCATTCTTGGTTCATCACGTACCAACCCATTCAAGATCGACAATGGTGTTGAGAAAATTAAAGAGAATTTAGCCAAGATGGGTGTCGATGCACTTATTGCCATTGGCGGCGAAGACACACTCGGTGTCGCAACAAAGTTAGATGCATTGGGAGTAAAAGTCATTGGTGTGCCAAAGACGATTGATAACGACCTCAATAACACTGATTACACATTTGGTTTTGATACATCTGTAAACATTGCAGTCGAAGCGATTGATCGCCTCCACACAACTGCCGAATCACATCACCGCACTCTTATTGTCGAAGTAATGGGTCGCCATGCTGGTTGGATTGCACTTCACTCCGGTCTTGCTGGTGGAGCAACATGTATTTTGATTCCAGAAATTCCATTCTCCGTCGACAAAGTGTGCGAATGGGTTGAGTCTCGTTATAAGTCTCACTTTGCACCAATTATTGTTATTGCCGAAGGTGCTATTCCACAAGAAGGCGACATGATCACAAAGGATCAGACACTTGATGCCTTCGGTCACGTAAAGCTCTCCGGAATTGGAGATTGGCTCGCTGGACAAATCGAAGCAAAGACTGGCAAAGAAGCGCGCACATCTGTTCTTGGTCATATTCAACGTGGTGGAACACCAACTGCTTTCGATCGAGTCCTTGCTACACGTTTTGGATTACACGCAATCACTGCTGCCCACGAAGGTGATTGGGGCAAGATGGTTGCCCTTCACGGGACAAATATTGCTCGCGTTCCACTGGCAACTGCTACGGAAAAACTAAAGACCGTAGATGCTGCGCTCTACAAGGAAGCTGAGATCTTCTTCGGTTAATTCGCCTGCGCGAATACCCCAAGGTTCTCTACCCTTATACCTATGACTTCCTCACTCGATTCTCTTTTCACACCTGGACTCGTTGCGGCGCAACAACCGCAATGGCCTGGTGGAAATGAGGGCGCAGCAATTAAATCCGCTGTGCAAGAGTTGAAATCTTTTCCACCACTTGTATTTGCTGGTGAGTGCGATGATCTCAAAGCACGCATCGCATTGGCCGAGTAGTAAAAGTTGGTCGTATGGCTGGGCAGTTTGCAAAGCCACGATCAAATGATCTTGAAACTCGTGGGGATGTAACACTTCCTGCATACCGCGGAGATGCTGTTAATGATCTCGAATTTACCGAAAGCGCTCGTACTCCAGATCCGCAACGCTTAGTACGTGTCTACAACACATCTGCAGCAACGCTTAACTTGGTTCGAGCATTTACACAAGGTGGCTTTGCAGACCTTCGTCGTGTGCACGAATGGAATAAAGGATTTATCCGCGACTCATCCGTTGGCGATCGTTACGAAGAGATGGCAAAGGAAATTGGCCGTGCACTCGATTTCATGAAATCAGCTGGGGTAGATCCAGAGGCATTTAAATCAGTGGATTTCTTCTCAAGTCACGAAGCTCTTATTTTGGAGTACGAAAAGGCACTCACACGTATCGATTCTCGTACTGGTAATCCATACGATGTATCTGCTCACTTTGTTTGGATCGGCGAACGCACTCGTCAACTAGATGGCGCGCACATTGACTTTGCTTCAAAGATTAAAAATCCAATTGGCGTAAAGCTTGGGCCAAAGTCAACAGTTCAAGATGCACTCACTCTTATTGATCGACTAGATCCAGATCGTGAACCAGGTCGACTTACTTTTATTACACGTATGGGTGCATCAAAGATTCGCGAAGCACTGCCAGCCTTAATTGATGGCGTAACAAAGTCTGGTGCAAAGGTTTTGTGGGTATGCGATCCGATGCACGGCAATACTTACGAAGCACCGTCTGGTTATAAAACACGTAAATTTGATGATGTGATGGATGAAGTAAAGGGATTCTTTGAAGTACACAAAGCGCTAGGCACTCATCCAGGTGGAATTCATATTGAGTTAACTGGCGATGATGTTACAGAGTGCGTAGGCGGTGGCGAACAAATCTCTGAAACCGATCTTGCTTCACGTTATGAAACTGCGTGCGACCCACGTCTTAACCACTCGCAATCTCTTGAATTAGCATTTTTAGTTG
>RGSB01000079.1 GCA_010032875.1 Actinomycetota bacterium | reverse complement strand
TTCTTAACAAAATTAGATGTGCTTACTGGTTGGGACAAAATTCCAGTATGTGTTGCTTACGAAATTGATGGAAAGCGTGTTGAAGAATTACCAGCTTCACAATCTGATTTCCATCACGCAAAACCAATTTATGAATACATGCCCGGCTGGAAAGAAGATATTTCCAAAGCGCGCAAAGTCAGTGACCTTCCAAAGGCCGCGCAAGATTATGTCGCCTTCCTTGAAAAAATTTCTGGCGCGCCTATGAGTGCTATCGGAGTAGGCCCAGGCCGCGATGAAACAATTGTGGTCAAGGATTTCATCTAAATGGGAGAGAGTGCACCCGTGAGCGTTCTAGCTGATCGGTATGCATCGCAAGCGATGCGAGAAATATTCGCACCCGAATCTAAGATCATTGCAGAGCGCAAACTCTGGATTGCTGTTGCTCGAGCACAATCACAACTTGGTCACGCAATTGCTGATTCAGTAATTAAAGATTACGAAAAAGTAATTTCAAAAGTTGATCTTGCATCCATCGATGCTCGCGAGAAAAAGAACCGCCACGACGTTAAAGCGCGCATCGAAGAGTTCAATGCACTCGCTGGCCACGAAGCAATTCATGCAGGAATGACGAGTCGCGATCTGACTGAAAACATCGAAGCACTACAGATCCGAAATGGTTTGCAGATTGTTAATGACAAAGTAATTGCTTTACTTGCCCGCCTTGCGGACAAAGCTGCGCAATACGCAGATCAACCAATTGCTGGTCGCTCACATAATGTGCCAGCGCAAATAACAACTCTTGGTAAACGTTTTGCATCTAGCGCCGAAGAACTTCTCTTCGCTCACGAAAGACTAACTTCACTCCTTGAGCGCTATCCAATGCGCGGAATTAAAGGTCCTGTAGGCACTTCACAAGATTCAATTGATTTACTGGGATCAAGTGAAGCGCATCAGAAGTTAGAAAAAGCGATTGCTAAAGAACTCGGTTTTGCACATGTTCTAGATTCAACCGGGCAGATTTATCCACGATCATTTGATTATGACGTCGTCACAACTCTTGTCCAGATTGCGGCTTCGCCTTCTTCACTCGCCACATCAATTCGGTTAATGGCTGGCGCCGAATTAGTCACTGAGGGTTTTAAAGCTGGACAAGTTGGTTCATCTGCAATGCCACACAAGATGAATACTCGTTCATGCGAAAGAGTAAATGGACTCTCAGTAGTTTTGCGTGGTTATGCATCAATGGTTTCCGAACTTGCTGGCGATCAATGGAATGAAGGCGATGTGTCATGTAGCGTGGTTCGTCGAGTTGCGATGCCAGATGCGTTCTACGCAATCGATGGGTTGCTAGAAACAATGTTGACTGTGCTAGATGAATTTGGTGCATTCCCTGCTGTGATTGCTGCAGAACTTGAAAAGTATTTGCCTTTCTTAGCAACCACAAAGATTTTGATGGCAGCTGTTAAAGCGGGAGTTGGGCGCGAAGTTGCTCACGAAGTTATAAAAGAACACGCAACGAAGGCAGCGCTAGAAATGCGCGAAGGTAAAGCCAATAATTTAATTGCTGCGATTGGTGCTGATTCACGAATTCCACTTGATGTTGCAGCGCTAAACGCACTTATTAAGAATCCAATCGAATTTACTGGCGATGCGCGTCAACAAATTGCGCGAGTCATAAATCGAATTGAAGCAATTACAAAAAATAATAAAACCGCTGCGCAATACAAACCAGGATCTATTCGTTGAGCCGTGACCCGCAAATTTTGGCTGAAGTAAAACGCACACTTGCTTTACTTCAATCAAAAGCACCGGGTCGTGCAATTGAAGTTCGGATACCGCCATACGCAGCGATCCAATTCGGGGACGGTCCCACTCACACTCGTGGAACACCACCGAATGTCATCGAGATGGATGCCCAGACCTGGTTGGCTCTAGCCGCCGGCACCCGCACCTGGAGCGATGAAGTTGCGCAGGGTCGCATAAGCGCATCGGGCAGTCGAGCCGATCTCTCTGCGTACCTGCCTTTGTGAGCCCCTGCCGATAGCGATAACCTACGGCTCTGGTAGAAGTCACACACCGTTAGGTAAGGAGGTCACGCTATGGGGCGCGGCCGAGCAAAAGCGAAACAGACAAAAGTAGCTCGCGATCTTAAGTACAACTCACAAGAGATGGATCTTGATCGTCTAGCAAAAGAGTTACATGGCGAAGGTCAAAATCAGCAATCACAAGAAGATGATGATCCATACGCTGATGGCAATTACATTCCACGTGCGTAACTAAATGCGTCCGACTCCGTACGTCGCATCGCTTCGAATCTACGAACCACTTTCAGCATTCGATCCTGTTGATCGTCTCCGCTGGACTTCATTAGATCCCAATAAAGATTCGCGCACAGAAGAACAATCACTTGCACTTCGCAGAATAATTTTTCCAGAACCCCCTGCAGGCAGACCAGACGGTGCACATATTTTAGATATCGACGGCGTTCGCTACGTTTCGCCGTGGTCTACTGCTAATCGTTGTTGGGCAGCCCTCGATGACTTCAAAGATTCGATGCCAAGTTCTGTCACAAAGTTCTTTGTTCCAGAGTCTCTTGAAGATGTCATCACAGCAGGTGTCGAACAACTCGAAGATAAAGTCCCACACATTTTGACTGAAACGTGGACTATTCCGCCACGTTGGTTCTCACTCTTCGCACCAGAAGAAAGAGTGCGCGGTGTGGACACAAATGGTCACTACACATTAATGCGCGCTCGCATAGCGGACGCGAAAGCACGGTGCCAAGTTGCACACGAGACTGTGCAACGAGCATTTGGTCCCGGACCTGTCGAAGGTGAAATTGAAGAGTTAGAAGATTGGCTAGATCTTTTTCATCCGCAATCACTCGTTGAATTAGATTACGGCGGACTCGCTAATTATTTAGATAGAGCTTTACGCGAATCTGGCGAGAGTGGACTCGATGCTGATTCATCAATTGAAGATGTCCTCTCATCCCTTGCTGGATTAGCAGCCGGCGATGGCAGCCTTGCAGGTCAGGGATATGAACGATTGGTTTCGCGCTGGCGCAAAGTTGCCGCATACGAATCGGCTATGTAGTAAAAAATTCATCTAATTTTGTTGCAATTCCCCTCAAAACCCCTAGATACTTCCTTCCATAAGGTGCAATACGGACACTTTTTGATTTGAGTGAGCGGTGGATATGAATCGATTAACTGATGCAGAAGTTTTGCTGACACCCGCAGAAGTTGCAGCACTTTTCCGTGTTGATCCAAAGACCGTTACTCGTTGGGCAAAAGCCGGAAAACTCACATCAATTAGAACACTCGGTGGTCACCGCCGCTACCGCGAATCAGAAGTTCGAGAATTACTTAAAGCAACTCAAGGCAAGCAGTAACTTTTTCTCCTCTGTATGAATTATTCAATTACGCAGTACCTATTACTAGGTGCTGTTGCGTTGGTGTATGTCGGTGCAATTAC
>RGSB01000078.1 GCA_010032875.1 Actinomycetota bacterium | reverse complement strand
GCCGGTGAAACGGGCGCCGCAGGTGCAGCTGGCGCATCTGGAAGTGCTGGTCCAGCGGGACCTCCTGGACCAGCAGGAAGTACCGGTGCAACTGGTGCAACTGGTGCAGCAGGTACTTCGGGTTCTCTTGGTGTAGCTGTTTCCGATTTAGCTCCATGGACAATTTCCACGGCGAGTCCGGGCACCGGAAAGTTTTTTGCAGTTTTTCCATTATTGCAACCAAGCAAAAAATACATGTTCACGATAATGATTAATGCGACTCGAAATGGTTATCCGGGTGAAATTCGAGCAGCGATAGTTCTAGCATCAGGATTAACAGGACTTAAGAGTTCCTCAATTACGAGCTTTTATACAAAAAACGTAGGAGTATCTTCACAAACCACAGAGATAATGTTTCACGGAACAATTTCAGTCGGAGTAGATGTTGATTCCATTAAGTTAACTGTTTTGGATGTTTCGGGTCATTCGCTAAATGATCCAATTAGTTTTACAGGAACTGCTTGGCTAACCGAAGTTGGTTCAATTACTTAATAAAACTTTGGAGCGGGTGACCGGGATCGAACCGGCATGGCCAGCTTGGAAGGCTGGGGCTCTACCATTGAGTGTGCTGGGCTTAGGTTACCTCTGCCGCAGTACGGTTACCGAATCGGGGCTAACGCTATCGCCTCGGTTAGCGAGGGTGAAAATCTCGTCTAGACTCACCACTTGCGCCTCGGGGCGTAGCGTAGTGGCTAGCGCGCCTGCTTTGGGAGCAGGAGATCGGGAGTTCGAATCTCCCCGCCCCGACCATACTTTTTAACTTAGTCTTATTTAACTTATATAAAAGGAGTACTTCGTGAAGAGCACGGTAGAAACACTTTCTCCAACCCGTGTTCGTTTAGATATCGAAGTTCCATATTCAGAGCTCACACAACATGTTTCTGATGCTTACAAGAAGGTTGCATCACAAGTAAACATTCCTGGATTCCGCAAAGGAAAAATTCCTGCTGCGATGATCGATCAACGTGTTGGTCGCGGAACAGTTTTAGATGAGGCAATTAACTCAGCCCTGCCAGAGTTTTATGGCAAGGCTGCACGTGAGCACACAGTTCTAGTTATTGGACGACCAACTGTCGATGTCAAAGAGTTCGTCGATAACGAAAAGTTGGTATTCACGGTAGAAGTTGATGTGCGCCCAGAAGTGAAGTTGCCAGATTTTTCTAAGATCGAAATCAAGGTTGATGACGTAGTTGTCACTGATTCAGATATCACCGAGCAGATTGACGAACTTCGCGCTCGCTTTGGAACGCTTAATACAGTTGAACGTGCAATCAAGAGTGGTGATTTCCCTACGCTTGATCTATTGGCTCGCATTAATGGCGAAGAAGTAGATGGCGGAGCGGCATCAGATATTTCATACGAAGTTGGCTCAAACCGAATGATTGATGGTTTAGATGATGCGCTCATTGGAATGAGTGCGGGGGACAAGAAAGAGTTTGAAACACAACTTGTCGGACAGGCCGAGGGTGAAAAAGGCGTTGTAGAAGTTGTGGTTAAAGTAGTTAAAGAACGCGAATTACCACCGATGGATGATGCCTTTGCAAAGCTTGCATCAGAGTTCGACACTTTAGATGAATTGAAGGCAGATTTTGCTAGTCGATTAGAGCGCGTAAAGAAGATGGAACAAGGCGCTCAAGCACGTGATTTGCTCGTTGAGAAATTACTCGCAGAGACAGAAATCCCAGTTCCTGATCTTCTCGTGGATGAAGAAGTAAATGATCACTTATCGGGCGAAGGTCGCCTCGAAGATGCAGAGCACCGCGCAGAAGTTGATGGTCAAGTGCGATCATCTCTGAAGTCAGATTTCTTACTCGATGCGATTGTTAAGGCCGAAGAAGTTCAAGTTACTGAAGTAGAACTAACCGAATACTTAGTGCGAACATCACAACGCTATGGAATGGCTCCTGAACAATTTGCGCAAGAGTTACAAAAAGCTGGGCAGATTCAACAACTCGTTGCAGAAGTTGCTCGTGCAAAAGCTCTGGCTGGCGTTCTCTCTCGCATCTCGATTAAAGATGCATCAGGCGCAGCTGTGGATCTCGAAGCCCTTGCTCCAAAGCCAGCATCATCACCAGTCCAGGAATAATCTCTGCGCCCTGAGCGAACACAGGCGCTTTCACGCTCTTAATCACACAAATTGGGAAGCATTTCTGTGCTGACATTGTTAGGGTCACTACAGGAAGAAATAAATATCAGGAGGACTTCACGTGGAGCAGATGAACCCGCAGACACCGCAGGTTGTTGCACAAGCATCACCGGCATCAATGGGCGGATTAGACGAACAAGTTTATAGCCGCTTGCTCCGTGAGCGAATTATTTTTCTTGCAGGTCAAGTTGAAGACAACATGGCAAATGCAATTTGCGCGCAAATTCTGTTGCTTGCTGCAGAAGACGCAGAAAAAGATATTTATCTTTACATTAACTCACCTGGTGGATCCATCACTGCGGGTATGGCGATTTATGACACCATGCAGTACGTAAAAAATGATGTAGCAACTGTTGCAATGGGAATGGCCGCATCTATGGGTCAGTTCTTACTAACAGCTGGTGCACCAGGAAAACGTTATGCACTTCCTAATGCACGCATCTTGATGCACCAACCACTTGGTGGCATCGGTGGTACCGCAACTGATATTCGCATCCAAGCTGAAAACATGGCTGCTATTAAGAAGAAGATGGCCGAACTCATCGCTCACCACACAGGACAGAGCGTTGAGAAAATTACTGCAGATTCAGATCGTGATCGATGGTTTACAGCTGAAGAAGCAAAGGAATACGGCTTTGTAGATCACATTGCAAAATCAGAGGGTCAAGTTTCAGGTAATGCAGGGAAGGCGAAATAATGAATAACATTCCAGAGATTACAAATCGCTACGTTCTTCCAACAATTGAAGAAAAAACCGCTTATGGTTTTAAGCGTCTTGATCCATACACAAAATTATTCGAAGAGCGCATTATTTTCCTCGGACAACCAATCGATGACACAGTTGCAAACGATGTCATGGCTCAACTATTGACTCTCGAATCCATGGATCCAGATCGTGACATCATGATTTACATAAATTCACCTGGTGGATCATTTACTGCTCTGACAGCGATTTATGACACCATGCAATTTGTTCGCCCAGATGTCATGACAATTTGTCTTGGCCAAGCAGCATCTGCTGCGGCTGTGCTTCTTGCAGGTGGCGCTAAGGGTAAGCGTTATGCTCTAGAAAATTCACGCATCATGATTCACCAACCTTCATCCGAAGGTGGCGGACAAGCTTCAGATATCGAAATTCAAGCTCGCGAAATTCTTCGCATGCGTACTCTTCTAGAAGAGTTAATCTCACGTCACTCAACTCGTTCACCTGCAGAAATTGCAGCTGATATCGAACGCGACAAGATTCTTACAGCCGCAGAAGCTGTCGAGTACGGATTAATTGATCAAGTTCTGGCCAGCCGCAAAGCAAAGGCGTAGTCACAACTTTTTCGCTTA
>RGSB01000077.1 GCA_010032875.1 Actinomycetota bacterium | reverse complement strand
ACTTCGTCTCCGACGCGTGTGAGGCAAATATCCTCGCCATCTACGTTAACTTTGATTGGTTTTCGATCTTGCATTGTTGAGAACTTGACTGTTGTCACTTCACGCTCCCACTTTGATGAGTTCGGAATCAATGCGGTTCATCAGTCGTTCTTGCGCATTTGAGTCTGCGATTTCGTTAATAATTTCGCTGAAAAAGCCCCGCACAACTAAACGGCGAGCATCTTCAATTGAAATTCCTCGAGACATCAAATAAAAGAGTTGTTCATCATCGAAACGACCCGTTGTGCTTGCGTGGCCCGCTCCCACTATCTCACCAGTTTCGATTTCAAGATTAGGCACAGAATCCGCTCGGGCACCATCTGTTAGCAACAAGTTTCGATTAAGTTCGTATGTGTCAGTTCCCTCGGCATTTGCACGAATGAATACATCACCAATCCAAACTGTATGAGCTTTGTCGCCCGAAAGCGCACCCTTGTAATTCACGCGAGACTTAGCCTGTGGAACGCAATGATCTACAAAGATACGATGTTCAAAAAATTGACCGCTAGTCGCGAAATAAACCCCCAGCAATTGAGCGTCCGCACCAGGACCTGTGAATTCAACAGTTGGTAACAATCGCACCACTGAACCACCGATAGTGACTGTGATTGATTTGAAGAATGCATCTTTGTCCACGATTGCGTGATGCTTTGCAACGTGAACAGTTTGTGAATCCCATTCTTGCAATGTTACAAAAGTGAGTGAAGCGCCTGACTCAACTTTAAATTCAATGTCCTCGGCTAGCAACGTATTACCTGTATTTGAGGCGATCACTATTGCTCGTGCATTGGCACCTACACGAATCAAAACACGTGAAAACTCGGCTGCTGACAAATCAAATGATTTTCTGTTTAACTGAATTGGTTCGGTAACATCAGTGTTTGCTGCAATTTTAAGAACTGAAACATCCGATGACGCTTTACGCACTCGATTCATGATCGCGTCATCAGTCGCACTTAAGGAAGGAAGTAATTCACGTGAAATTCTCTCAAATGTTACTCCTGGAACGGACGCTGATTCGAGTGAGAGTGAATGGTGGGCTGCAATAGCTGCAGACCCATCATGTAATCCCTTTAAACGATTCAGGGGCGTGAAACGCCACGCTTCTTCCCTGCCATGTGGAACTAAAATATTTGAAGTTAAGACGCTCATTAACCAACAGCGCCTTCCATTTGAAGTTCGATTAAACGATTAAGTTCGAGTGCATATTCCATTGGAAGTTCTCGTGCGATTGGCTCGATAAATCCACGAACAATCATTGCCATTGCTTCATCTTCAGTTAAGCCGCGTGACATTAAGTAGAACAATTGATCATCGCTCACCTTGGAAACTGTCGCTTCGTGACCCATTGATACATCGTCTTCACGGACATCAACATACGGATATGTATCTGAACGAGAGATAGTGTCAACCAAAAGAGCATCGCACTTGACCGTGCTCTTTGAATGATGAGCACCTTCTTGAATTTGCACTAAACCACGATAGGAAGTTCGACCACCACCGCGCGCAACTGATTTAGAAATCACCGTTGAAGATGTATAAGGAGCTGCGTGAACCATCTTTGCACCAGAGTCTTGGTGTTGTCCTTCGCCTGCAAAAGCGAGAGAAAGTGTTTCGCCTTTAGCGTGTGGTCCCATCAAGAAAATTGCTGGGTACTTCATAGTGACCTTTGAGCCAATGTTTCCATCGACCCATTCCATAGTGGCACCTTCAGCGCATGTGGCGCGCTTGGTAACCAAGTTGTAAACATTGTTAGACCAGTTTTGAATTGTTGTATAACGCACGCGTGCGCCCTTTTTAACAATGATTTCAACAACGGCAGAGTGAAGAGAATCTGATTTGTAGATTGGAGCAGTGCATCCTTCTACGTAATGGATGTATGAATCTTCATCAGCAATGATCAAAGTACGCTCAAACTGACCCATGTTTTCAGTATTGATGCGGAAATATGCCTGCAAAGGAATATCAACGTGAACACCTTTAGGTACGTAAATAAATGAACCACCAGACCACACAGATGTATTAAGAGCGGCAAATTTGTTATCTCCAACAGGAATTACAGTGCCGAAATACTCTTTGAAAAGTTCAGGGTGCTCGCGAAGGCCGGAGTCAGTATCTAAAAAGATTACGCCTTGTGCTTCAAGATCTTCGCGGATTGAGTGATAAACAACTTCGGACTCGTATTGCGCAGCGACTCCTGAAACTAAACGTTGTTTTTCAGCCTCTGGAATACCTAAACGGTCGTACGTATTCTTAATGTCATCGGGAAGATCTTCCCATGTTTGTGCTTGCTTCTCAGTTGAGCGCACAAAGTATTTAATTGTGTCAAAGAAGATTCCCGACAAATCTGAACCCCATGTAGGCATAGGCTTTTTCTCAAATAGAGATAACCCCTTGAGACGCAAATCGAGCATCCATTGCGGCTCGGATTTCTTTGCAGAGATGTCGCGAACTACGTCTTCATTGATTCCGCGCTTAGCATTGTCGCTGATTTCGTTCTTATCTGACCAGCCGTACTCGTAGTTGCCAATGCCTTCTAGTTCTGGATGCGCGATTGTCATGAGCGACCTCTCTTAGTTGATGATGAACCTGCAGTTTTCGGAATAAAAGTTGTACAGACACCATCGCCGTGTGCGATTGTGGCTAAACGTTGTACGTGCGTACCAAGTAGTTCTGAGAATGCGCGTGTTTCCGCTTCGCACAATTGAGGAAACTCTGCCGCAACGTGGGCTATCGGGCAGTGATGCTGACAAATTTCCTCACCGTGCGTTTTAGCGGCCACACTCGCTGCGTAACCTTGCTCTGTTAAGAATTTTGCAAGAGCTTCACTCTTATGAGATCTCTTGGTGACAGAAATAGTTGCTTTCTTGACGATGTCATCCGCTCGAGATTCAGCAAAAGCTTTAATACTTTGCTCACCTATTTGAGCAGACATAAACTTCAGAGCAGCAACCGCTAAATCATCGTATGAGTGTTCAAATTTTTCACGGCCACTATCAGTCATAACAAATACTTTTGAAGGTCTTCCGCGGCCTCGCACACGTGCGGCATGTGGTTCACGTGCTTGCAAAATTGATTCCTCGACAAGAGCATCTAAATGTCGTCGAATTCCAGCTGGTGTAAGACCTAGTTTTTCCGAGAGTGCTGCCGCCGTGGATGGCCCATTTTCCAGAATTGAGCGTGCCACTGCGTCTCGAGTTCGGATGTCCTCACTCGCAGCAGGGGCAGTAGCTATTTTCACAACACTATTGTGTCGTAAATCAATGATTCTTACCACTCGAGGCACGCGCAGGAAAATGGAGGCAGACTCATGGTGCGCCAATCTAGGCTAAGCCTATGAGTGAATTTGCCAGGAAATGGTTAGTGGCAATTACGCGAGTTCTGCTCATTTTCCAAACCGGCATCGTTCTAACGGGTGGAGTTGTCCGTCTAACTGGATCAGGTTTGGGATGTCCAACGTGGCCTGAATGCACTGAAGGTTCATACACTCCAATTGAAGGACAGATTGAAGGATTTAAATCCTGGATTGA
>RGSB01000076.1 GCA_010032875.1 Actinomycetota bacterium | reverse complement strand
ACCACACTGCTGGGTCACAGTCGCCGAATTTCAGCGACCATGAGTACCAGCGTATGAATTGCTCGCGCCTCTCTTTAGTTATTGAACGCAGGGAGGACATCAACAGTAATATCAAGTTGCATATAGTTAATCATATCACGAAGTTTATCAATATGCTTCTCTTGGTCTTCAATCGCAAGTTCGTTCTTGTTCTTGAAGTAAAGAACAATCGCGCCTTTCTTTTTCTTCACATTATACATACGGTGTACAATGTAACCAAGAGCCACAGCATGTTCTGCTTTGGAAGCAGTCGCATGAATCGCGGCAGTGCCTTTGAGTTCATACTTCTTGACTTTGTGGTTGTTCAACCACTGATCGTCATAAGCAATTAGATTATCCTGATACTTCAACGCATTTTGTTGAGTTTCGAAGTCATTTAAAATTGAACGGAAGATACCATTCAACTTCTTCTTGTCTTCAGTAATCAGAGAGAATCGCTCATAAATCAATTCACGAGCACTATCAACTGCCAATGGATCAGAAAGATCAATCCCTTCGCGAACCAAAAAGTTATTAATGTTTCGCTTAATGTCAGCATCTGTATTCGTCTTTCGAACAATAAAGTCTTCCTTGTTCTCAAGCATACCAAAAAGATCATAGTTTGACAAACGAGTTTCTTCGTCAGCACCAAACTCTGTCTCATTAATATACACGACAGGAATTTCTTTCAGCCCTGTTCTTGATACTGCTTCAAGGCGATTGTTGCCATTCAAAACTGTGTTTACAATTTTGCGCTTGTCACGAGAAACAACGACAACAACTGGGTCTTTCAGCAACCACTCCCAAGCATCTTTCGGATTTTGATCAAATCGCGACTTAATCTTACGAACATGGTTAACATCAATTTGCTCAACACGAATCTGATTACGCTCATATCCGTGAACGACTTTGATAGGATCAAGAACAACCTTATAATGACCAGACTTGATTGCGTCATGAATCATCGTAACCGTTGCTTTGTCTTCAGTAAATCGATCTGCAGGAACAATCCCATTCGAGCGTCCCTCAATCCAATCAACAACTAGTTGTTTATGCTCAACGGTGAGCAATGACTCATTAACGCAATGAGCATTGTTTGACTTATTATAGAATTTGCTCTTATCCCAAGACATGCCATAGTCAAGACCAAACCACTCAATCGTTTGAGCAAGATCATCTTGAAATGCATTGCCTTCAAACAGCAAAGACTTTTCAACCTTTCCTTTATAGTAATCTTCCCAGAATTGGGGATTACTGATCGATGAAATATAATCTGGTCTATCAGTCTTGGGAGACTTATAACCAATATTCATCATTCCGTTTTCGATATTACGGAAACCATAAACATAACACTTCTTACTAGTCAACATATCAAACTCCTCGGCAAATAACATTATGCCATATTAGGTTAATGTTGCACCGTTATTGGTAGCAACAGATATAGTATAGACTATTTCACAACAAGAGTAAACAGCAATTTCAATAAACTTGCACGCATCCACCCTTCCCCTTTTTATACGCTGCTGCATGTATAATAGGGTCGGAGAGATCGTAGATGCCATCAGCGAAATTCTTGCCATTTATCTTGAACATACTGAGAGAGCATCCGCTCTTTTGTTTTCCCAAGAATTTGAATCCCATTGATTCGTAGAATACGACTGCATCAGGTTCGGCTGAAACGCGATAGTAACTGGTGCCAAGACCTTGCGCACGATCGAGAGAGTCTTGAGTGAGTATTCTTGCCACACCTTTGCGGCGATGTTTGGCAAATGTATGCAATAACTGCAGATTGAAAACATATGGGGTTTTCTTCGAACGAGTTGTGATGATCGCGCCAGCCAGTTCATCATCCGCCGCCCCTTCCCAATATCCGATACAATACTGCCATTGTTGTTGCATATCTGCTTTCGCCACGAAAGTCTTGGCAAAAGCATCAGCCTTGTCTTCAGTAATGTGCGCGACAAATTCGTCGCGAGTGGTCTCACGCAGCGTCATGGAATTCGCGTTTCTTTTCTCCGCGTTCCTTTGGATACTTGGTTTGAATCCAACCAAGATATTCATTCACATTCCAGATAAATGGAGGGAATCTATAATTCTCTGCAGCAAGAATCTCTTTGACTGATGGACCATCGTTCAATGCAGCATCAATAAACTTCTCAACAAATCTAAATTGCGATTCAAGTTCATGTCGAAGAATTGTTGAGCGAAAGCAACGAAACTCGATTGTACCAGTATGCTTCATGCAGTATGTATTGATTGCATATCTAAACGGACGACCCATTGATACGCCATCTTTGCCAGCAGCATGAAGTTTAATAAAGTGATCAAAGTCAGTTGCAAGATTGATAATATTATCACACATGTAGTCTGGCATCAAACGACCGCCATCATACTTGAGATACATTTTTGCACCGTCGCATGACTTCATATCTTTTGTTTCATAAAAGCCATAGCAAGCATCAATTGTATCTTGTTGATTGGCTTTAACATATGCAATCAGTCGCTTCAATGCAACAATATCATCTTTCAATCCTGGAACAAAGATATGAATGTGACCATGATTGACGCACGAGGTAGTTGGTTGATTACCATACTCAAGAAACATCTCATAGAGTTTCATCACACGATCAACTTGTTCCTGCCAAGTCTTTGTTGGCATCATATTGACTTCACCACCCATCCATGGTTCTTTGCCGAGTGGATCGCATGCACGATATTCAAACGGTGGACGAAGATTTACAATATCTGTTTCAGCATATTCCCACTTACCAAGAGTTGGTGGAATACTCATACGACGATCAATGTCACCCCACTCAATCTCAGCACCATATGTAAATGTATTCTTATCGTACATGCTGTAAATCCTTTGCGTTGTCAATTTCCACAAATTGTTTTTGAAAGATTCCTTTGCCCATCGTTGTATATGCATTCATTCCAATTTCAATTGGATCATGCAAGCCAGCACGCACAGCAATGTCTTTCGTAGAAGTAATTATACCGCCATTTGTTAAAGAAGTAAAATATATTGGACGCTTGCCATTACGATAGAAACGCAATTTCTTTTCTTTGTATAGTTCAACTACAGCCATTGAAGCATCGGGAAACTCAATCAGTGGAGATTTATTTGCTTGTAGTGTATGTACAATCAACTCAGAATCATTCCGAGTTTTGCATTTATATCCATATAATCGTTCCCAGTTCTCTGGCATCTCTTGGCTTACAACACCATTGTGTACAATTGCAACATGATCATTCCAAAGTGGTTGATTGTAATCGAGATCAGAGGTTGAATAGCGGCAATGACCAATTAGATATAGATTGCCATCTTCATTGATTGTATTTTTCAGATCAAATACTTCGAAGAATTTTCCAGCAGGATTGGCAGAAATAAAAGTATGAATGCGATTTTCTTTTACCCAAGAAGCACCAGTTGCATGTAATCCACGAATGCTAGATTCATAGAAAACTTTAGTGAGTGTGTCCAAGTCAGAAGCACTTGGCTCTTCGATGTAAGCACCAATGACTGCGCACATATTAAGCGAACAAATCTTCTAGGGTAGAAATCTTTTCGTATGCTTTTGG
>RGSB01000075.1 GCA_010032875.1 Actinomycetota bacterium | reverse complement strand
GGATGCTCATATGACAATCAAACTCATTCTTTTGCGCCACGGAGAATCCGAATGGAATGCAAAGAATTTGTTCACCGGTTGGGTTGATGTTCGTTTATCTGCATCCGGAGAAGCAGAAGCAAAACGCAGTGGTGCTTTATTGGCCGAGCGCGGTTTATTGCCAGATTTAGTACATACATCGTTATTACGTCGCGCAATTCATACTTCGCAATTAGCACTGGATGCATGTGATCGTCACTGGATTCCAGTGTCACGTTCATGGCGTTTAAATGAACGTCACTACGGAGCACTCCAAGGAAAAGATAAGAAAGAAACCCTTGCTGCATACGGCGAAGAACAATTCCAATTGTGGCGCCGTTCTTTCGATGTTCCACCACCACCTATCGAAGATGGTTCCGAATTTAGCCAAGCAAAAGATCCGCGTTATGCAGACCTTGGCAGTGCACTTCCAAAGACAGAGTGCTTAAAAGATGTTGTCACTCGCATGCTGCCGTACTGGCACGAAAATATTGCGCCAGATTTATTGAGCGGTATTTAGATCCTGCTGCAGCAGCCGAAGCAATCGCAGCTGTTGCCAATCAGGGCAAGAAGTAATTAAGCGAAGTCTGATGCGTAGGTTCCTGTAACCAGGAAGTACACGCGACGAGCAACAGATACTGCGTGATCTGCATATCGCTCGTAATAACGGCCAAGCAGAGTCATATCAATAGCAGTTTCAATTCCATGCGCCCAATTATCATCGAGCAAAATTTCAAATAATTTACGGTGCAACTTATCCATTGCATCATCATCTTTTTCGAGTTCGACCGCAGCCAATGTGTCTCGTGAAGAAATGATTCCAGTGGTCTTAGTGATAATTCTCTGAGCAACTTCGCCCATTTCTTGAATAATAAAGACTAATTCTGGCGGGACTGCGCAGGCTGGATAACGCATACGTGCAAGCTTTGCGATGTGGTGTGCAAGATCGCCCATTCGTTCAATGTCAGAGCTCATACGGATGGATGCAACGAGAGTGCGAAGATCGCCAGCAACAGGTTGCTGGCGTGCCATCAAATTTAGGATTCGTGAATCTAAGTCGTGGTGAAGCGCATCGATTTTTTCATCTTCAGAGATAACTTCTTCTGCAAGAGTGAGGTCGGCTTCCAAGATTGCTTTAGTTGACCGGACCATGGCAGTACTTGCCAACTGACTCATCTCAACCAAAGAGCCGCCAATTGCATCTAGGTCATCGTGAAAGGCGTCGCGCATTGGATAACCGTACCTCGCGAGGGGACGTTCTTGGTGGAGGCTGGTTAACAGACATTGAATAGAAGGCTAAGAAATGGATTTTTCCAACTCAGGCTCACCCCTAATGGTGAGAGTTAGGTAAGCAAACTCTACGATGGTGCCATGTTTGGACGCAGATCAACGCGAGAGAATGCAACGGGTTCTAAGCAGATACCTGCTGGAATTGTTGATCTCCTCGAAGTTGTCGATGCAGAGTATTTATTACTAGCACCTGGCGAAATAGTTGTTCGCGCATCTGATGCATCAACAACACTTGGACTGGTACGTGATGGAAAGTTAGTAAGCAATGAAATTCTCAACATTGTTCGCGCTTGCCGCCGCTCACAAATTTCACAAGAGGACACAATTGAATTACCACGCGGTCCAATTGGGGAAGGCACACATAACTTATTGGTGCGAGTTGCCCCAGTAGGCAATCAAGGCATCATTGCAGTTTTGATTTTCGATGATTCAGAGTTCCGAAGACTCGACGCTGTGCGCCGAGACTTTGTTGCCAACATTTCACACGAGTTAAAAACCCCTATCGGAGCGCTATCTATTTTGAGCGAAGCAGTACTTGAAGCTAGCGATGATCCTGTTGCGATTACGCGTTTCGCATCAAGAATGCAGACTGAAGCAAAACGATTATCTGATCTTGTTCAAGAAATCATAGCCCAAACAAGACAAATGTTGTTGTTTCTCTTAACAATATAGATGGTTTAGCTGAGATAAAAGTTAAAGATCAAGGTATCGGAATCTCAAATGAAAATATCGAGAGAATTTTTGAACGTTTTTATCGAGTAGATCCTGCTCGTTCCCGCGCTACAGGTGGCACGGGTCTTGGTTTATCAATCGTTAAGCACATCATCACAAATCACGGTGGAGATATAAGTGTGTGGAGCGAAGAAGGCGAGGGAAGTACTTTCACATTGAGACTTCCTGAATTTAAGGAAGCAGGCGACTTACAAGAGAACCTCGTAAGTGTCCCTAGTTTGACGGAGGAAAAATAATGTCCCGAATTCTTGTTGTGGAAGATGAAGAGTCATTTTCCGATGCACTGGGATATTTACTGGGTCGCGAAGGATTCGATGTGTGTGTTGCAGATACTGGCACAAAAGCAATCGAAGAGTTTGATCGTGGTGGAGCTGATTTAGTTCTACTTGATCTGATGTTGCCGGGTCTATCGGGCACAGAAGTATGTAAGCAACTGCGTTCGCGATCAAATGTTCCGATCATCATGTTGACCGCTAAGGATTCGGAAATCGATAAAGTGGTCGGTCTCGAACTCGGCGCAGATGATTACATTACAAAGCCTTATTCTTCCCGTGAATTAGTGGCTCGCATTCGCGCGGTATTGCGCCGCAATACTGGTGAATTTATTGATGAATCCTCAGCAAGTGGATCACTTACTGCAGGACCAGTTCGACTCGATGTTGAACGCCACCTAGTAAGTGTTAACAATCAAAGTGTTTCATTCCCGCTCAAAGAGTTTGAATTGCTCGAATTTCTTATGAGAAATGCTGGTCGCGTCCTGACTCGTATGCAGTTAATTGATCGAGTGTGGGGCAGCGATTACGTTGGTGATACCAAGACTTTAGATGTTCACATTAAGCGATTGCGTTCGAAAATTGAAGTAGATCCAGCCAATCCAGTTGTAATTCAGACCGTGCGCGGTCTTGGTTACAAGATGGAAGCTTAAGCAGTAATACCTTCGTAGATTCCTGCAGGCTTTTGTACCAGCACATCGAATTTAACTTCGCCCGCATTACCAAAGAAGAGTGAAAGATCTGTGTGAGTTCCTGGCTTTAAATTAGCGCCAAGGATGACAGCTTTAGCGTTTGCGCTATCGCCTTCGAAGCGAATTGTTTGATTCTGTGAAATTGTGCTGACACCAGTGAATTGTGCCTGAATTCCAGGAATTGCTAAGCCCAATAATGCATCATCATTTTCGCCACGATTGATTACAGTTCCAACAACAACTGCAGAACCATCTTCTAGTGCGACTAAGACGAAGTTTCTTAGAGCAATATTATTATTTTCATTACGGATTTCAGCTTCTTGGCCATCTGTTACTTTTTTAATTAATCGCGTAGATGCATTAGAACCAGCACCGCAACCTGTTAGTGAGATTGCAAGAGCAGCGATTAACAGTGGTGTAACAATTGTGCGAAGACGCATTTCTAATCTCCAAGTACTTTGAAAAATAATGTTTTTCTATTTGTCAAGATTTATTAGGGTTATTCTCTCACGTCAAAAGGGCGTTTTTGCCCGCATAAATCCGAGGTGACTAACCCCATAAATGACTGGTATTATTAGCCTCTAACGAAGGGCAACACATGACATTTAAGGTCGGCGAAACCGTTGTTTATCCTCATCACGGAGCAGCACTTATCGAAGCCATCGAAACCCGAGTTATTAAAGGCGAAGAGAAGACCTACCTCGTTCTAAAGGTTGCACAAGGCGACCTCACAGTTCGCGTTCCAG
>RGSB01000074.1 GCA_010032875.1 Actinomycetota bacterium | reverse complement strand
TGTTCAAACCTTCATTTTCACGAATCAATCGATCAGAGCGCTCTGCAAATCGAGCATGAGATTCCCGATCGTTGCAAGAATGGCATTCGTGATTTTTCATGGCTCGTCGTAGCTCATCAATTTCGGACTCCATGTGAGCTCGCTGTCTATTGTCAAAAGTTCTTTTTCCACCTCGTTTGCTGAGAAGTGATTCAAGATCCTTTATCTCACGCCTAAATCTGGCGTAATCCGCAAAATTGCCGAGATGACAGTTGGCTTGATCCAATAACTCATCGATTGCTTTTTGATTTCGTTTTTGTTGCTTTACTAATCCTATTACGGCTCTGTCTGCTTGAAACTGAGCGAATGAAGACTCTAAAGAGCCACGTGCACGTTCTCGTCCAAATCTAGAAATTAGATTAACCGCCATGTTATATGTTGGGGAAAATGATGATCGAAGTGGATACGTACGAGTTGAAGCAAGTCCGGCAGCAGTTGCTGTATCAATACTTGGAGACCATTGAATAACGGCATTTCCTTCAATATCAATGCCACGTCTTCCAGCTCTTCCAGTTAGCTGTGTGAATTCTCCTGGTGTAATCGGCACGTGTGCTTCACCGTTGTATTTAACAAGTTTTTCCAAAACTACTGTTTTAGCGGGCATATTTATGCCTAAAGCAAGAGTTTCTGTTGCGAACACAGCTTTAACGAGTCCCCTTTGAAACAAATCTTCCACTGCAGATTTAAAACTAGGCAAAAGTCCAGCGTGATGCGCCGCTATGCCGCGCTCCAATGCGGCTAACCACTCTGCATGACCAAGAATTTCCAAGTCTTCTGCTGCAAGATTTTGAGTGTACAAGCCAGCTGTCTCCAAAATTTCTTTGCGTTCATCAGCATTAGTTAATCGAATTCCAGCTTGTAGACATTGTTTGACAGCGGCATCACAGCCTATTCGTGAAAATATAAACGTAATCGCTGGCAACAGTGCCATACGATCAAGTTTTTCAATTATTTCAGCGCGTGAAAGCTTGTTTGAATCATCTATCCAACGAGAAGAACGAGAGCCTCGATGCCTTACTTTTCGTAAGGCTTCGCTCTCCAGTTTCAAAATCTCAGAATTTATCTGTCCGGGTTTTGTAAAAAGATCAATCAATTTATTTCCAATAAGCACGTGCTGATAGAGAGGTATTGGCCTGACCTCACTAACAATCACATCAATGGTTCCTCGAATTTGCCCTAGCCATTCACCAAACTCTTCTGCATTTGAAACCGTTGCGGACAAGGAAACAACTTGAACGCTTTCCATCAGATGAATCAATACTTCTTCCCAGACCGCTCCCCTAAACTTATCGGCTAGATAATGAACCTCATCCATAACCACTGAACCTAGATTTACAAGGGTGTTTGATCCCTGATACAACATATTGCGAAGCACTTCAGTAGTCATGACTAAAATTGGTGCTTCGCCATTTATATTTGTATCACCTGTGAGAAGACCTACGTTCTCGGCACCAAATTTTGCTACAAACTCTTGATATTTCTGATTCGATAATGCCTTTATAGGAGTCGTATAGAAGCATTTTTTACCTTGTCGCAACGATAGATATGCGGCAAATTCACCTACGACTGTTTTGCCTGCGCCAGTTGGTGCAGCAACAAGTACTCCATGACCATCTTCGACACTGTTACATGCGGCTACTTGAAAATCATCGAATGCAAAATCAAATGAATCAACAAATTCTTTGGTTACTGGATGGTTCAAACGTTTTTTAGCGGCAGCAAATTTTTCTGCAGGGGTGACTAATTTCTCCACGTAAGCCCTGCCCCAGGTACGCATTCGGCGCTAATGGGAAGTGCCCCGACTCTTTCACCATCTGCATAGGCTATGGCCGATGAGTTGATCTTCACCTTCTTTGAACGGTAAATACTTACTTCAGGATGATGCACATGATCCCCTGAATAAACTTTAGGAAAGACTTTAATGAACTCAGCTTTAGATATAGGCGCTAAAACCATCACATCGAAGAGGCCATCTGTTAAAGAAGCGTTAGGGCAAACGCGCATTCCCCCTCCATAGCTAGATCCATTTCCAACAGCTATAAGCATTGCCTCTGTGCTGAGCGTGCGGTCATCTAGATTGATTTCAAAGTGTGAAGGTTTAAAACGAGGTAGTTCCAACGCAATCGCCAAGTTGTACTTAGATGGTCCTTTAGGCCATTTCAACGAATTTGCTTTCTCGTTGACCACAGAATCAAATCCTGAAGATAGAACGGCACCGAACCATTCTCCGTCGACCAAACCTATATCAATCGGGGTAGGTTTTTGTGTGGTAACGATATTTAATAAATTTTCTAAATCATCCAGAGGCCATTTAAGTGCTCTAACAAAATCATTACCCGTGCCGGCAGGGATCACTGCAAAAGGAATGCGAAGTGGAACAACAGCTTGAAGGACGAGATGCGCTAAACCATCTCCTCCAACACATAAAACTCCTTCACATTCTTGATTTGCATGCAGAAAGCTTCTTAGATCTCTGCTCACGTTCTCAGCAGATTTTCCGGTAATTATTTGATACTTAAGATCGTGTTTCCCAAAGTAACCAACCACGGCCCTGCCAACTTCGGCTCCTTTGCCTTGTCCAGACGTTGGATTTATAACTATTGCCCAAGTCATTCTAGACATCCTCATTCAATTTTTTGTCTCTACGCTTATCATTGAGAAGAGCAAATACCCCGGATGCAAAGTATAGAGCGATGAGAGGGACTGCTAGGAATCCCATTGTCAAAGGATCGGCCGTTGGTGTGAACGCCGCAGTAAAAAGCACAATCGAAAACACCCAAATTCGCCAAGGTTTCAAGATTGTATGACCTCGCAAAAAACCGATTAAGTTTAAACTGATCAAAAAAACAGGTAGCTCAAAAGCCAAACCAAAGAGAAGAATAATTCTGAGAACAAAATCCAGATAGTCATCAAATTTTACAAGATTGTTTAAAGCATCAGGGGTGAAACCAAAAAGAACCTTTACGGCAGCAGGCAAAATTGCATAACCAAGATAAGAACCTGCAGCGAAGAAAGGGGTTGCAGCCATGATGAAAAAAACTGAATTCCGCTTCTCTCTCTTGTGCAACCCTGGCGCTATGAAAGCCCACAACTGATAGAGCCAGATTGGCGCAGCAGATATGACGCCCGTAAGAAGTGCCACCTTAATTTGAAGGTTCAGTGGCCCCAGTACACCGCTTATGTATAAAGACCCGCAATATTCATTTCCAGATAGTTGAGCAGCACGGAGATCACAAACAGGCTTGGATAGTTCAATAATTATGTCGTTATAAAAATACCAACCAACCACCGAAAATATGAGAATGGCAAACGCAGAACGCATAATCCTTTTACGTAACTCGCGAAGATGGTCGAGCAAAGGCATGCGACCACCTGAAGAGGTCGACATATTGTTACTTTTCAGATGACTCGTCGTTATCCGATTTCTTATCGTCCTGCTTCATTTCTTTTAGTTCGCTTTTAAAAATTCGCATGCTTTTTCCCAGTGAGCGAGCTGAGTCAGGTAAACGCTTTGCGCCGAACAGAACTAATACAACGAGCAAGAGGATAAGAATGTGGCTAGGTTCGCGCAAAAACATGATTTCTCTCTTTCTACACGGTAGATGCTGAAGGAAACTTTATCTTAATCAAGGCGAAACTGCCTAGCCTAGGAATAGAGTTCTAAAGCCTTTATGGCCCGGACCTTTATCTGAGTTCTGAGATCATCGGGACCGCTCAGAACGGCTGCTCCTTTTAAACTGGA
>RGSB01000073.1 GCA_010032875.1 Actinomycetota bacterium | reverse complement strand
GAGGTCAGCAAGTATGCGGTTTTTTTCGAGTTTGGGAATACGGGCCATTAATCGCTACTTAATTGCCAAGATCTTGTTTGAATCATTTGCCATAGACAATGCAGTTTCGGCAGACGGATCAAATACTTCGATTTGGAATGGAAGTGCTTTATAGGCGACATACACATTCGTTGGAGTGTTCTTGTTGTAATACACAACACCATCACCATCAGCTTTTGAGAATGAAACTCCATTTGGTTGGTTACCTGCTGCCAACGTTGCGTCGTAACCATTGGTTTCCTTGTATGTTGCAATCACTCGGTATTTAGGTGCGGTATCTGAAATACCTTTTCCGTTTGGTAGATAACGAACGTAGATTGCACCAACATTTTGAGCGTTGATTGTGTACTTAGCTCCACGCATTGGACCAGCCCAATAAACAGTTTCCCCAAGTTTTGCTACAACATCTTTGAGATCGCCTTCGGAAAGAGCAACTCCACCAGAGATACGTGCAGCAAGAGTTGTGGTGTCCAGCGGATTTGTTGCAAAAAGTGATGAGAAGCTCAGTGTTAAAACCAAAGTTACGGCAGCTGTTACGAGTGCAACACCACGGCGCGTTTGGAATATTCCAAGTTCGCTGACCATGCGGATGCGTTCTTTAAGTGCCGAAACGCTTCCATCGGTCTCGGATTTGAAATAGCTTTCACGCAAGTTATCTTCACGAGATGAACTATTTTCATTTACCATCGAGGTAAATGTTGTTGGCAAGCCAAGGCGTGCACTTGCCGACTTACTATCTTTCTTGCTTCGCTTTTCTGTCATTGTCTTGCCTTTCAGTAGTTTGGTGAAGTAACTTTTAGGAAAAAATTAATCATGGTGTGTACACCGGTGTAGATGAAGCACCGTTCTTAACTGTGAAACATGTGACTGTTGGTGCGCCACCGGTTGCGCTGAAAGTAATTGATCCAACGTAAGAACCTGCTGCACATGAATATGTACCTGCTCTGACACCGATTCCAGGTAAACCTTGTGGACCTGTATCTCCTGTATCTCCCTTAAGTCCTTGTGGACCTGTCGGGCCGGCAGGACCTGTTGCACCTGTTGGACCAGTTGCACCTGTTGGACCAGTTGCACCTGTTGGACCAGTTGCACCTGTTGGACCAGTTGCACCAACTAATGATGCAAGCCATTGTGCTTCTGAACCTGTAAACCCACGCGCTTTGGCGCTCTCAAAAGCGGACTTACCATCTGCACCTGTTGGTCCTTGTAAACCTTGTGCACCTGTTGGACCAGTTAGACCTTGAATACCTTGTGGTCCAGTTGCACCCGTAGCACCCGTTGCACCGGTGTCACCCTTTAATCCTTGTGGACCTGTTGCACCTTGCGCACCTGTTGCACCGGTTGCACCTTGCGCACCAACTAACGATGCCAACCAGTTAGCTTCTGATCCGTTGTAACCACGTGCTTTAGCAATTTCAAATGCTGATGCGCCAGCGGCACCAGTTGCGCCTGTGTCACCTTTTGCACCTTGTAATCCTTGTGGACCTGTTGCACCTGCAGGACCTGTTGCTCCAGTTGCACCAGGTAATCCTTGAATACCTTGTGGTCCTTGTGCACCAGTTGCACCGGTGTCACCTTTAACACCAGGTAAACCTTGAATACCTTGTGCACCAGTGTCACCCTTTGCACCTTGTAAACCTTGTGATCCCGTTGCACCTGTTGGTCCTGCAGGTCCAACTAACGATGCAAGCCAGTTAGCTTCTGATCCGTTGTAACCACGTGCTCGTGCACTTTCAAATGCAGATGCACCAGTTGCACCTGTTAAACCTTGAATACCTTGTGGTCCAGTTGCACCAGTGTCACCTTTTGCACCAGGTAATCCTTGAATACCTTGTGGACCAGTAGCGCCAGTGTCACCCTTAACACCAGGTAAGCCTTGTGGACCTTGAATACCTTGTAATCCTTGAATTCCTTGTGCACCAGTGTCACCCTTATCTCCCTTATCTCCCTTAGCGCCGTTGTTTCCGTTTGTTCCGTTGGTGCCATTAGTTCCTGCTGTTAATGAATTTAACCAAGCAGTTTCTGATCCGTTGAATCCATTTGCAACCGCAATTTCGTAAGCAGATTTACCTGCAGCACCAGTGTCACCCTTATCGCCCTTTGCGCCAGCAGCACCAGCTTGTCCAACAAGTGTTGCTAACCATTGTGTTGCTGTGCCTCTAAATCCATTTTCAACTGCAATGTCGTAAGCAGATTTACCTGCAGAACCAGCAGGTCCTTGAACTCCTTGTGCACCTTGTTGTCCAACACCAGAAATATTTGCTGGAGTTAACGCTGCAATCCACTGTGTTTCTGTCCCTGAATATCCGTGATCAACTGCAATTTCATATGCAGACTTACCTGCAGCACCTGCAGGACCTTGTGGTCCAGTTGGTCCTTGTGCACCTTGTGGTCCAATTAATCCTGCAACGCTTTCTTCAACAACTGTTGTAACAACTGTTGTCACTACCAGCAGCTGCCATGAGAATAGGAGCTGCGAATGCTGCGATTGGTTCTGGTGTATTTAATTCTTCGATGACACCTGGTTCTGTTGTTGCACCCACAACACCACTTACTGGTTCACCTTCACTTTGCGCTGCAGGAGTTTCAATTGCAGGTGTTGTGCCTGCGGCTGGTGCGGCTGGTGCGGCTGATGCTGGTGCACTCTCTTCTGGAGCGGCAGCAACGCCATCAAGATTTACAGGACCTGCAGCACCAGCAGTTGATGCTTCAAATGTTTGTGTCACAACAGTTTTAATTGAAACAACTGCAGTTGTAGGTGCAGAAACTAACATCCCTGGTTCTGATGCAGCTGGCGCAGGAGATGACGGTGCAGATGCAGCAGGTGTTGGCTCTGGAGTCATCAATGGATTAACTGGCGCAGTCTCTGCAATTACTTCTGGAGAAGTTGTTTCACCACTTGCAGATATTGGACCTTCTAATCCGGCAACAGATGCACCAGCATCTGTTGCCTCTGCTGTAACAATAATTTGTGGTGCTGCAACACTTCGGTTGCTATTTCCATTCGCGTTACCGTTATTTCCATTGTTGCTTCCGGAGTTTCCATTAGATGGAGAAGGTGTTGCAACTGGAGTCGAACCAGCTTCGGGAGCACTTGCCGCCGCAGGTGCAGCTGACGCAACTGTTGGACCAGCCATTGCAGAAGTAAATGATGAAACTGTTGTTGTAGTAGTCGTGGTTGTTGTCGTTGTTGTCTTTTTAATTACAGATGGATTTGAGTTAGATCCGTCATCTACACCGCCACCATTACCCGGATTATTTGGATTGGGATTTCCATCCGCTGGTCCACTGTCTTTGGAACAGATAACTCCGAGTTTTCCACCACTGACATAAAGTGATGTAACTTTTTGATTGTTCGCACATTGACCACTGTTAATCAAAGTGTCTGAAGTAAGTGAAGCGGTTCCATCTCTTCCGGCAGGACCTTGCTCACCTTGCAAACCACGTTCACCTTGTAATCCGCGTTCACCTTGTGGACCTTGTAAACCAGGTAAACCATCAACACCATTTGTTCCATTGGTTCCATCTTTACCATCTACACCATCTACACCATCTCGACCAGGTGTTCCATCATTTCCATTTACACCAGGTAAACCATCAACACCATCGCGACCTGGTAATCCATCTACGCCATCGCGACCTGGTAATCCATCTACGCCAGGTAAACCGTCAACACCATCGCGACCATCATTTCCATTTACACCCGGTAAACCGTCAACACCATCGCGACCTGGTAATCCATCTACGCCAGGTAAACCATCAACACCATTTGTTCCATCGCGACCTGGTAATCCATCTACGCCAGGTAAACCATCAACA
>RGSB01000072.1 GCA_010032875.1 Actinomycetota bacterium | reverse complement strand
AATATAGTATTCAGCCATCAAACCAGTATACCCCATTTCGGGCGGGGAGTCAAATAAAGACCACTATTAAAGTAAGTAAAGGAATAAACCACCATATATGTTTAAGCATGTTATTCCTCAAATGAGGTTTGGGATTCAAGCATAGCGTTGATATCGCCATTAAGAGGATCATGGTTTGGGCATACGGGAAAGAGTTGATAGCCAATTGCTTTTATACCCTCGGATTTTTGATCACAGAAATAGCACTTAGCCATAAACGCTAGGTTTTTCTGTCGCATATCGTCCAGTAATTGGACTAGGCGTACATCTTTATACCATTGCGTGTTTTGGCTAGGCATGGACATATCCCATTACATAGGCACAGGTTTTACAGACATACATGGTTTGGTTTGGTAAAACCATTTTAGTAAATGTGTGTTTGTCATCATCACAGTATCGCATAGTTCTCCTAATTTTAATGAGCAGTTTTTCTCATACTCAGGAGACTGCTTCCAATTTCTGTGGATGGGGTGGAGCAAATTTATCAGATCCCCATATGCGGTTTTGTGGTTGCAGGTTACCCTGCTTAACAATTATAGCATAAAAAGTTCTTACTAAAATAAAAATGATATTCCATTCGTGGAGGAAAGTGGAGGGAAGTGGGGAATGGAGCACTTTTCATAGGGGGCTTCGTAATGCCAAACCCCAAACCTTCTATCCCGATATCCCCGATATGGGCGTATCATACACTAGATATCCTGGTTTGTCAAGCCCTAAATACCGCCCAAAAAATGTAGAAAAACATAACAAAACGTTATAATAATATAACAAAATGTTACAATACCAAACCAAAATATCCAGAAATCTGGGAAAAAATAAATGGGGTTCGTAATGTCTTATATATGGGGGATTAGGGATACTTTTCTATACCCGCCCCTGCGGGGCCGCCGCCTGCGGCGGGGTATTTGACAAAGATCGTAATGTCCTGTATACTTATAAGTACATTGAGATCAGGTTACCTTTCTGGCCTGGTCTCAATTTTTTATGGTTTGGGAGTACTTGACAAAAGATACAAGGTTTGGTATACTGCAAACTTTCTGGCGGGGCTACGGTTTGATCGTTCGTAATGTCTCGTTCAGCGGGGGCTACGGTTTGGCCGTTCGTAATGTCTGAAAATGGGCGGGGAATTTAAAGAAGATCGTAATACCGCTAGTATAAGAGATAAGAGACATTCAGGTTTGGGGATACCTGGTTTGGGATCGTAATACCTCTATCGTAATATCTGGTTTGGGATGCCTGGATTGTCTGGTTTGATAGTATTTAGCGGCAAGTTCTGAAACGGGGCCGCAGGCGATTACGGAGTATCTTCTCCTGCTGCCCAGATTTCTGTGATGTGTTCAAACCCCGTATCTTTTATTCCGATTATCCCAAGAAATAAATCCCAAGTTTCTGCGACATACTTCTTGCCGTCCTCAGTAATTTCACACAAGCCCTCAGCAGTTAGGTAAGCCAATGGCAAACCTACATCATTGAACTCTATAAACTCTTTCATTTTTTCATTATCACGAAACTGCGTATAGAAATCTCCTAAGATTTCTATTTTCTTAGAAAAGTCTGTCGTCATAGTATCCCCCTTGTTGGTAGTATTCTGCTACATCTTTATTATACCTTGCCGAATCCAAAACCTCAATAGCCCTGCTATAAACAACATAGGGATTAGAGTGAGCAAGATGATAGCCTACTGCTTCTAAATCAAGACCAAAGTCAGAGAGAATAACACCTATCTTTCGGGCAGCCCTCTCCTCAGAAGTCATACCTACTCTTCGGTTGATTCTATACATAGTCGCTCCTATTCTATCAAAAAAAGTGGGGGAGAGCAAGTCCTACCCTACCTGCTCTCAACCCCTATTGTGAGGTGACCCCTCATCCTCACATTATGGCCTGTTCACCACGCAGGCCCCTCATTTAAACCATTGCTGGCAGATTGTAATCAATGAATGATTGTATTGGGTGAGATGACCCATGGTGTATAACAGTATTGTTAGTGAAGTCGACGGTGACTGGTTCATAGGACTCCTCGCCACCCTCCCTTCCTACATGTAGGCCAAACCCTGTTTCTTCATTCCAGGACGGTCCTACCAATTGACTCACAGTGATACGTAGTGCATATGGAATGTCTCCCATTTCAATACGTGGCATTGCTGCATTCAGTGCTGCAGCCAAATCTGGAAATTTACTGTCCCCACCCCAATGGCTGTACAGTGTTAAATCTCCCGTCGGTGTTACAAATGTGAAATTAGTTCGTGCTCCCATTATGTTTCCTTTCTAGTTGGTTTGCGTTAATTGTATCGAATTCAAGAGGTAATGTCAATTGGATCCATTCATTCATCATCTGCCTCTATCTCATTCTCAAAATCAATAATGAGTTTAGCAACTCTGCCATTCTCATCCATTTCTGCGAATACAGAATAATATCCGTCACCATAGCCAGTTGTAGATACAACAGCCCTGCCAGTCCCAATCATGCCAAAGTTATCTTTTAATGTGATACCACAGGCACCAAGGTAGCCGTATTCTCCAGCCTTATTAACATGGTTCTCAAACGGCTCTTTATCTCTATTCCAGTCTTGCCATTCATCAAGATAGCATGGGTCACCAATCATTACCTGCCCACTGTCGACAGAAAATCCACCCACGTGTTTTAGTTCTAGGTCATCAAACTTCATCGTTAGCCTCCCTTGCCATGATAGCAAATGACAAATCATATGTCAAACTGTATAAATGTGTTAGAGCGTCGACTTGGCCTTCCCAATACTTACGCTCCATAGAATCCATTGCTTCTTCAGTCTCATTCTCTACCTCTTGTGCACGAATGAGTTCTTGTTCTGCTTCAAGCATTAAAACTTTTAAATGCCCGTGCATAATATCAATACCACTAATACCATGGTCCACCTGTCGCTGCAGGTATGGCTCTAGTGTTGTTGGTGCTATTTCCATTACAACATCTCCTCTATTACTGACAGCAGGTGTGCTGTGGCAATACGCTGTCCCTGCAGCCAGTTATACTCAAAGTCTAACTCTGAATAATCTTTTGAGGCAGGGTCAAGTGATTCCATTTGCTCACTAATTGATTCTGAATCTTGGTCAATACTAATCAAATGTAACTTAGTATATTCAATTAACTTGGTCTTTCTATTAATATATTCTGATTCCATTATGCTTCTACCTTTCTATAGTCAGGAACGTTGTCCAAGTATATCTTGTGAGTATCGCACTCTGCAACACAGTCAAGGTCTGCCTCGCCCATATAGTGACATGAATCACAAATCTCACCACAACCTTCCTCACAATATTCGAGGGTATTTATAGAATCACAATCTCTACACTTATTCTCATATGATTCTTCCTCTGTAGCAATACCGTTGTTAAAATTAACAGAGCCACCCCAACCTGTTTCTTCCTCATAAGATAGATTCATCTCTAGGCTAGGATATTGTTCTGATAATTTAGTTATAGCCTCAATAGGTGGAGACCAAGCAGTATTAAACTTATAGCCTAAAACAGTTGTGCTCTCCTCATGTAACTCAGTATCAGGATACTTATCGTTATCATGAACTGCAACATCCCATTTGGTTCCCCAGTTACGAACATTCCAGTCATACCAGCAGTTACCCTTGAACATAAGGGCTTCCTCTAATGGTTGTCCGTGTTCAGGTTGTTTGATGTATTCCTCGTCGGATACACCGTCCTGAATATGATTATATATATTATGAAATGCAAATACTGGATTAGAGTATGTGGTTTGTGTTAGTTCCATTTTACCTATTGTTGCATTCCATGAATCATGGGTTTGGACAAATGGTTTGTTGAGTTGTCGTTTGATATCTGCA
>RGSB01000071.1 GCA_010032875.1 Actinomycetota bacterium | reverse complement strand
CCTAGGGGGGTAATCATTAAAACCCTAAGGTAGGGACCCCTTCCACCTACCTTAGGGTTTTTTCATTAATTAAACTTTAAATCAACTACCCCTCACCGCAAATTGGGCCGCTACGAAAGTTATTGATTATAAAAATTAATGCAAGGGTAGAAAAAAGATGAGGTAAGAGTAGGAGAAGTAGTGGTAGCAGGCAACCTGATCAAAATTGATCAGTTTTTAAGAGACTGCAACCTCAGCTCTTCGATTTGTATATAACTCATCTGGTGTACGCTCATCAGTAATACGTCTCTCGAAGGCGTATGCACCAGTAACAGATTGAAGTTTTGGCACAAATCGCTTTAGATATGTAAGAGTTGCCTTAGCTCTAGCATCAGATAGCTTTTGATTGTCATAGCTAACTTGCTGTCCAGTTGAATCGGTATGACCAGTGATATCAACCTTAGTAAAGCCCTCTTTAACCATTACCTTAGCTAGATTTCTAAGATCGGTCTTAAATTTAGGTGAAAGAACAGCTGAGGCAACTGCAAAGTTAACTACCAATGCTGGAATTGGTCTGGCAGGCTTAAAGGCAGGAAGTGGGACAGGGCTAGAGAATGTGTTGTCATTACCTTGCGCCAAGACTTCAACCTTTGACTTTGGACCAATTAATTGAGTGATCTCACAACTTGTTGTCATTGCAAAACACACTGTTTCTGAGTTGACCTTAACTACATAGCCAACTACCTCAGATAGAGATGGATTCCAAGAGATTGTAATTCCTGGTTTTGGCTTCTCCTCTGGCTTTTGAATTGGTGGGGCTTCAACTTGAGCAATTTGTGGTGTGGTAACAGGTGTTGGTGCAATTACTACCTCAACAAATGTCTCTACATCAGAGTCTGACTCACCATTAATAACTGCAACCGCTACTCGACCAGTCCAACCATTGGTAGTTGAAACTTGAATTCCCTTTTCAGCAGATCTTTCTATATTTACAGATGCTGGCACATTGTCGCGTTTTTCTAACGCAGTTGAAGCTGTGGTATTTGTGGCGGTAATTTCTGCCTGTCCTGGCGTGGTTGCTGTAACTGCAATAGGAGAATTATTAGTAACTACAGCAATTACCCCGCCTTTATTTGAGGTTGCAGTTGATGCGGTTGGAGCAATAACAGTGGTTTTGTTGGCAGAGTTTCCAGGGGTAAGTGTTGTGCTGGTTCCAGTTACAACAGGACGAGTACCACCACCTACTAATGGGCTCTGTGTATTTGTAATACGAGATACCACAATCTTATTTTGAGATCTAGGTGCTACAAATCCACCCCCGCCACCACCAGAGTTGTTATTACTTGGGGCGTTTTGCGTAAAACTTGGAGTACAGGTGGCATTTGAGGTTATGTTCGACAAGGTTGCAGGATTTGCAGTTGTGCTAGATAAAGTTCCACCACCTGTGCAACTCCAACCTGAAAATGTGTAACCACTTGAAGCGGTTGCCGTTAACGTTACCGACCCACCACTACTTACCGTTGCAGCAGATGATGATCCACTTCCACCGGTTGCTGAATTAATTGTGATTGTGTACGTACCTGCGGCTACTGCTTCAAACTCTGCGGTGACTGTAACATTTGAGGTTGGCATAGTAAATGTATAAGGACCTGTACCACTTAAAGTTTGAGAGGCGTTACTTGAATCTTTCGCCTCTAACGTTCCAGCCTTTAACTGCTTACCAGCCTCTGCTTGAATTGTTAAGGTGATTGTTGATGCTGCTGTTGCTGGTGAGGTATCAATCAATATAGTGCCAGTACCAGCATTAGTAAGTGTGCCAAGAGTTACTGTGTAAGTAATAACATATGAAATACCAACTGTCTTGTTGGCTGTCATATTTAGAGAACAAGTAGTTGTGCTGCCAGAGCAGTCACCGGTCCAGGAGCTAACTTTGTAACCAGATGACGGGGTTGCAGTTAAAGTTACTGATGTTCCGTAATCATAAGTGCCAACACAGGCAACATTTATGGTTGTACAACCTGAGATGCCGGCAGGTGATGAGGAGACTGAACCATTTGCAGTTGTTGGGGTTAAGGTAATTGTGTGGGTATTTATGGTCCAAATTGCATACAAAGTTATATCTGTAGTAAATAGGTAGGAAGCATTATTTGCATATGCAACAACTCCATTAGTTGCATTTGCCGTTGAGTTGGCCCAGCCACCAAAGGTATAACCGGTACGAGTAAATGAGTTTGGAGTTAAATTTGTGGCTGTTGTAGCAGATTGGGTTGTAGTGGTAGCGGTATCGTAATTTGAGTTAAATGTTACAGTTTTTGAACCATCTGCAGTCCATTTTGCATATACAGTTGTAGTTTCTGTTAAAGATATTGATTGTGAATTTGTATATACCACTGAACCATTTGCAGAGGTTGCCCATCCAGCAAAAGATGATCCTGATTTGGCAAAACCATTTGCAGTTAATGCTTGGGCAGTGCCAGAGGTATAAGTCTGATTCGACATGCTACCGCTAGTTGCCGTGTTTGAATCGAATATAACTGGAAATGAGTTGGCATTCCATTTTGCATACACCGTGGTAGTTTCATAAAGCGTTACTGATTGTGAATTAGAATAAACAACTGCACCACTTGAAGTTGTGGCCCAGCCAGAGAATGTGTAACCGGTCTTAGTAAAGCTATTTGTGGTTAATGCTTGGGCAGTTCCTGCTGTATAAGTTTGAGAGGAAATTGATCCACTGGTTGCTGTATTTGAGTCAAAAGAAACCAAAAATGAATTTGCACTCCATTTTGCATACAAGATCCGATTACTACTCATAGCAATCGTGGTGGTATTACTTGGGGAGTAAACCGTGCCACTGCCATCAGTTGATAAACTCCAACCGGCAAAGGTGTATCCAGTTTTAACCAAAGAGCCAGCATTTCCTTGAACATATGCAGATTCAGAACTCGCATATGCACTCATGTCACTAGGAACTGAACCGCTGGTTGCGGTATTTGAATCATAAGTTAGTGAATAAGTTACTCCTGTTGTAAATGAAAAAGTTTCGCCATAAAGATCTCCACCACCGCTATCGTGGCAGACATGTCGATAATAGTATTTTGTAGCTGCGATAAGTGATGTAAGGGAAACAGAGCGCGAAGTGGTGGTATTTGTGGGCACTGATGTTGCTGTGCTCGGATTGAGAACTCCATTTTCAAATCCGATATTTGTGTCATATTCAAAGTGACAAGTAACTGTCGTGGTATCAGTTTTGATTGTGCCATTTAAAGTTGCTGAGGTAGTAGTGACGGAAGTAGGTGCTGAGGTTGTTACTACCACCGCCTGGGATGCAGTAGTTGCAGTCCCTAAATTTGAGGTGGTAAGGGTAGTAAATGTTAATCCTAATGTTTGTAATAATAAAAGATCCTCATCAGCTTTAGAATCTTGTAATTCAGCGACAATGTCGGCATCACTTTGGCCAGTAGCACGCTCGCTATCAACGTACTCTTTTAAACTCATTATCCGACAAACTGCTTTTCCGCTTCGTGCATTAATAGTTAAGCCTTTAAAAATATTTTGTCCATCTGTTGTGAAGTTAAGGTCATAAGTATTACTGCCACCTGCAGTTGCATCAGGAATTATGTCCCCCCAAGTACTCCCTTGAGTAGTTGAGCTCGTCCAAAGGCCGCCAGTGTGATTTTTGTGCCCACTGTTAACAGCACTATTTGAAACAGTAATTCTCCGGTATGGATTGGTGATGCTTTTAGTTCGATGACAGATTGTTACTTTGCCACTTCTTGCTTCGGCAGTTTGGGTAAATTGTTGCGATGAGATAGGTGCAATCAATGTTAAGAATAGAGCTGCGATTATAGTTGCAGTTAGTTTTTGATTAGTTTTCATCTTTTAAACTTGATTTCTCACCCCTCTCGACTTGCTCTCAAATTTAAATCTCACCCTTAAGGGTGAG
>RGSB01000008.1 GCA_010032875.1 Actinomycetota bacterium | reverse complement strand
CCACAGCGACGCCTAGGAATGTAAGAGTCATTGAATCTGACCAACCTTTGCGAGCTGCTTCATTAAATCCATAAACGAGTGCAAACAAACCAGCTGATGCAGTAAACACACCTGGCAAGTCATAACTGTGATCTCCGCCTGCTTTTGATTCGTGAACATACTTAAGAGCAAGTAGCGCAGCGGCAATTGCGATTGGAGTGTTGACGCCAAGACACCAGCGCCATGAGAAGTATTCAGTAAGCGCTCCACCCAGAATTAATCCGATAGCAGCACCACCACCTGAAATTGCGCCGTACACACCAAATGCACGTGCACGTTCTTTTGGATCAGTAAATGTAACGCTAACAATCGAAAGCGCAGCAGGTGCAAGTAATGCACCGAAGACACCTTGCAATGCGCGAGAAGCGAATAACAGTTCTTGATTATGTGCAATGCCACCGAGTGCAGATGCGCCTGCGAAACCAAGAAGACCGATAATAAAAATTTTCTTACGTCCGACGAAGTCTGCGATTCGTCCGCCTAAAAGCAAGAGAGAACCGAAAGCGAGTGTGTAGGCTGTAATAACCCACTGTTGATTTGCATCGGTTATTCCAAGGTCAGCTTTTGCACTTGGGATAGCAATGTTTACGATTGAGCTATCTAGTACAACCATTAATTGAGCAATAGCGATAACGAGAAGTGTGCGCCAGCGATCTGGTGCCTGGCCGGCTGGGTAGTTTGGGTTGGTCACGCAAAAGCTCCAATTCAGATTAATTTTATTGTTAGTTTGAGGATAAGATTCTCTCATGCCCAACATGAAGCCACGGTCACATGTCGTTACTGATGGACTCGAGCGAGCACCAGCACGTGGAATGTTGCGCGCAGTTGGTATGGATGATGAAGATTGGGTCAAACCGCAAATTGGTATTGCTTCCTCGTGGAATGAAATCACTCCATGCAATATGTCTCTTGATCGTTTAGCAAAAGCTTCGAAAGAAGGAGTATTTGCGGCCGGTGGCTTTCCAATGCAATTTGGAACTATTTCGGTTTCTGATGGAATTTCTATGGGCCATGAAGGAATGCATTTCTCGCTTGTTTCTCGCGAAGTAATTGCCGATTCAGTTGAGACCGTGATGAATGCAGAAAGATTTGATGGAATGGTCACCTTTGCAGGGTGCGATAAATCTCTTCCCGGAATGATGATGGCAGCCGCGCGTTTAGATGTTGCAAGTGTTTTTGTTTATGCAGGTTCCACATTGCCGGGGCAAGTCGATGGCAAAGATGTAACAATCATTGATGCTTTCGAAGCAGTTGGAGCATGTGCGCGTGGATTGATTACAAAAGATCGAGTTGATCAGATTGAACGTGCAATATGCCCTGGTGAAGGTGCGTGTGGCGGTATGTATACCGCAAACACGATGGCAGCAATCGGCGAAGCGCTGGGTCTGTCCTTGCCTGGATCTTCAGCACCTCCTGCAGTTGATCGCCGTAGAGATACTTACGCGGTTAAATCAGGTGAAGCGGTAGTAAATTTAATCCGTTTAGGAATTACTACTCGGCAAATTTTGAGTAAAAAAGCCTTTGAGAATGCAATCACAATCTTGATGGCACTTGGTGGTTCAACGAATGCGGTTCTTCATTTATTGGCTATTGCAAACGAAGCCGAAGTGGACTTAACCCTCGATGATTTTCATCGTATCGGATCAAAAGTTCCTTTACTGGGCGACCTAAAACCTTTTGGTAAATTTGTTATGACAGATCTCGATCGAGTTGGTGGAATTCCAGTTGTACTGAAGATTTTGCTAGATGCTGGTTATCTTCATGGTGATACTTTGACGGTTACTGGAAAAACTATGGCTGAAAACTTAGCCGACATCAATCCGCCGTTTCCTGATGGCGTAGTTGTTCATTCTGCCAATAGCCCATTGTCTAAGGATGTTGGAATCACAATTCTTGGCGGTTCACTTGCTCCTGAAGGAGCAGTATGCAAAACAGCTGGAATTGGTATCGAAACCTTTGAAGGACCAGCACGTGTTTTTGATCGCGAGCAGGCAGCAATGGATGCAGTTGAAGATGGAACAATTAAAGCTGGTGAAGTAGTTGTAATTCGCTACGAAGGTCCTAAAGGTGGACCGGGAATGCGCGAGATGCTTATGGTCACAGGCGCGATAAAAGGTGCAGGCCTTGGTAAGTCTGTTTTACTTTTAACTGACGGACGATTCTCTGGTGGTTCAACTGGATTGTGTGTTGGTCACGTTGCGCCGGAAGCCGTAGATGGTGGACCAATTGCATTTATCAAAGATGGCGATCGCATAAGAATTGATACAGTTAATCGCACATTAGATTTATTGGTTGATTCAGCAGAACTTGAAAAACGAAAAGCTGGTTGGAAGCCATTGCCACACAAATACACCCGCGGAGTCTTAGCTAAATATTGCAAAGTTGTGGGATCTGCCTCAAAAGGCGCCGTCTGCGGCTAACTTCGCTCAAATTCTGAGATGTTTCAACCTGGGGTTGACGCTTTGAGCCTATCTATTGGAGAATAAGCACATGTCAACAAACACAAGCCGCTTCGTGGTGGTGATTTAAAAGCGCGTGATCTAGCAAAACGATCGCGCGCTACCCTCAGTTGATCTGAGGGTTTTTTACTTTAACGAAGCGGAAAAATTCAAGGATAGGAAGGGAGAACAGTGAGTACACGCCAAGACTTTACAAAAAATGGCACATCAATGAATGGTGCAACTAGTTTGGTCAAATCACTTGAAGCCGCTGGTGTCGACGTTATGTTCGGCATTCCGGGTGGCGCAATTCTTCCTGCTTACGATCCAATTTTTGATTCATCGATCAGGCACATCTTGGTTCGCCACGAACAAGGCGCGGGTCATGCTGCAACTGGATATGCACAAGTTTCTGGTCGCGCAGGTGTTTGCATCGCAACTTCAGGACCAGGTGCTACCAACTTAGTTACACCACTTGCTGATGCTGCAATGGATTCTGTTCCGCTCGTAGCGATTACTGGACAAGTGCCAAGTGCTGCAATCGGTACGGATGCATTCCAAGAAGCTGATATCCGTGGCATTACGATGCCATTTACAAAACACAATTATTTGATTACTGATCCTGCCGAGATTCCACGTGCCATTGCCGAAGCTTTCCACATTGCAACAACTGGTCGCCCGGGTCCAGTTCTGGTTGATATTGCAAAAGACGCACTACAGAAAGAAACTGTTTTTAATTGGCCAACTTCTGTATCGCTCAAGGGTTACCAACCAGCTGTAGCACCAAATGCACAATCAATTGCTGATGCTGCTGCACTTATTACTCAGTCACATCGACCAGTTTTTTACGTTGGTGGCGGAATTATCAAAGCGAATGCTGCCAAAGAGTTACGCGAAATTGCAGAATTATTAGGCGCACCGGTTGTAACGACTTTAATGGCTCTCGGAACATTTCCACATAGCCATCCATTGCATATGGGCATGCCTGGCATGCACGGCTCTGTTGCCGCTGTTACTGCTCTTCAAAAGTCTGATTTGCTCATTACATTGGGCGCACGATTTGATGATCGTGTGACAGGAAAGCTTTCCACATTTGCTGTCAACGCAAAAGTTATTCATTGCGATGTAGATCCCGCTGAAATTGGAAAGAATCGTTTTGCAGATGTTCCAGTAATTGGCGATTTGAAGCACACATTAATTGCACTTATTCCTGCACTTAAAGCCGCGCTAGCAAAAAATCGCCCAGATTTGTCTACGTGGCTACGTCAAGTAAATAACTTAAAGAGCACATATCCATTGGGTTATGACAAACCTACAGATGGATCGGTTTCTCCTCAGTACGTAATCGAACGAATTGCCAAACTCTCAGCACCAGACAGCATTTATGTTGCTGGTGTTGGTCAGCATCAAATGTGGGCTGCGCAATTTGTTCCGTATGAAAAACCACGCACATGGCTTAATTCGGGTGGACTCGGAACGATGGGTTATTCAGTTCCTGCCGCGATGGGCGCAAAAGTTGCTGCACCTGACACAACTGTTTGGTCTATTGATGGTGATGGTTGCTTCCAAATGACTAATCAAGAATTAGTGACATGCGCACTTAATAACATTCCAATTAAGGTTGCAATCATTAATAACGAAAGCCTCGGAATGGTTCGCCAATGGCAGACACTGTTCTACGAAGGTCGTTATTCAAATACAAACCTTGAATCAAAGCGTGTACCAGATTTTCCGAAGTTGGCTGATGCAATGGGTTGTGTTGGATTGAGCTGTGATCGCCCAGAAGATGTTGATAAGACAATCGAAAAAGCTCTATCCATAAATGATCAACCTGTAGTAGTTGACTTTCGAGTTCATCGTGATGCGATGGTGTGGCCAATGGTTGCTGCCGGAACATCAAATGATGACATCATGATTGCGCGCGAAATGGCGCCCGACTGGGATTCACAGGAGCTCTAATGAGTAAACACACACTCGAAGTTTTAGTTGAGAACTCACCAGGCGTGCTTGCACGTGTTGCCGGGCTCTTTTCACGTCGTGCATACAACATCGATGCACTTAAAGTTGGCCCTACAGAGAATCCTACAATTTCTAAGATGGAAATTGACGTAAACGTCGAAGGCCATGCCCTGGAACAAGTGATTTCACAATTAGACAAGTTGATCAACGTAATTTCGATCAAGGAAATCTTGCCTACAAATGTAAAACCAGCACCAACCGATACTCAACCTGATTACCAAAACTAACACCAACAAATAAGGAGAAAACCGTGGCAACGATGTATCACGAAGAGGATGCAGATCTTTCGATTATCCAAGGACGCAAAGTTGCGATCATTGGCTACGGATCTCAAGGACATGCTCACGCACTGAATTTGCGTGATAGTGGTGTTGATGTTCGCGTTGGACTCAAAGATGGTTCACCATCACGCGCTAAGGCGGAAGCAGAAGGCCTAAAGGTCACAAGCGTTGCTGAAGCAGTTAAAGAAGCAACTGTCATCATGATTTTGGCGCCAGATCATTTACAACGCCACATATACACGGAATCTATTTTGCCTAATCTTAAAGATGGCGATGCGCTTTTCTTCGGTCATGGATTCAATATTCGCTTTGGTTACATCAAACCAAGTTCATCTGTTGATGTTGCAATGGTCGCTCCAAAGGGACCCGGTCACCTTGTGCGTCGCGAATACGAAGCTGGTCGTGGTGTTCCAGTGATCGTCGCAGTAGAACAAGATGCAACAGGTTCTGCATGGCCATTGACGCTTTCATATGCAAAGGCTATTGGCGGATTACGCGCAGGTGGAATCCTTACAACATTTACCGAAGAGACTGAAACAGATCTATTCGGTGAACAATCTGTTCTCTGTGGAGGCGCATCACAACTAGTGATGTACGGTTATGAAACTCTTGTCGAAGCTGGTTATCAACCAGAAGTTGCTTATTTCGAATGTCTGCACGAACTCAAGTTAATTGTTGACTTGATGTACGAAGGCGGAATTGCAAAGCAGCGCTGGTCTGTTTCCGATACAGCTGAATTTGGTGATTATGTTTCTGGACCTCGAGTCATTGATCCACGAGTGAAAGAGAACATGAAGGCTGTTCTTGCTGACATTCAAAGTGGTGCATTTGCAAAGCGCTTTATAGATGATCAAGAAAATGGCGCTAAAGAATTTAAAGCATTGCGCGCTAAAGGCGAGTCACACCCAATCGAGGCTGTTGGACGCGAACTTCGCAAAATGATGTCGTGGGTTAAGGCTTCAAATAAGGATGATTACAAAGAGGGAACGGCAGCGCGTGGCTAAACCTGTCGTACTCATCGCTGAAGAACTAAGTCCAGCAACTGTTGGGGTACTTGGTTCGGATTTCGACATCCGTTATTGCGACGGAGCAAATCGAGATGAACTTCTCGCTGCGTTGAAATTAGGCGTTGAAGCTGTACTTATTCGCTCCGCAACCAAGATGGATGCAGAAGCTATAAATGCTGCGACAGGACTAAAAGTTATTGCACGTGCCGGTGTTGGTTTAGATAACGTAGATATCCCTGCAGCAACTGCTGCAAAGGTTCTCGTCATCAATGCTCCAACTTCTAACATAGTGAGCGCGGCCGAACTTGCAATTGCACTAATGCTGGCAAGTGCGCGAAATATTTCAACTGCACATGCATCACTTCGTGCAGGCAAATGGTCTCGCTCGAAATTTAGCGGTACAGAAATGTTTGAAAAAACTCTTGGAATTGTTGGGTTTGGAAAAATCGGTCAATTAGTCGCGCACCGAATGAAAGCATTCGGAATGAACATAGTTGCCTACGATCCTTATCTCACTGCAGAAAAGGTTTCAGCGTTAGGAGTAAAGCTCGTAGAGCTCGATGAATTATTGAAAACTTCAGATTTCATAAGTATTCATCTACCTAAAACCAAAGAAACTCTCAATTTAATTGGTGAACAAGCACTTTCAAAAGTAAAGCCAACGGTTCATATTGTTAATGCTGCGCGCGGGGGAGTCTTAGACGAAGCGGCGTTGTATAAAGCGATCACCGAAGGCCGCGTTGCAGGTGCTGGAATTGATGTGTACTCAACTGAACCTTGCACAGACTCACCTCTATTCTCACTTGATCAAGTTGTTGCGACACCTCACCTTGGTGCTTCAACTGAGGAAGCTCAAGAACGTGCCGGAATAGATGTCGCACATTCTGTTCGCAAGGCACTCGCTGGTGAACATGTCTCAGATGCTGTGAATGGTTAAGGAAAAATAATGTCAAAAAATTTTAATTTAGCAGTCATCGCTGGCGATGGAATTGGTCCTGAGGTTGTTGCAGAAGGCATTAAAGTTTTAGATGCAGTTGGTAAGAAATATGGAGCAACCTTTAACAAGACTTCCTATGATTTAGGAGCGGGATATTGGCATAAAACTGGAGAAGTTTTGCCAGATGCCATCCTGAATAAAATTGCAAAAGCGGATGTAATTCTTCTTGGAGCAGTAGGTGATCCGACAGTTCCTAGTGGAGTTTTAGAACGCGGACTTTTACTAAAGCTTCGTTTTGCTTTTGATCATTACATTAATTTACGTCCTGCACGTTTAATGCCGGGAGTTATTTCTCCGCTAGCCACGAAACAACCAATTGATTTTGTAGTGGTACGTGAAGGCACGGAAGGTCCATATGTCGGCGCAGGTGGAGTTCTTGCAGAAGGAACTGATGCTGAGATCGCAACTGAAGAGAGCTTAAATACTCGTCGCGGTGCTGAACGGGTAATCCGAGATGCATTTAATCGCGCAATGGTTCGTGATCGGAAAAAACTAACGTTGGTTCACAAAAATAACGTTCTTACACGAGCTGGCGGATTGTGGACTCGTACATTTAACGAAGTTGCGAAGGAGTTCCCAAAAGTTACAACAGATTATTTACACGTCGATGCAGCTTCGATGTTCTTCGTTACTAATCCAGAACGCTTTGATGTCGTTGTTACTGACAATTTATTTGGAGATATCTTGACTGATATTGCAGCGGCAATATGCGGCGGTATCGGTTTGGCAGCTTCTGGAAATATTAATCCAACTGGCAAATTCCCATCTATGTTCGAGCCGGTTCACGGTTCGGCTCCGGATATCGCAGGAAAAAATATTGCAGATCCAACTGCAACTGTTATGTCAGTTGCAATGATGCTAGATCATTTGGGACTCAGCGATGCTGCTCGCGATGTTGAACGCGCAGTCGCCGCAGATCTTGCTTCCCGCGGAGATAAGAAACGCAGCACAAGTGAAGTAGGAGATGCGCTCGTAGCAGCGCTATAAATCCATGAAAATTTCACTTAATCCAAAGGCTAAGGACGCAGCAACTCGTGATGCACTAGTTGCTGAAGGCGGTTTTGGTAAGTACTACACAGATCACATGGTTGTGTGCGAGTGGAACGAAAAAGAAGGCTGGTCAGAACCTGAATTAAAACCGTACGGACCAATTTCGTTAGATCCTGCAACAGCTGTTTTTCATTACGGACAAGAAATATTCGAGGGCATGAAGGCGTATCGCCAACCTGATGGCGGTATCGGATTATTTCGTCCAGAAGCAAATGCTCGACGTTTTGCAAAGTCAGCTAATCGTTTAGCACTACCTGAAATGCCTGAAGAGTTGTTTATCGAAACTGTTGAAACTCTTGTAAAGCAAGATGCTGGTTGGGTACCAAACAAAGTTGGCGAATCTCTTTATATACGTCCATTTATGTTTGCCACTGAAGTTGGTCTCGGTGTTCGCCCGTCCAATAAGGCTTTGTATATGTTAATAGCTACTCCAGCCGGTGCGTATTTTGATCCGTCCAAAGCTGTAAGTGTTTGGATTTCAACTGAGTATGTGCGTGCTGCACAAGGTGGCACTGGAGAAGCAAAGTGCGGTGGAAATTACGCGGCTTCTTTGGTTGCTCAAAAAGCTGCAGCAAAAGAGGGTTGCGATCAGGTTGTGTGGATTGATGCAAAAGAGCGCAAATGGATCGAAGAAATGGGTGGCATGAACCTGTACTTCGTTAAGGGTTCAGGCACGGATGCAACAGTCGTTACTCCAAAATTAACTGGAACACTCTTACCTGGAATCACTCGCGATTCAATACTCACTGTTGCGAAAGATCTCGGCTATAAAACCGATGAAGTAATGCTCAGTATCGATGATTGGCGTGATGGCGTTGCTTCCGGTGAGATCACAGAGATCTTCGCATGCGGAACCGCAGCGGTAGTTTCACCTGTCGGAACAGCAAAGAGTGCAATGGGTACGTGGGTCACTGGTGATGGTCAACCAGGAAAAATTACCATGCAGATTCGCAATCACCTCTTGGGAATTCAGCATGGATCAATTTCTGATTCCCATTCATGGATGCGCAAGGTTCTCTAATGCCAGTTAATGACGCTTTTCACATATATGACACAACACTTCGAGATGGTGCGCAGCAAGAAGGATTGAATTTATCTGTTCAAGATAAGTTAGCGATTGCACGACATTTAGATGATTTAGGTGTTGGCTTTATTGAAGGTGGATGGCCTGGTGCTAATCCAAAAGATACTGAGTTTTTTGAGCGTGCGAAAAAAGAGTTAAAACTAACGAATTCGACTTTTGTGGCATTCGGTGCAACGCGGCGCCCAAATGTTAAAGCTGCCGATGATGCGTTACTCGGTGCACTTCGCGACAGTGGCGCACCAGCTGTGACTTTGGTGGCAAAATCTTTTGATCGTCATGTGGATCTAGCTCTAAAGACAACCCTTGATGAAAACCTTGCGATGATTAAAGATTCTATTCAACACTTGCGCGCGGAAGGACAGCGAGTGTTTTTAGATGCCGAACACTTCTTTGACGGATATCGCTCTAATCGCGCTTACGCACTCGAAGTTGTTCGGACTGCCGCTGAGGCTGGTGCGGACGTTATTGCTTTGTGTGACACTAATGGCGGAATGCTTCCTGATGAACTTTCACAAGTAGTTCATGATGTATTGCAAGCGAGTAATGCACGACTTGGAATTCATTGCCACAATGACACGGGTTGCGCCGTTGCAAACTCAATGGCTGCGATAGCTGCGGGTGTAACTCATGTTCAAGGAACCTTAAATGGTTATGGCGAAAGAACTGGAAATGCTGATCTCGTAACTATCATCGCCAACCTTGAGTTAAAGAAGAAGCAGCTCGTTCTTCCAAAAGATGCTTTGCGTGAAGCATTCAGAATTTCGCATGCAGTCGCCGAAGTAACGAATGTTTCATCAAGTGCACGTCAACCATACGTCGGAATCTCTGCTTTTGCCCACAAAGCTGGTCTGCATGCCAGTGCGATAAAAGTCGATCCAACGTTGTACCAACACGAAGATCCAGAATCTGTTGGAAACGATATGCGCATGCTTGTTTCTGAGATGGCAGGGCGTGCATCTATTGAATTGAAGTCCGCAGAACTCGGTGTTGATTTAGGTGGAGATCGCGAACTCATCGGCCGAGTAGTAGATCGAGTCAAAGAACTCGAGTCACACGGCTTTACTTTCGAAGCAGCCGATGCTTCCTTCGAATTGTTACTGCTTGAAGAAATCTCAGGAAAGCGTCCATCATTTTTCACTATTAAGCATTGGGCAACGACGACAGAGCGCACATCGAAAGATGGAATTACTACAAAAGCCGAAGTAAGCGTGACTGCCAACGGCAAAGAATTTACTTGCAATGGATCTGGAAACGGTCCAGTTAACGCGATCGACAATGCACTTCGTACAGGACTCAAGCAGTTCTATCCGGAACTCGAAGTTCTCGAGTTAACAGATTACAAAGTCCGCATCCTTGAAGGACGACTAGGAACAGGTGCAATCACACGCGTACTTGTTGAAACAAGCGATGGTAAAGGTGAATGGAACACAATCGGCGTGCATGAAAATATCATCGCCGCATCCGCGATGGCGCTTGAAGATGCTCTAACTTTTGGTCTTCTGCGTCAAGGACGTAAACCCGAGTAATCTATTCCTATGTCCACACATACATTAAACGATGTACGTGTTGCTTTTGAAAATAATCTACACACCAAGCGTGATTTATCTCTGCATACGATCCGTGCCTATGTGGGAGATCTCGAGAGTTTTTTTACACACCTAGAAGCTTTAGGTATTTCAGATGTACAGGCACTCGATATTTCACATATTCGTTCATGGCTAGCAAACATTTCCATCAAAGGAGGAGCACGCACCACTTTGTCCAGACGTGCAGTAACAATTCGATTATTTACAAAATGGGCGCACAAGAATGGGTATTTACCAAAAGATATTGGCGTATCTCTTGCCACGCCGAAAAGTCATAAAGTTCTACCAGATGTACTTAATGCAAGTGAAGCCAGAGATGTCATGGAATCCATGGCTATGCGAGCGGGTGAAGAAGATTCTCCTCTTGCGATTCGAGATAGTGCAATTCTTGAAATTTTGTATGCAACTGGAGCGCGCGTAGCAGAACTATGTGGTCTTAATTTTGAAGATATTGATTACGAGCGTCAAGCTTTACGAGTAGTTGGCAAGGGCAATAAAGAGCGTTCAATACCTATCGGCACGCCTGCATTAAAAGCGTTAAAGAATTGGATAGACAATGCACGTCCTCAAATCGCAAGCGATAAATCTGGCTCTGCACTTTTTATCGGATTGCGCGGCAAAAGAATTGATCAACGTACGGTCCGAACAGTTGTGTATGAAGCATTAAGTGCTATCGAAGGTTTGGAAAAGTTAGGACCGCACTCATTACGTCATTCCGCCGCAACTCATCTTCTGGAAGGTGGCGCCGATCTTCGGACCGTGCAGGAAATCTTGGGGCACGCATCACTTGCAACAACTCAGATTTATACCCATGTTTCTACAGAGCGTTTGCAAAAAGCGTATAAGCAGGCACATCCCCGCGCATAAATCGTGGATTTTGCACTCCCGAACCTCAGGTAAGATTTTCCACGCACCAGAGCAATCTGGTGACTTCTCAGCACTCATTCGACTTAGTCGAAGTTGTAACAATGCGAGAACTCCTCGACAGTGGAGTCCACTTCGGACATCAGACACGTCGCTGGAACCCAAAGATGAAGCGCTTTATTTTCACCGAGCGCAATGGCATCTACATCATCGATATCCAACAATCACTTGCACTCATTGATAGCGCATACGAGTTTGTTAAGGATGTTGTTGCAAAGGGCGGACACGTTTTGTTCGTCGGAACAAAGAAAGCAGCACAAGAGCCAATCATCGCTCAAGCTGCACGAGTTGGAATGCCGACAGTTACTGAGCGTTGGCTCGGTGGTATGTTGACTAACTTCCCAACTGTTTACAAGCGAATTCAGCGCCTGAAGGAACTTGAAGCACTTGAAGCAACAAACGATATGTTGCTTACAAAGAAAGAACTTCTAGTACTACGTCGTGAGCGCGAAAAGCTTCACAAAAACCTTGATGGAATCCGCAATATGACTAAGTTGCCAAGTGCAATTTGGGTTGTCGACACCAAGAAAGAGCATCTTGCTGTTGCTGAAGCTAAAAAGCTTGGTATTCCAGTAATCGCTATCTTGGATACAAATTGCGATCCAGACGAAGTTGATTTCAAGATTCCTGGAAACGATGATGCAATTCGTTCAATCGGTTTGCTTACTCGCGTCATCACAGATGCAATTGCTGCCGGCTTACAGGCTCGCTCTGCAGTTGTAAAAGAAGAAGCTAAGACAGAAGCGCCAGCAGTTGCCGCGGGCGAGCCATTAGCTGATTGGGAAAAAGAAGTAATCGACGCAGCACCATCAACTCCAGTGGAGGCGTAACAAGTGGCGTATTCAGCAGAAGATGTAAAGAGACTGCGTGAAGCAACTGCAGCAGGAATGCTCGATTGCAAAAAAGCACTTGATGAAGCAAATGGTGACTACGACAAAGCTGTAGAAATCATTCGCGTAAAAGGTCTTAAGGGCGTTACAAAGCGCGAAGGCCGTTTAACATCAAATGGTTTAGTAGTCGCGAAGGTTTTAGGTGAAGTGGGCGTAATGCTTGAACTGAACTGTGAAACAGACTTCGTCGCAAAAGGTGATCGATTTATCGCACTTGGTGATGAATTAGTGGACCACCTACTTTCCGCTAAATCTGAAACTGTTGAAGCATTTCTTGCTTCAACAATGGCTAGCGGTAAGAGCGTTCAATCAGTTATCGATGAAGGAAATGCAACTCTTGGTGAAAAAATCGAAATTCGCAACGTTGCAGTTGTGAATGGTCCAGTTGGTTTGTACTTACATAAAACAAGCCCAGATTTGCCGCCACAAGTTGGAGTTTTGGTCTCACTTGCTAAAGAAGCTGTTGAAGTTGGAAAAGATGTTGCACAGCACATTGCAGCCTTTGCTCCTAAGTTCGTAAATCGCGAAGACGTCCCAGCGGATCTGATCGAGAACGAGCGTCGCATCGCTGAAGAAACAGCACGTGAAGAGGGCAAGCCAGAAGCATCGCTTTCAAAAATCATTGAGGGCCGCGTTACTGGCTTCGTAAAAGAAGTTAGTTTGATTGAACAAGCATTCGCTAAGGATGCGAAAAAGACTGTCAAGCAAATCCTCGATGAAGCAGGAACCGCCGTCAAAGCATTCCACCGTTTCCGCGTAGGACAGTAAACTATCTTCCAGAGCACAAGAAGTTGTGAAAGGAGCACTCATGCCCGGTACTAGAGGTAAATACGGGCGAGTGCTCCTTAAACTTTCCGGAGAAGTTTTTGGTGGAGAAAAAGGCATTGGTGTTGATCCTGATGTTGTACAAGATGTAGCAAAACAAATCGCAGATGTAGTGCGTACAGGTGTTCAAGTAAGCATTGTGGTCGGCGGTGGAAATTACTTCCGTGGCGCAGAGTTACAACAGCGCGGAATGGATCGCGCACGTGCGGATTACATGGGAATGCTCGGAACAGTCATGAATTGTTTAGCGCTACAAGATTTCTTGGAAAAAGAAGGTGTAGATACTCGCGTTCAAACTGCAATCACAATGGGCCAAGTAGCCGAGCCTTATATTCCTCGCAGAGCAATTCGCCACTTAGAAAAGGGTCGAGTCGTAATATTTGGCGCTGGTGCAGGTATGCCATTTTTTACAACAGATACAGTTGCTGCTCAACGTGCACTTGAAGTTGGATCTGAAGCACTTTTACTTGCAAAGAGCGGTGTCGATGGCGTGTACAACGCCGATCCAAAGAAAGATCCGAGCGCTAAGAAGTACGACACGATTTCTTACGATGAAGTACTCAGTAAATCATTGGCAGTTGCAGATGCAGCCGCATTTAGTTTGTGCCGTGAGAATAAACTACCGATTGTGGTATTTGATCTCATGACTAACGGAAATATCGGTCGCGCGGTTCGCGGTGAAACGATCGGAACCCTTGTCGCGTAAGCGGTGAGGTTACTAAGGAGTCCTGATGTCAGATATCGCCACTGCTCTAAAAGACGCAGAAACAAAGATGAACAAGGCTGTCGAAGTTGCTAAAGATGATTTTAGTGCGATTCGCACAGGCCGTGCTCATCCATCACTTTTCAATAAAATTATGGTCGACTATTACGGTACGTACACATCACTCTCTCAACTAGCTTCAATCCAAGTTCCGGAAGCACGCATGGCATTGATTTCTCCTTTCGATAAGGGCGCAATGGCTTCAATTGAAAAAGCAATTCGCGAATCAGATTTAGGTGTAAACCCAGGCTCAGACGGTGTAGTTATTCGAGTTAACTTCCCTCAACTCACAGAAGAACGTCGTAAGGATTACATCAAGGTTGCTCGCACAAAGGCTGAGGATTCAAAAGTTTCAATGCGCAATATCCGTCGTGCCGCAAAAGAAGCTATTGAAAAATTAGAAAAAGATGGTCACATTGGAAAAGATGATTTAGCTCGCGGTGAAAAAGAGTTAGAAAAAATCACTAGCGATCACGTTGCCAAGATTGACGAACTGCTCAAGCATAAGGAGAGCGAACTTCTCGAAGTTTGAGAATCGCACATCTGACGTGTCTGATCTGCATTCAATTAATGAGGCCATAAACGCTAAGGCGGGGCGCAAACTTCTTCCTTCAATTTTAGTAAGCCTTACGTTAATCGCACTAGTTTGGCTGACTTTGGCGTATGCACGCGTTCTCTTTGCTCTACTTGTAGCGATAGCTGTGGCACTTGGTATACGCGAAATAGCGCGGGCATTTGCAGCAGCAGGCACACACATTTCAACTCGAACCTTAATTGTTGCAACCGGTGGGCTTACATATGCCGTGTGGAGCGCTGGTGTTGAAGGGCTTGCAATTGCAACTGCAATCGCTTTGCCTGTCTTACTTATTTCTAGATTAAGAAAAGGTCCGCAGGATTTTGTTAAGAGTGCAACAGCAACAACACTCGCGCTTATCTACCTTCCATTTCTTGCCGGTTTTTTGATTCTTTTGGCACGGCCAGATGATGGCTTAGCTCGAGTGATGACATTTGTAGTGTTAGTTGGCTGCAACGATACTTTTGGATACCTTGTTGGAGTTATTTTCGGTAAACATCCGTTGGTACCAAAAATTAGTCCTAAGAAATCTTGGGAAGGTTTAGTTGGATCAATAATTTTTACGAGTATTGGTGGGGCTCTGAGTTTTTATTACATCCTTGATCTTCAATGGTGGATTGGCGCACTTGTTGCACTCATGATTGTTTTTACAGCAACTAGTGGTGACCTTATTGAAAGCGCAATGAAGCGCGACCTTTCTTTAAAAGATATGGGCTCACTCCTTCCAGGTCATGGCGGAATGTTAGATCGTTTAGATTCTGTTTTGCTCTCAGCACCTGCTCTGTATTTTGCACTTGAACTCGTTAAGCGTTTCTCATGACCGAAATTAAGCTCGTCTTTGATGAGCCGGCTCAGAGAAAAAAAGTGCCGAAGCATCTTGCGGATTACTCACCCGAGGATCGTCGTGAAATAGCAACTGGTTTAGGTTTACCTGGATTTAGAGCAAATCAGATTGCAAATCATTACTTTACCCATCTTTCAAGTGATCCAAGTGATTGGACAGATATTCCAGCGTCCATGCACGATCAAGTTCGTGAACACTTCATTCCGTCACTAATCACATTAGTGCGTTCTGTAACTTGCGATAACGGGATGACTCGTAAGGACCTTTGGAAATTGCACGATGGCGTTCTAGTAGAAAGCGTTTTGATGCGCTATTCAGATCGCACGACAGTCTGTATTTCATCTCAAGCAGGCTGTGGAATGAACTGTCCATTCTGCGCTACCGGACAAGCTGGTTTAACTCGAAACTTGAGTGCTGCTGAGATTACAGAACAAATCGTTGCGGCCGCGCGTGCTTGCGCCAATGGCGAATTACCAGGTGGACCTACTCGATTATCTAATGTTGTATTTATGGGAATGGGCGAACCTTTAGCAAATTACAACGCAGTACTTCGCACCGTTCGAAATATCACTACACCTAATCCCGATGGACTAGGTATCAGCGCACGTTCAGTGACTGTATCTACAGTGGGGCTAGTAAATGGAATTGAGAAGTTAACCGAAGAAGGAATTTCTGTAACTTTGGCTGTATCGCTTCATACACCAGATGATGAACTACGTGATTCATTAGTTCCCATCAACTCACGTTGGAAAGTAAAAGAAGTGCTAGCGGCTGCGGATGCTTATGAAAAGAAAACAGGCCGAAGATATTCAATTGAATACGCCCTCATCCGAGATATAAATGATCAATCATGGCGAGCAGATTTACTTGGCCGTTTGCTCAAGAACCGCAATGCACACGTCAATTTAATACCACTGAATCCAACACCGGGTTCAAAATGGACAGCATCTAGACCACAGGATGAAAAAGAGTTCGTTCGAATCCTTGAAGGTTATGGAGTTGCTGTCACCGTGAGAGATACTCGCGGTCGCGAAATTGATGGTGCATGCGGGCAACTTGCTGCGGCAGAAAAGTTAAAATAGTTTTTCAATTAGTTTGCCCACAAAACTTGGGCGCTTAGTAATTCTTTCCTCTACATCAGCAATTGCTGAAAGTTTTATCCCCAAGTTAACACCTAACCAACGAAGCGGTTCTGGTTCCCATTTTGCACTCTTCCAGCCGACATATGGCAATGATGCGCGCACACTATTCTTTCCAAGTATTAGATCTGCCATGGAATTTGCTGCAAGGTATGAAAGCGTTACGCCATCACCAACGTAACCACCAAAGGATCCAAAGTGACCGTCCCAATGCAAATAAGGCGCCCAGTCACGCTTGATTGCTACAGCGCCACCCCATGCATGAGTGAACTTATGATTCTTTAATTCAGGAAACCACTGAATCGCAGTCTTGCGAAGTTTTTTGTGAATCTGTTTGTGCTGTTCTGACTTATTACTACGTGCAGATCCCCATTTATAAGGAGCTCCACGCCCACCCATAGCAATTCGATTATCCGAAGTTCGTTGAGCATATGTGACCAAGTGACGATTTTCGTGAAATGTTTCGCGACCATCTAGTCCGTATTTTGCCCAAAACTCATCTGGCAGGGGCTCTGTTGCAATCATGAGCGAGTAAATAGGAATCTGTTCTCGATTTCTTTCGTGGTATGCCTCAGTTGCACGTACTACGAATCGAGCATCAATTGATTTGCCATCAACTTTTACTTTCCCAGTTTTGGAAATATCTGCAGATGTATTTTCAAAAATATGCACACCACGTTGGGCTAAGGATTTAGCAAGAGCTACGACTAACTGCGTTGGATTAATCGTTGCACAATCAGGATTAAAAGATGCCCCGATCGCGCAAGACATACGAATTCGAGCAAGAGTTTCTTCTTTGTTGAGGATGCTTTCGCGGGGGAGTAAACCTTGCTTTATACGCTCTAATTGGGGCTTACTCCTAGCAACAGTAAGTGAACCACTTTTAACAAATGCAACGGAATCTTCAGATGAAAGAGCGAACTGCCCTATTTCATCAATTGACTTTTCAAGTTGGGCATGAAGATCAGAAATACTTTGTGCGCTTACATGTTTTGCCAATGTTTCATCATCAACCGGGTAAAGCGCAGACGCCCAGCCACCATTTCTGCCACTGGCACCAGATCCAACTTCGTGTGCTTCAAGAATTGCGATTTCTAAATCTGGAGATGAATTAAGAAGGTGATGCGCGGTCCACATTCCGGAGAATCCACCACCAACAATGAGGACATCCCAATTGCGATATAGATCCCCGGGAGTGAAGGTTGGGTGCTGAGCGCTACTCCACCAAACGCTTGCTTCTGCCTGATTTCCCACGGGAACATACTAGATGTCACAGGAAAAGAACTACACTTTTTTGCCGTCAGGGCGTAATCTCGCTCCATGGAAAAATTGAGTAATTTCATAAATGGAAAGAGCGTTGAATCTAAATCTGGCAAAACTACTGATTTAGTTAATCCTGCGACAGGGCAAGTTTTTGCAACTGCACCAAACTCAAGTGCAGATGATGTAGATATGGCCATGAAAGCCGCAGCTGACGCGTTTCCTATCTGGCGTGATTCGACACCATCAGAACGTCAACGCGCACTACTAAAGATTGCTGATGCAATCGAATCTCGTACAGAAGAATTAGTAAAAATTGAAAGCCAAAACACAGGTAAACCGATTGGAATTACGACATCTGAAGAAATGCCTCCGATGTTGGATCAAATTAGGTTCTTTGCAGGTGCGGCTCGTAACCTAGAAGGAAAATCTGCGGCCGAATATATGCGTGGAATGACATCCTTTATTCGTCGCGAACCAATCGGCGTATGCGGTCAAGTAACGCCTTGGAACTATCCGATGATGATGGCGGTTTGGAAATGGGCACCGGCAATTGCTGCTGGAAATACAGTTGTATTGAAGCCAAGTGATACAACTCCAGCATCAACTGTATGGATGGCTAATTTGATGAATGAATTTTTACCTGCCGGAGTTATAAATGTTATTTGCGGCGAGCGCGAAACAGGAGCAGCATTAGTTGATCATCCAACTCCAGCAATGGTTTCAATTACAGGTTCAGTTCGTGCTGGTATGGAAGTTGCTGGCGCTGCAGCAAAACAACTCAAGCGAGTACACCTTGAACTAGGTGGAAAAGCTCCTGTAGTTGTTTTCAATGATGCAGATTTGCCCGCGGCAGCCGAAGCAATTGCGCTAGCTGGCTACTTCAATTCAGGCCAAGATTGCACAGCAGCAACTCGTGTGATTGTCCAGGAAGGTGTTTACGAAGAATTCGTGGGACTTCTTGCTGATCAAGCAAAGAACAACATCGCAATTGGTATGCCTGATCAAGATGTATTGGTTGGACCAGTAAACAATGCAAATCAACTCAAGAGAGTTGCAGGATTCCTCGAGCGCACACCATCTCACGCTCGTGTCATGGCTGGTGGATCCCAACTACAACAACCTGGATTCTTCTTTGCACCGACCGTGGTCGCAGATCTAAAGCAAGATGACGAAATGATTCAGAGCGAAATCTTCGGTCCTGTCATCACTGTTCAGAAGTTCAAGGAAGAAGCCGACGCAATTGCTATGGGCAATGGAGTTGAGTACGGCCTAGCATCTAGCGTCTGGACTAAGGATCATGGGCGTGCGATGCGAATGTCCAAAGCATTAGATTTTGGAGTGGTCTGGATAAATACTCACATTCCGATGGTCTCTGAAATGCCGCACGGTGGCTTCAAGCGCTCGGGATACGGCAAAGATCTTTCCCAATATGGGTTCGAGGATTACACCCGAATCAAGCATGTTATGACTAATCTAGGCGCATAAGGACCTATCCGAACTACGGCACAAAGGAGCAAAACCGCATGACACCGAAACGTCCGCTCTCACCAGAAGCACGTTCGATAATTAATTCACAAATTTCACGTCGTGCACTTATTGCTGGCGCGGGTGGAATAGGCGCAGCAGGTTTGCTCACTGCATGTGGTGGCGGTGGCGGTGGAAGTGCAGCAGAAGGAACAGTTCGATGGGCTAACTGGACTCTTTATTTAGATTATGACTCTGATGCACAGGTGTATCCAACACTTGAAAAATTCATGGCGGAATCTGGGATTAAAGTTGATTACAAAGAGGATTACAACGATAACGATGAGTTCTGGGGCAAAGTTCAAGGTCAATTAAAGCTCGGTGAAGATATTGGTTACGACATCGTCGCACCGACTGACTGGATGGCTGGTCGTTGGATCCGCATGGGATATGCGCAAAAATTTGATGAAGCAAATATTCCAAATAAGGTAAACATTCTTGATGCGCTCGCGAATGTTAATTTTGATCCAGGTCGAAAGTCATCCCTTACATGGCAATCAGGTTTTGGTGGTTTTGGTTGGAATAAGGAAAAAGTTCCTGGTGGAATCAAATCCCTAGATCAACTATTCTCAAAGGCTAACAAGGGTAAAGTTGAAGTTTTATCAGAGCTTCGCGACACGATCGGAATCATTTTGCAGTACCAAGGAGTTGATCCTTCACAGAACTTCACTGAAGATCAATATATGAATGCCGTTGATTACTTAGCAAAAATGATTAAGGACGGATTCATTCGCCAAGTTAAAGGCAATGATTACAAGGAAGATCTCATCAGCGGTGATGCAATTGCCGTAATCGGTTGGTCTGGCGATATTTTCCAACTTGCAACAGAGAATGATGGAAAATTTGAATTCGCAATTCCAGAATCTGGTGGAATGCTTTGGAGTGATAACTTACTAATTCCTTCAACATCTACAAATAAGGCAAACGCTGAGAAGGTAATTAATAATTACTATGACCCAGCCGTAGCCGCAGAAGTTGCTGCATATGTGACATATATTTGTCCGGTTAAGGGCGCACAGGCCGAAATGGAAAAAATTGACCCAGCACTTGCTTCAAGTCCATTTATTTTCCCAACTGCTGAAACTCTCAAGCAGGTTAAAGTCTTCCGTTCATTAACTCCTGCAGAAGAAACTTCATTCACAACCGCATTCCAGGAAGCTGCCGGCAACTAATGGCGGATGCTTCCTCATCGACTCGTGGTGATCTCCGAATTGTTAACGTCACAAAATCTTTCGGAGATTTCACTGCAGTTGATGATCTGACTCTGACCATTCCTGAAGGTTCATTCTTCGCACTCCTTGGACCATCAGGTTGCGGAAAAACTACAACACTTCGAATGATTGCAGGGTTAGAAGAACCAACTCAGGGAAGCATTCATATTGGCAGCACAGATATCACTCACACTCGCCCTTACCAACGTCCTGTAAATACAGTTTTCCAGAACTACGCGCTTTTTCCTCATCTTTCAATCTATGAAAATATCGCCTTTGGTTTGCGACGTCGTGGAATCAAAGATGTAAATGAAGCAGTCGATAAGGTTCTAAACCTTGTCGAATTACCGCACTTGGCACAACGCAAACCCGTACAACTATCCGGTGGTCAACAACAACGTATCGCGCTTGCGCGTGCAATTGTCAACCGCCCAGCGTTGTTGCTATTGGATGAACCTTTGGGAGCCCTTGATCTTAAATTACGTCGTCAGATGCAGATAGAACTCAAGTGGATTCAAACAGAAGTCGGCATCACCTTCGTTCACGTAACACACGACCAAGAAGAAGCTATGACCATGGCTGACACGATTGCTGTGATGAATGAAGGCAAAGTCGAACAGATGGGCACGCCGGCTGATTTGTATGACAATCCGAAGACTGCTTTCGTAGCTAACTTTTTAGGTCAATCGAACTTGATTGAAGGCCGAATTGATGGCAATGATGGCGATAATTTTGTTGTTGACGTATTTGGGCAAAAAATTAAGATAAATAAGAGTCGAAGCCACGCTAAAGACTCTTCAGTTTTAGCAGGTATTCGTCCAGAGAAAATTCGAATTCATCCTGCAGGAACTGCAATGTCGGGAAATGTATTAACTGGCGGAGTTATCTCAGATGCGTCATACATTGGCGTTAGCACCCAATACCAAGTTGAAATGCCTTGGAAACAAGAACTCATGGTTTTCGAACAAAATGATGATGGAGTTCCACCACTTGAAAAAGGTGATGCCGTCACACTGTCATGGGAGCCTGTATTTACTTTCGCGCTAGACGGTCGTGAAGATGCATTCGCAGGATCTGAAGTGCATGCGGATGAAGAGTAATGGCCTTTTTGCACACAGCGGGTTCTAAAGTAAGTTCCCTAAAAGAGAAGAAATCGTTACTTCCATATTTATTGCTTGCACCAGGAATTATCTGGCTATTTACATTCTTTGTACTGCCAATTGCTAATCTTGCCCGAACTTCAACACAGACCCCAACTGCAAATGGGGACACCGGCTCTTACGAACAAACATATAGATTTGCAAATTACATAGATGCATTTTTAGATAACAAAGAACAATTCAGTCGTTCATTTATTTATGCATTCTTAGCGACAATCCTTGCCTTGGCTATTGCTTATCCATTGGCCTACGGCATTGCCTTTAAATCTGGAAAATATAAAAATCTTTTGTTAGTTCTTGTAGTTGCTCCATTCTTTACATCATTTTTGCTCCGCACTATCGCTTGGAAGCAGATACTTGGTGAAGAAGGACCGGTTATCGCTGTACTTCGAGGGGTTCACATCATCGGAGATAACACCTCACTGACTGCCAGCGCTTTCGCAGTTGTAACAGGCATGACTTATAACTTTTTACCATTTATGACCCTGCCTCTGTATGCAAGTTTGGAAAGAATAGATCCACGCACTATGGAAGCTGCCGGAGATCTGTATGCAAATGCTTTTACGACATTTAGAAAAGTTACTCTGCCGCTTTCAATGCCCGGAGTTGTTGCTGGAACATTGCTGACATTTATCCCAGCCGCCGGTGACTATGTCAATGCTGCAATTTTGGGAAATCCAAACACCAAGATGCTCGGTAATGTAATTGAATCTCGATTCTTTAAGATTGTGGATTATCCAACTGCAGCTGCTCTTTCATTTACATTAATGGCAGCAATCTTAATATTGGTAACGGTTTACATTCGTAAAGCTGGAACCGAGGAACTCGTATGAGAGTTACGTGGTGGTTTAGAAAGAACCTTATACGTGTTTATATGGTTCTCGGATTTACCTACCTTTTCATTCCAGTCGCTTACACTTTTGCATTCTCATTTAACAATGGTGGAAAAAGTAACCTTGTTTGGAAAGGTTTCACATTAGGCAATTGGCAAAATCCTTGCGGAGCACCAGATGTCTGTGTGGCACTAGGTAACTCAATTCGGGTTGGACTTATTTCTACAGTGGCCGCAACATTTCTTGGAACATTAATTGCTTTTGCACTTGGCCGCCACCAATTTAAAGGCAGGTCTACAACAAACACACTAATTTTCTTACCGATGGCAACACCTGAAGTTGTTCTCGGAGCTTCACTTTTGGCGATGTTCTTAAATCTTGGAATTAATCCAGGTTTCTGGCCAGTTGTGATTGCACACGTGATGTTCTGTATTTCATTCGTAGTAGTAACCGTGAAAGCTCGAATTGCAAGTTTGGATCCGCGATTAGAGCAAGCAGCCATGGATCTCTACGCCAATGAGTTTGAAACATTTAGAAAAGTCACGTTACCGCTTGTTGCACCGGGTATAGCTGGTGCTGCACTTTTAGCGTTTAGTCTTTCTTTTGATGATTTTATTATCACCAACTTTAATTCTGGCACGTTAACAACATTTCCTAAGTTTGTTTACGTTGCATCCGCGCGTGGAATACCTCCACAAGCGAACGTTATTGGTTCCGCAATGTTTTTCTTAGCATTATTCATCGTAATAGCGGGTCAACTTGTAAGTCGGAGAAAAGCCCGCTAAAATTTCTTTAGTCCACAGCGAACTACAGATTGTCTAAGAAAATCTGCACTGTGGGGTTAGGTTCCGGAGGACCCGGGCCAACTACGATTTGTGATTGAAGGGGTGATTCCGGTCAAGGCCGGATAGCGCGATGTCTGACATCGACCCTCATATTCTTAAACACCTCTCAGTAATGCAGCCAGAACTTTATTGGCTAGATGAAGATCCACTCGAACCAGAACCACATCCAACACTTGTTGGTGATGTAACTACCGAGCTCTGCATTGTTGGCGCAGGTTACACAGGCTTGTGGACTGCTCTGCTTGCAAAGGAACGCAATCCCGAACGTGAAGTCATCATTGTTGAACAACGCGAAACAGGTTTCGGCGCATCTGGACGAAATGGTGGATTCTGCAACTCATCTCTTACCCATGGATTCATTAATGGTTACCGTCGATTTAAAGATGATATGCAGGATCTTGAACGCATGGGACGTGAAAACTTTAATGAAATCGAAGAAACAATTAAGAAATACGGTATTGATTGTGATTGGCAGCGCACCGGTGAACTCCGAGTTGCTGTTAAGGAGTGGCAATTAGATGGGATGAAAGAAGAGGCTGCACTACGCAATCAATACGGAGATCACGTCGAAGTTTTATCTCAGTCCGAAGTTCAGGCTCGAGTGAATTCTCCGATTTATAAAGGTGCGCTATGGGATGCCGATGGCACGGCATTGGTTGACCCTGCCAGGTTAGTTTGGGGCTTGGAAAAAGTTTGTCTTAAGCTCGGTGTAAAAATTTATGAAAATAGTAAAGTGGAATGGCTTGAGCGAACAAGCGATGGAATTATCGTTCATACGCCTTATGGAAGCGTTTATTCTGACAAAGTAGCTCTGGCTACAAATGTATTTAAATCATTAATCAAACGTGCACGTAAATATGTTGTCCCTGTTTATGATTTTCAGTTAGTAACTGAACCATTAACTCCTGAGCAATGGAAAGCAATTGGTTGGTCTGGCAAAGAAGGTTTATCTGAAGCCGGAAACCAATTCCATTATTACCGAGTAACTTCCGAAGGAGCGATCCTCTGGGGCGGTTATGACGCCATTTATCATTTCCGGGGAAAAGCTCGTCAAGAATATGAAACTGATGCAGAAACGTATGCGTATTTAGCTGCAGATTTCCTAGAAACTTTCCCGCAGCTCAAAGGAATTAAATTCACACACGGATGGGGAGGAGCAATTGATACGTGCTCTCGATTCGCACCGTTTTGGGGCCGTGCGTACCGCAAACGTGTTGCTTACGTTCTTGGATTTACAGGTTTAGGTGTTGCCTCAACTAGATTTGGGGCACAAGTTTTGTTAGATCTTGTTGATGGATTAGATACCGAACGTACGCGGTTAAAGATGGTTCGCAGAAAACCGCTGCCATTCCCACCAGAACCCTTTAGATTCCTCTTTATTCGTCTAACTCAATGGTCCATTAATTACGCAGATGAGCATGATGGCAAGCGAAATCTCTGGCTGAAACTCTTAGATCGACTCGGATTAGGTTTCGATTCTTAATTGATCCTTGATGATCCAAAGACATACCAAGGTGCCGATGTAATTATTCTTGGCGCACCAATTGATAGCGGAACATCACATCGTTCTGGTGCAAAATTTGGTCCGCAAGCAATCCGTGGTGGAGATTATTTGCCACATGATGGCGAACGTCCGCACATGGCACTTCGCACTGATGGACTCAAGGACCTTAAAGTTTTAGATGCTGGTGATTTATTGATGCCAGGGGGAGACTTAAAGAAATCACTCGAAGTACTTGCAGTTGCTACGGAAAAAATATCTCGCGCAGGAATAATTCCAGTCATTCTTGGTGGCGATCATTCAATCGCTTCAGCAGATGTCGCTGGCATCGCTGCACATCGAGGTTTAGGCAAAATCTCAATGATTCACTTTGATGCTCACGCAGACACCGGTGATTCACAATTCGGCGCTCTTGAAGGCCACGGAACACCTATGCGTCGCTTGATTGAATCTGGCGCAGTTCGCGGAGATCGTTTCTTGCAACTTGGGTTACGCGGATATTGGCCAGGAGATGAAACCCTTAAATGGATGCGCGATCAAGGCATGCGCAGTTATGAAATGACTGAGATTCATCATCGTGGATTAAATGTTGTACTCGATGAATCTTTTGCAACGCTCACTGATCAATGTGATGGTGTCTTCTTATCCGTAGATATTGATGTTGTTGATCCTGGAATGGCACCAGGTACTGGTACTCCCGAGCCAGGTGGAATGACTAGCCGCGAATTACTCGAAGCGGTACGCAGGATTTGTCTAGAACTTCCCGTTGTTGGAATTGATGTTGTTGAAGTTGCGCCACCATTTGATAGCGCAGACATCACAGCGATACTCGCTAACCGCGTTGTACTAGAAGCGTTGAGTGCAATTGCAAAGCGCAGATCAGGTAAGCCGTACTCACCAACTCAGAACTTATTGGACCGCTAACTCTTTAGATAGTTGCTAAAGCTTCATCGAGAATAGATAAACCTTCTCGCAATAAATCTTCAGGTATGACAAGCGGTGGAATCAAACGGATGACGTTTGAATAAGTACCGGCGGTCAGAATAAGTACTCCCTTTTCCTGGCAGTAATTAACAATCTTTCCAAGGGCGGCAGTATTTGGTTCGGTACCACCTGGAATAACAAGCTCAATTGCTTGCATTGCTCCACGTCCGCGAACTTCACCGATTATTGCGTGCTTTGCTTTCATCTTATTGAGTTCATCGCTCATGATTGTGCCAATTTTTTTAGCGCGATCAACGAGCTTTTCTTCTTCAATAGTTTGAATCGCACCTAGTGCAGCAGCGCAAGCAACAGGTGATCCACCATATGTGCCACCTAAACCACTTGCGTGAATTGAATCCATAACTTCAGCGCGACCTGTCACGGCAGCAAGTGGTAAACCACCAGCAATACCCTTTGCGGTCGTAATTAAATCTGGTTCCAAGTTTTCATCTTCTGATGCAAACATCTGGCCGGTGCGTGCAAAACCAGTTTGAACTTCATCAGCGATAAATAGTGCACCATTATCTTTTGCGTACTTTGCTAGCCCAGGTAAAAAGCCTTTAGGTGGAACGATAAAACCGCCTTCACCTTGAATTGGCTCAATAACGATTGCGGCAATATTTTTTCCGCCAACTTCCTTATCTAATTTGTGAATCACAACATCAAGTGCGTTTTTTTCACAAGCAGCTGCGCATGAGCGAGCAATTTTGACCGCGTTTTCAAGTGCCTCAGCACCGGAATTAAGTAGTACAGATTTTTTTGCAAATTTTCCTGGCGTTAAGCGATTGAGGGCTTCACATACTTCGATGTATCCAAGGTACGGAGCGACCATAAAACATGTATGAGTAAACAATTCAACTTGTCGCTGCACATTTTCAACAACGTGAGGTGCACTGTTACCAACATTTACAACTGCGATACCAGCACCAAGATCAATAATGTGGTTTCCATCAACATCGACCAAGATTCCACCTGCTGCACGTTCGATGACGGCAGGCATTGCCATGCCGAGGGATGCTGAAACCGCTGCAGATCTGCGCGCAATAATCTGCTCGGATTTTGGTCCCGGAATGGCAGTGACGACTTTACGTTTCTGTTCTACGTCCGTAGTTAATGTGCTCATTTCGCCAGTCTACTTTGGTCATGAGAAGATGACCACATGAGAGACCTGGTGATTCTTGGTTCAACAGGATCTATCGGTTTCCAAGCCCTCGAACTAGTGGCTGCTAACCCAGGAAAGTTTCGTGTTGTAGCCATCACATCGGCTGGAAACAACCCCGCAGTTATCATCGAACAAGCTAAGAAATTTAGCGTCGGGGTAGTCGGCACAATTCATAACGCCGAATTAATTCGAGAAGCCCTACCCGGCATAACTGTTATCGATGGCAAGAATGCCGCAGCAGAAGTTGCATCGATCACATGCGATGTTGTTCTCAATGCTATTTCGGGATCCATCGGTTTAGCCGCAACTGTTGCCGCACTTAAAGTTGGGAATCGCTTAGCTCTTGCTAATAAAGAGTCACTTGTTGCAGCAGGCGATTTTGTAATGTCACTTGCAAAACAAGATCAAATTATTCCAGTGGATTCTGAGCACAGCGCGCTCTGGCAATGTCTAATGGCTGGAAAACGAAATGAAGTTTCTCGTTTAGTTCTTACTGCTTCCGGCGGTCCGTTTCGCACTCGAAAAGATATGTCAACAGTTACTGTAGATGAAGCGCTTTCACACCCAACATGGTCGATGGGTCCAGTTATTTCAATCAATTCTGCAACACTTGTGAATAAGGCTCATGAAATCATCGAAGCACACCATCTTTATGGCATGAATTATTCACAGATTGACGCTGTCATCCATCCACAATCGGTTATTCATTCCATGGTCGAATTTATTGATGGTGCAACTATTGCGCAGGCAAGCCCACCAAATATGAAAGGTCCAATCTCGTACGCAATCAATTGGCCTGAGCGTTTAAAGGCGGCAACACCTGCATTGGATTGGACGCAAACGCATGCCTGGGAGTTTGAACCCATAAACCAAGAAAAATTCCCTGCAATTGAGTTAGCAAAGCGCTGTGGAGAGCTTGGAGGAGGATTACCGGCAATCTTTAACGCTTCCAATGAAGTTGCAGTCGATGCTTTCCTTAAAGGTTCTATAGCATTTAGCTCAATTATGGAGTGCGTGGAGCAGAGTGTGCATCGACTAGGCGGATCAAGCCCGAGTGCAATTCGAGATTTAGGTGATGTCAGTGCGATAGAGCAAGATGCACGAACAGTTGCCCAAGAAGTATTACAACGAATGGTTTCTTCATGAAAATTATTGGCGTTTTAGCTTTTGTTATTGCACTTCTACTGTCCGTAATGATTCACGAATTTGGCCACTACATCACTGCCAAGAGATATGGAATGCGCGTAAGCGAATTCTTTCTTGGTTTCGGAAAAAGAATCTGGTCATTTACACGAGGCGAAACCGAATTTGGCATCAAAGCAATCCCAGCCGGTGGCTATTGCCGTATTGAAGGAATGAGCGCTACTGATGAGATGCCACCAGGAGAAGAGTCTCGAGCATTTTTTAAGGCAAGCTCGGGGCGCAAACTCATAGTTCTCGGGGCAGGTTCATTTTTACACTTTGTCTTAGGTTTCATTATTTTGTTAATAATTTTTGCAGGAATTGGAACCTCTAAACCCACGACAACAATTTCAGAAATTTCGGCATGCGTTCCTCGAATCAATGCCGCCTGCACAGAGTCTGATCCAAAATCTCCAGCACTTTTATCAGGACTTCAAGCAGGAGATGTCATCACATCTCTTAACGGAGTACCGGTAAATAACTGGGCGAAAGACGTTGAAATAATTAGAAATTCGGCAGGGAAAGAGATTTTAATTGAAATTGAACGAAATGGTCAGGTTCAAACTATCTCTGTAATCGCTGCAACTCGTGTTGTTGATGGCAAGGAATACGGATTTTTAGGAATTGTCAACGGATACGAATTAGTCAGAGATGCACCATTCATATCGATAAAAAACTCAGCAATAGTTTCGTGGGACTTTATATCTGGCGCCGTGAAAGCGATTATTTCTCTTCCATCAAAAATTCCAGCACTGTGGGGAGCAACTGTTTCAGGCGCAGATCGTGATCCAAATGGATTAGTCGGAATAGTCGGCGTTGCTCAAGTGACCGGCCAAGCAGCTAGTAGTGAAGGTTTAAGTACTTCTGAACGTATTCAAACATTCTTACTGATCATCGCGAGTCTTAATTTTTTTGTTGGAGTTTTCAATTTACTTCCAATACTTCCACTCGATGGTGGTCACATGGCTGTAGCAATTGCCGATGAAGTACGAGCAATCGTTGCGCGTATACGAGGCAGGGCGCGCCCTGAAGGAATTAATGTAAACAAATTAGCCCCATTCACAATGGTTGTCTTTGTTTTACTTGCTGCACTGACGGTTCTACTTCTCGCTGCAGACATCATTAATCCAATTCAGGTCAATTTTTAGTGTTCATGTCGCAACTCAAAAAGAATTAGGGCAGAATAAAGACATGGTCGATCTCGGAATTCCTTCAGCTCCTCCACCAACTCTTGCCCCACGTCGAAAGACTAAGCAATTAAAAGTTGGAAGCGTTGGCGTTGGAAGCGATTCACCAGTTTCAGTTCAATCAATGTGTACCACCTTGACTGCAGATGTAAATTCAACGCTTCAACAAATCGCAGAACTAACCGCATCTGGTTGCCAAATTGTTCGCGTCGCGGTACCAAGCCAAGATGATGCTGACGCGTTAGCACAAATTGCAAAGAAATCCCAGATTCCAGTTGTTGCCGACATTCACTTTCAACCAAAATACATTTTTGCAGCCATTGATGCAGGTTGTGCAGCAGTTCGAGTTAATCCAGGAAACATTAAGCAATTTGATGACAAAGTTAAGGAAGTAGCCAAAGCTGCAGGTGATGCTGGTATTCCAATTCGCATTGGAGTAAATGCTGGATCTTTAGACCCACGTTTAATTGCTAAGTACGGTAAGGCCACGCCGGAGGCACTAGTTGAATCTGCACTGTGGGAAGCAAGTCTCTTTGAAGAGCATGGATTTTCAAATATAAAAATTTCAGTCAAGCATCATGATCCTGTCACCATGGTTAATGCCTACAGATTATTAGCCTCCAAGTGTGATTATCCATTGCACTTAGGCGTTACAGAAGCAGGTCCACTATTCCAAGGAACGATTAAATCAGCAACGGCATTTGGAATTCTTCTCTCCGAAGGAATCGGTGACACCATTCGCGTTTCACTTTCAGCGCCACCAGTTGAGGAAGTTAAAGTTGGAATTTCAATTCTAGAATCTCTTAATTTGCGCCAACGTAAATTAGAAATTGTTTCTTGTCCATCATGTGGCCGTGCTCAAGTTGACGTGTACACATTGGCTGAAAAAGTTCAGGCAGGATTACAAGGAATGACAGTTCCGCTACGAGTTGCAGTGATGGGCTGTGTAGTTAATGGACCGGGAGAAGCTCGTGAAGCAGATCTTGGTGTTGCATCAGGAAATGGCAAGGGACAAATATTTGTTAAAGGTCAAGTAATTAAAACTGTTCCAGAAGCACAAATCGTTGAAACACTTATCGAAGAGGCGATGCGTTTAGCCGAAGAGATGGAAGCAGCCGGAGTTTCTTCAGGCGAACCTTCCGTTGACGTTCACTAACCTCACACAACTCTCGGCATCCCTCAGGTAGGCTCGCACCATGTTGCGAATGTCCTCACTCTTTCTGCGCACATTGCGCGATGATCCAGCAGATGCTGAGGTTGCAAGCCACAAACTCTTAGTACGAGCTGGCTATATCAGAAGAATCGCAGCGGGAATTTATTCGTGGTTACCACTTGGTTACATCACACTTCGAAATATCGAAAAAGTAATTCGGGAAGAAATGGATGCGGCTGGATTTCAAGAAGTTCATTTTCCCGCAATGCTCCCAAAGGAACCTTACGAAGAAACAAATCGCTGGAGTGAGTATGGGCCAGAGTTATTTCGTCTTCAAGATCGCAAAGGTGCGGATTATTTACTAGGACCAACGCACGAAGAGATGTTTACTTTGATGGTTAAAGGTGAGTACTCCTCATATAAGGATTTGCCACTTTCGCTCTATCAAATTCAAACGAAGTATCGCGACGAACCACGTCCACGTAGCGGAATAATTCGTGGCAGAGAATTTGTTATGAAAGATTCATATTCCTTCGATATTGATGATGCAGGATTAGATCTTTCCTATAAGAGGCATCGCGACGCGTACATAAAAACTTTCAAGCGATTGGGGCTTAACTACAACATTGTGAGCGCAATGGCTGGAGCAATGGGTGGTTCTAAATCCGAAGAATTTCTTGCACCGTGTCCAACTGGTGAAGACACATACGTGCTCTGTGAAAAATGTGGTTACGCAGCAAATGTTGAAGCAATGAAAACTGTCTTAGACGCTCCAACAAAGAAAGATTTTCCCGCACTAGAAGTTTTGGATACACCAAATACTCCAACCATTGATTCATTAGTTGAAGTTCTAAACTCCCAGTACGGCGGTGGATACACAGGCGCTGATACTTTGAAGAACGTCATGTTGATGGCAGATGAGAAACCGATAGCTATTTTAGTACCAGGAGATCGCGAAGTAGATCTCAAGCGTTTACAAGCAAATTTGACCGGGGTTACTGAACTTAGAATTTTTGAAGAAGAAGATTTCGCTAAACACCCAAAACTTGTAAAAGGTTACATAGGGCCGCAGGATGCAAAGCAATTCGGAATAACTCTTTACGCTGATCCACGAATTGCTCCTGGAACTGCTTGGGTCACTGGTGCGAATAAGAAAAATTGTCACGCGCGAAATGTTGTCAATGGAAGAGATTTCACACCTGATGCCTACGTTGAATCAGCAGAAGTTCGGGCTGGCGATTCTTGCCCTTCATGTAAAGCTCCAGTCATTATTGACCGTGCAATAGAAATCGCACACATCTTCCAATTAGGTCGTAAGTACGCAGAAGCTTTAAATCTGAGCGTTCTTGATCAAAATGGAAAGTCACAAGTAGTAACAATGGGTTCTTACGGCATCGGTGTTTCTCGAGCGGTAGCCGCGGTTGCCGAGCAAACACACGATGAGATTGGTCTGTCTTGGCCCATCGAAGTTGCACCAGCCAAGGTGCATATCGTGGCAACAGGAAAAGAAGACAAGCCATTTGATGTTGCCGAGAAAATTGGAACAGAGTTAGAAAGTATGGGCATCAGTGTCTTACTTGATGATCGACGTGATCCAAGCGCAGGAGTTAAGTTCAAAGATGCAGAGTTAATAGGGATACCAATCATCATTGTTGTTGGAAAAGCACTCGAACAAGGAAACGTTGAGATTCGCATTCGAAAGAGTGGCGAGAAATCTGAGAGCACTGTAGAAAGCGCAGTCTCAACCGTTGTATCTATGCTCTCAAAGCTCGCTTAA
>RGSB01000070.1 GCA_010032875.1 Actinomycetota bacterium | reverse complement strand
CTACTTTATGAAGGTCGTTGGCTAGACCCACAGGCTTTGATGCTCCGTGAATCATTACAACGTTGGGTCGCGTCCGCTGTGACAGGAAAAGTTACTTTGCGTCTTCGTCGTGGTGACGATTACTCAATTATTAATACAGAAGGTCCAGCATTTAGCTATCACCCAGAAAAACTCTCAATGGAGCGCACAGAAAATGCTGCCTTCGGCCCAACTGATCGCATCGGTCAACTCACTATGCGCAATCTTGATATTGCAGATACTCGCGAAAAACTTGACCTTTATCGTAACCAAGGACAACTTGGCGGCGGGCACTTTAAGTTAATTAACGAATTAGAATAAGGAAAATTTAAGTCCTGCAATAATTAAAACAACTCCAAGGGCTCGTTTAACACCAACTGAGGAAAAGCGCGAAATTCCGAGGCGAGTACCTATGAGCGCACCGATAATGACGGCTCCAAGAAAGAGCGGCAACGTGTCTGGTAATTCAGAAGTTGATCTGTAATTACCTAATAATCCTGCAAGAGAGTTAACCAAGATAAATGCTGCAACTGTTCCACTGGCTTGCTTAACATGATTCCATCCAAGCCAAATAATCAGAGGTGAAAGAAAAATTCCACCGCCAGTGCCAGTTATACCTGCGAGAAATCCGATGGAAGAACCCATTAAAACTGCAAGTAAATAATTAACAGGTCTGATTTCTCGATCCTTTATATTTGCCAAGATAAAAAAGCGCAATCCTGCAAGTATCAACAAAACTCCGACAATAGGTTTATAAATCTCACTCGGTAAGTTGATGTGCCCACCTATGAAGGCGCTAGGGATTGCTCCAAGGATCAAGACTAAGAAGAGTTTTTTGTCGAAGAATTTATTTCGAATATAGCGCCAGCTTGCATAAGCAGAAACGGCAATATTGAGAGTTAACGCTGTTGGTCGAATTACTGTTGGTTCTAAATTGAACAGAGTCATTACAGCGATATACGCCGATGAACCTGCGTGGCCAACCGACGTATAAAGAACTGCACCGAGTAATAAGCAGAGCGCTATTACTAGGTTAGTAAATTCGAACATTTATTCTTACAGTGAAAATGAAGGATATTCATCCGTAACAAGAATAACTGCATATCCATACACACGGTTCCAGTACTGAGTTACTCGAACAATGGCATCAGCAGAAGCTTGTGACATCGTGCCCGTAAAGATGATGTTAAGCCAAGCCAAAACCAACATGATGAAACCGTAAATTGAATACACGATTCCTACGATGTAAAGCGGAATAGCTAATAACCACTTAATAAGTGGTAGTCCACGGCTCAGAGATTTTCCACCCTCTATTTCAGGATAAGTAATGCGAACGACACCACTCTCTTCGATGGATGGATATTCATCTGTCAAAAGAGCGATGTAAGCCCATACGCGGTTGACTAGTCCAAAGAGCGCCTTATTGAAGCTAAGTGCATAGCTTGGATACACGCCACGAAATAAAAGAGCAAGGACTACTGGTAGGACTACAAGGCCGTATGTCTGCAGCATGTTGTCGCTAAAGAAGGTTTCAATTGAAAAACTTGAAACAAAGATGAAGACCGGGAATGCCAAAATCACTCGAGCAAATGCTGTCGCGCGATCACGGTTGTCTAATTGGACTTGAAATGATGTTTCTATTTGGTTGCTCATGTTCCTACTCTACTATTGAGACATGAATTTGCTCCATGGACTCGATTTGTTATCAACTTTTGTTTTCGCACTTGTTGGTGCTCGAGTAGCCGCAGATAAGCGCTTGGATTATGGCGGAATTGCATTTATAGCCGCCATTGCTTCTGTCTCTGGTGGAACGCTTAGAAACATTTTCCTTGGGTTAAAACCAATATGGATAACTGATCCTTCTATTATCGCCTCAGTTATTTTGGCTGTTCTCATAACTCTCGTTTTCAGACGGGTCACTCGCATCGGAAAAACACTACTAGTTATGGATACTTTCGGGCTTGCAATAGCAACAATCTCTGGAACACAGCTGGCTTTTGAGCAAAATATTTCGTGGCATGCAGCAATTATGTTGGGTGTAATCACTGCAGTTACTGGTGGTTTATTGAGAGATGTTCTGTGTCAACTCGAGCCAGTACTTCTCCACAGAGAAACAATAGGAACTTCTTCGCTGATGGGCGCAATTACGTTTGTTGTACTTACGCAATTAAATGTTGCCAACAACATCAGTGCTGTCATCGGTGGAAGTGTTGTAGTTCTTACAAGATTTATTTCAATTCGATTTGATCTACATCTTCCTAAGTTTAAAAAATAACTAAATAGTTCCCTCACTCAAACCATCGAGCACTTCTTGGGCTCGCTGCTTTAATTCAGGCAAATCTTTCAATCGGTTTAGCCCAAAGACTTGTTGACTCATGCGATGATTTTTAACAAAAGTTTCCTTGTGACGGTCTAGGAAATCCCAGTACAAGGTTGTAAATGGACAAGCTGTTTCGCCAACTCGAAGCTTCGGATCGTATTTGCAACCCTTGCAGTACGTACTCATCCGCGAAATGTAAGCCCCACCTGCAGCATACGGTTTTGTCATCATCGCACCGCCGTCTGCGTGTAATCCCATTCCGATGACATTAGGAACCATTACCCACTGTGTTGCATCAATAAATACTTCTCGCATCCAATCCAAGAACTGTTGTGGATTTGTCCCGGTAATCAGTGCCAAGTTACTTAAGACCATTAGCCGTGGAATGTGATGAACCCATGCACGTTCGTTGATATCGGCGACAATTGAACCCACGCAATTCATAGAAGTCTTTGAAGGATCTCGCAGCAAAGGCAATAAATCTCTAGTGGCGTCCAGTTGATTGTTCTGCTCATAATCTGCGCCCAAGAACCAATACATTCCATTTACATATTCGCGCCATCCAATGATTTGGCGAACAAATCCTTCACATGAAGCAATCGGAATCGAACCTCTAGTAAAAGCTTTCATGGCAGCATCAATAACTTCAGAGGGATGAAGCAATCCATTGTTGAGGTATGGACTCAAAAGCGAATGGTGCACCGCCCAGTTATCACCAGCCATTGCATCTTCATATGGTCCAAAATTGGCAAAGTGATTTTCAATAAAGTTATTTAACTGAGCAAGGGCACCTTCGCGGGTAGTTGCCCAAGTATTCCCGGGGGAGCACTTCAGTTCTGCAGCCACCTCTTCATCGATCGCATCTCTTGAATGTTCTAAATAAGGTGGCCACTCATAATTCTTAGGTGGCGGCAAGCGATTCTCTTTATCGAAATTCCAGGCACCACCAGTTGGTTTTCCACCTTCTACTAAAAAATTCAATCGAACTCGTTGAGCACGATAAAAGTTCTCCATTAAAAAAGATTTTTGCGAACCTGCCCATTCCGCAAAGTCGCTTCGTGAAGTTAGAAAGAAGTCATTAGGCACAAATGAAACACCGAATGCTTTGAGCGCTTCATACTGCTTAAAAGATGATGGTTCCGCGCACAACACTGAAGATTCTGGATAAAGCTTTTGAATTTTTTTGAGCCCATCAATCGACGTTGGTGCTTTTTCATAATGCACCGTAAATCCCTCCGAGCGAAGAAATTCGGCAAAGTGCCGAGCTGATGAAATAAGGAAGAAAAGTCGCATCGGATGCCACGCGCGACCTGTGGTCATGCGTGCACTTTCTACCATTGCTATCACATCTGTTTTTGAGTCGGCGTTCTTCAGCGCACCATAACCACGATGTAAGTGGTCGAATGGAACGTAAATAATGCGTGAAGTCATGACGCCATCCTAGGTAGTTAAGAGACGAGTGGTAAAGAGAAATCTCAATTAGGACTTTATTTCTGTGTTTTCTATGTGATTTTTTTGAGAACGAAAAGTCATGCTCAAAGTATTCATATTCATCGGTTTTCACAAGCGACATATCCGATCTTCGCAGAAT
>RGSB01000069.1 GCA_010032875.1 Actinomycetota bacterium | reverse complement strand
ATGGTCCACCGTCGGTGGATAAACGAAGTTCTAGAGTTGTGCCAAAGACTGATTCACGAAAAGAAATCTTTGATTCAGTCTGTAAATCTTGTCCCTTACGCGGACCGCGACGACCCCCACCAAATAAATTAGCGAAGATATCTTGTGGGTTTCCGCCACCAAAGATGTCACCGAAATCTCCACCTTGAAAGTTCGCTCCGCCAGTTGGTGCACGAAAACCACCGCGTTCAAATAAAGATCGCGCTTCGTCGTACTCGGCTTTCTTCTTTGAATCAGACAAGATGTCATAAGCCTCAGAGACAGCCTTGAACTCTTCTTCTCGCTTGGCATCGCCTTTGGTCTTATCTGGGTGCAATTCACGCGCAAGAGTGCGGTATTTCTTCTTTATTTCATCAGGGGTGGCCGACTTAGATACGCCCAGGATTTTATAGAAATCCTTTTCGTATAAATCTTTAGCGGCCATTTTTTAAACTCTTAGCTCTCTGGGTCTGTAACGCTTACACGTGCAGGACGCAAAATGCGTTCTTTGAATTTGTAACCAGGTTGCAAAATCTTGCTTGCAGTTGGGACGGCGACATCGGCTGAAGTGTCATGCATCAACGCTTCATGAATATTTGGATCAAAGGCTTCGCCTTCGGTTCCATATTTTTCTAGACCAATACGCGTTGTGATTGCATTGATTTGATCTGCAACAGATTTAAACCCACCGCTTAATTCGCCATGTGATTCTGCGCGGTCGATGTCATCGAGTACAGAGAGAAACTCTGCGAGCACAGAACCAATCGCAAGTTCGTGTGCAAGTGCTCGATCGCGTTCTACACGCTTTCGGTAATTTGCATACTCTGCTTGCAGACGTTGTAAGTCAGATGTAAGTGCTGCAACCGGATCAGTTTCCTGATCCGGCGCAGCCTCTGTTACAACTTCTTCAACTGTAATGTCTTCTGACATTACGCTTCTTCGACGATCTCAGCGTCTTCAACGCCATCTTCTGCTTGTGCATTTGGTGTTGCTTGCGCAGCGTTAGCTGCGTACAACGCTGCACCAAGTGCTTGGCTGAGTGTTGAAACTTTCTCAGTTGCAGATTTGATCATGTCGAAGTTAGCGCCACCGAGTGCTGTCTTAAGTTCAGTAAGTGCTGACTCAGTTTCAGTCTTCTTCTCAAGTGCTTCACCTTCTGTGAACTTGTCAGCGTTATCTGCCAAGAACTTTTCAGTTTGGTAGAGAAGTGAATCTCCGGTGTTTCGGATTTCTGCTTCTTCTTTGCGCTTACGATCTTCTTCGGCGTGTGATTCAGCATCAGCCATCATGCGTTCAATTTCTTCCTTGGAGAGCGCAGAGCCACCTGTAATAGTCATGCTCTGTTCTTTTCCAGTTCCGAGATCTTTTGCAGATACGTGAACAATTCCGTTCGCATCGATATCGAATGTCACTTCGATTTGTGGAACTCCACGTGGTGCAGGTGGAAGACCTGTTAATTCGAACATGCCTAGCTTCTTGTTATAAGCAGCCATTTCACGCTCGCCTTGGTAGGCCTGGATCTGCACAGCTGGCTGATTGTCATCAGCAGTTGTAAAGATTTCACTGCGCTTTGTAGGAATAGTTGTGTTGCGTTCGATCAAACGTGTCATCACGCCACCCTTGGTTTCGATACCAAGTGAGAGTGGTGTTACGTCAAGGAGAAGAACATCTTTAACTTCTCCCTTAAGAACACCAGCTTGAAGGGATGCACCAACTGCAACTACTTCATCTGGGTTAACGCCCTTGTTTGGTTCTTTTCCACCAGTGAGTTCGCGGACAAGATCCACAACTGCTGGCATACGAGTTGAACCACCAACAAGTACAACGCTTTGAATTTTGCTTATTGGAATTCCAGCATCCTTAAGAACTGCTTGGAATGGCTTCAATTCGATCTTTGCTTTTTCAGCAGCTTCACGAACACGTTGCATCGCCATCTTGTCCTTAGTTAAATCAATTCCGTTCTTAGAACCGAATGTTGTAACCAAGTGATCAACAAGTGCTTGATCCCAGTCATCTCCACCAAGGTTGTTATCACCATTGGTTGCTTTAACTTCAACAACACCGTCACCGATTTCGAGAAGTGAAACGTCGAATGTTCCACCACCGAGGTCGAATACGAGGATTGTCTGTTCTTTTTCAGCTTTATCTAAACCGTATGCGAGCGCTGCTGCTGTTGGTTCGTTAATGATGCGAAGAACATTAAGACCAGCAATTTCACCAGCTTCTTTTGTTGCTTGACGTTGTGCGTCATTGAAGTATGCAGGCACTGTAATAACAGCATCTGTCACTGTTTCGCCAAGGTATGCCTCGGCATCACGCTTTAACTTCTGAAGCACGCGTGCAGAAATTTCTTGTGGTGTGTACTTCTTGCCATCAATATCCATGGTCCATGAAGTACCCATGTGGCGCTTTACCGAACGAATTGTTCGCTCCACATTTGTTACTGACTGGCGCTTGGCGACCTCACCGACGAGTACTTCGCCGTTCTTTGCGAATGCGACGATCGATGGGGTTGTACGGGCGCCTTCAGCATTAGCGATGACGGTGGGTTCTCCACCTTCAAGTACGGAGACGCAACTATTTGTCGTTCCGAGGTCAATACCAACTGCTCTAGCCATTTATTTACTGCTCCTTCTAGTTATCCCTAGCTTTTTGACTAGGGGTTTTGTCTTAAACCTGAGTCGAACTATACCTAAAAGGTTGAGTCGAGGCGACTCAGGTTTCTCACCCTGGATAACAGGGAAGGCGACCCACTTATTCCCCATGGGGAACCTAAGATTTGCCCCATGGATCTCGCACTCGCAGCTCTGGCATACGGAATCACAGTTGTAGCCCTCGTTCTTCTAGCGCTTCGGGTGCGCCAACTATTGGCGGTCTATAAGAAGGGCCAACCAGATCCAACTCGTTCAGGTGATCGCGGTGCGCGTTTAAAGAACATGCTTACTGAAGTTCTTGGTCACACAAAGATGCTTAATTTTACGGGAACAGGAATTGCGCACTGGTTTGTCATGGTTGGTTTCGGTGCACTCTTTGGAACTTTAGTAACCGCATACGGTCAAATTCTTAATCCAGATTTTGCGCTACCAATTATTGGTCACTTTGCGCCGTATGAGTTGTTTACGGAGTTTATTGGTTGGGCAACAGGAATTGGAATCGTCACACTTATTGGTATTCGCCAAGTAACGCGAATTAAAAAGAGTGGACGCTCATCACGTTTCTACGGTTCTGGAAGTTGGAAGGCGTATTACGTTGAAGCAACAATTCTTGCAATTGTCTTCTGCGTTACCGCGCTGCGCGGATTAGAAGGTGCGCTCTCTGAGTACACATCCTGGAACTGGCACTTTGCATTGACGTGGCCAATCGCTGCGATGTTTAAGTCGATGTCACTTGATCAATTACATATGTGGGTCGCCATTGTTGCAACAATTAAAATTGTTGTCTCAATGACATGGTTCATTGTTATCGCATCAAATCTGACTATGGGTGTTGCATGGCACCGCTTCTTGGCGTTCTTTAATATTTATTTCAAGCGCAACTCAGATGGGTCGCATTCTCTCGGTAACTTGCCTGAATTACTTTCACACGGCAAGCCAGTTGATTTCGAAGATCCAGCAGATGATGATGTATTCGGTCTTGGTACACGTGGTGACATTACGTGGAAGGGCTTGTTGGATATGACTAGCTGTACCGAATGCGGTCGCTGCCAATCACAATGTCCTGCATGGCACACTGATAAACCATTGTCACCAAAGCTTTTGATTATGGCCATGCGCGATCACGCGTTTGCAAAGACAGTTGAAACCGAAAACATGGTGGGCGAAGGCGCACCTATTTCTCAAGATGTTTTGTGGTCCTGTACAACGTGCGGTGCGTGCGTAAATGAGTGCCCAGTCGATATCGAACACATCGATCACATCGTAAATATGCGACGTTTCCAAGTCCTTGTTGAATCTGAATTTCC
>RGSB01000068.1 GCA_010032875.1 Actinomycetota bacterium | reverse complement strand
AACAATCGGTGCTTGATTAGGTCTAAAGAGATTTTGGAATATCCAAATTGGAAGCGTTGTCTGGCCGGCACCTGCTGTAAAAGTGGTCACGATGATTTCATCGAAGGAGAGCCCGAATGATAAGAGCCCACCAGCAACTAATGCGTTTCTAATCATTGGAAAAGTAACTAATCTAAAAGTGGTTAAGCGGCTGGCGCCAAGATCCATGCTCGCTTCTTCAAAGGATGAACCCATGCGGCGATAGCGCGCAGCCACGTTATTAAAGACCACCACAACGCAAAAGGTTGCGTGGCCAATGATGATGGTAAAGAAGGTCAGCCCGCCGAAGAAGTTAGTAAAGACGTTATTGAGGGCAATACCTGTGACGATGCCAGGCAACGCAATCGGTAATACGAACATCAAGGAAATTACATCGCGACCGAAGAAGTTATAGCGCGCAATTGCTGCAGCTGCCAGCGAACCCAAGATCAGCGCAATGATGGTTGCAAGAGTTGCCGTCAGAAGCGATAAGACAATCGCATCTTTGACGCCGCTATTTGCTGCAGCCTTTGTCCACCACATTGTTGTGAAACCAGTGGGTGGCCAGTTAAAAGATTTGTTTTTGTTAAATGAATTAATAACAACGAGCATCAAGGGAACATAGATAAATGAGAGCCCAAAGCCCATAAAGCCCCAGAGAACGATTTTGGCTGTGCGCGAGAGATTCATAAGTTATCTAGCGCTCCAGTCTTTCGAACAGATGCTAAATAAATAATCATCACGATCACAGGAATCAAAGCAACGGCTGCAGCAAATGGAAGGTTGAGCGCAAAGTTTTGATAGACAACGTTTCCGAGCATCTGGAATGTGCCGCCCAAAATCTGCACAGTGATGTAATCACCCAGACTTAAAGAGAATGTAAAGAGCGAACCAGCAATGATTGCAGGCCATGTCATGGGCAGAATTACTTTTAAGAATGTGCGTCCTGGCTTTGCGCCTAAGTCAGCCGATGCATCAATGATTGAATCCGGTAATTTTTCCATTCCCGCATAAATTGGCAAGACCATGTATGGCAGCCACAAATAAGAAAGCCCGATGATGACTGCAACCATTCCAAAGCCTGGGCTAGATAAACCCAGGGGAGAGATCAACCAATTAAGGAATCCGCTATCTGGTGCCATCATCGTGCGCCACGCATAAATCTTTACTAAATAAGATGCCCAGAGCGGAGTAATAACGAGTGCAATTAAGACCGGCCGCGACTTTGGTTTTGCCACACGTGCAATAAAGAACGCCATAGGAATTGCAAGTGCTGCGCAGATAATCGTCACAGCAACAGCAACACCGACGGTGCGCACAGTTACATTGAAATAAGCCTTATCCGTTAGAACATCAATAAAGTTAGATAACGTGAATTCTCGGACAACTTTGCTTGTAAAGGTATCGATCTTCCAGATACTGGTAATAAATAGTGCGGCCAATGAGCCGATATATAAAACTCCGAGCCATGCAATAGGCGCCGAAAGCAGCACAGCAATACGCGCACGCACGTGTGCGTGAAAGTATCTATGTACTGATTGCATTGTGCTCATTGTTTTTTAATTCTTTCCTGATATATGCATAAGCGGAATTAAAAGAAGTGATGTGGGCGCCGAATATCTGGCGCCCACATCACTTACTTATTAGGAGTTTCTAAAGCTTGACCAAGCTTTAACCCATTCGGCGTAAGGAACGCACTTAACGTCCTTGCGACCATCTAGGCACTCTTCAGTTGGAGTCTTCCAGTAGTAGACATTTGACCAGTAGTCAGTCTCTTCTGCGTGGTATGACTCGCAGTGTGTCTTACTTGCTGTAAGAGCACATGCCTTCGCATTCGCTGGTGCTTCACCGAAGTACTCAGCTGCTTGCGCGTTCGTTGCTGGAGAAATAATCCAGTCAAGCCACTTGTAAGCACAATCAATTGATTCAGTGTTCTTAGAAATCATCCAAGTATCTGACCAACCTGTTGCGCCTTCCTTAGGCTTCACAGCTCCAACAGTTGCCTTCTCACCATTTAGAACGTTAGCAATAACTTGCCATGATGTTCCTGCAACGATGCTTCCAGCTTGAACTGCTGCAACATACTTTGTGTAATCAGCCCAGTACTCGGCAACCAGAGGCTTTTGCTGCTTAAGCAATGCCATTGCTGCTTCGAACTGCTTTGAATCAAGAGCATATGGATCTGTGATTCCAAGTTCTGGCTTTGTAGACATCAAATACACAGCAGCATCTGCAATATAAATTGCTGAGTCATACGCTGTGATTTTGCCCTTCAGTGGTGAGTTTGCTTCCCACACAACTGACCATGAATCTGGTGCTGGCTTTACCTTGGACAGTGTGTACTGCAAGACGTTTGCACCGCGACCGTGAGGAACTCCGTAGTTCACACCATCGATGGTGTTCCATGGACGATCCTTCAAATTATCAAACACATCTGCGTAATTTGGAATCAAATCCAAATTAACTGGCTGCAAATCTCCACCAAAGATAAGGCGAAGTGATGCGTCACCTGATGCGCTAACGACGTCATATCCGCCGCTTTGCATCAACTGAACTGCTTCATCAGATGTTCCGTATGTCTTTACATTAACTTCGCAGCCGGTTGCCTTTTCAAAAGGTGTAACCCAGTCAACAGCAGGATCTGTTGATCCATCTTCTGCATAACCTGGCCACGCTAGAACGTTAATTGTTCCTGGTGTATCGCCGACAGGACCTGCGTATGCACCACTTGCTGAATCGTCACCTGAGCTAGAACAACCACTCAGCAATAACGCTCCTGCCGCAATTGCAATTGCGGACTTCTTTACTCGTGAGATCTTCACTCGTATTCCTCCCCGTCGCATCTTTGCGACCACGCACCAGAGTTTCCAGCGCGTTCCTCAACTGCTAGCTAGTTGAGAAATCTATTTTTCTACTTGGAATTCGCTCTCGATATCCCAACTGACTGTGACCTTTGAATTACGCATCGTTGCAACACTGGTTGCACTCTCTGAAGTATTTTGGCGAAGCGCCATAAGAGAGATGCCTGCATCTAAATCAACTAAAAACCTCGTCGCAGGTCCTAAGTACTCAACCTCACGAATTGTTCCTGTGGCGCTTCGTCCACGTGCACTCTTGGAGTCAATCTCTATTTTCTCAGGACGCACAAGCCATGTTCCAGATTTACCGAGCAGAGTTGCACCTGCTGCCCCTGAAATCAGATTAGAGATTCCAACAAAGCCTGCCACAAAGGAATTCTTTGGATTCTCATAAATCGCAGATGGCTTATCTAGTTGCACAATTTTTCCTTGATCAAAGACAGCCACTCGATCAGACATTGTCAGCGCTTCTTCTTGATCGTGAGTCACAAAGATAAATGTGATACCCACTTGGCGCTGCAACTCTTTTAATTCGATCTGCATCTGCTCACGTAACTTCAAATCCAGCGCGCCCAGTGGTTCATCTAATAACAACACCGAAGGACGATTGACTAACGCACGCGCCAATGCCACACGCTGGCGCTGTCCGCCAGATAGTTGATTTGGTTTTCTATTCTCATATCCTTCTAAGCGCACCTGCTGCAACGCAACCATCGCTTGTTCGCGACGCTCGTTTTTTGCAATTCCTTTTACACGCAATCCATATTCGATATTTGTAATCACATCCATATGTGGAAAGAGTGCGTAATCTTGAAAGACCGTATTGACATCTCTTTCATATGCAGGAAGCGACGTAATATCAACGCCACCTAAAGTAATTGTTCCTGCATCCGGAACTTCAAATCCTGCAATCATGCGCAGCACAGTTGTCTTACCCGAACCAGATGGACCTAAAAGAGTTAAGAACTCACCTTGGTAAATATCTAAATCAACGCCATCTACTGCGCGCACATTTCCAAAGCTTCTCGATAATCCACGCAATGAAACGATCACTGAACGATCAGAACCCACTGACTAATCCCCATATCCTTGCTTTGAAAGGTAGGGCGAGATTACTTGAATCGCCCCTGCCAAGTAAGGGGTTGCCCGCAAAACACCCACCCCC
>RGSB01000067.1 GCA_010032875.1 Actinomycetota bacterium | reverse complement strand
GGTTCACCAGCGAGCCGCTTGGCTGGATACTTACTTGGGCCATTAGCCAAGTAACATTTCTGCGTGAACATAATCGATAAGGTTCTTATCGCCCTTGTATTACTTGTTGCTCTGTATTGCGCCAAATTACTGCGCGCACTTCACCAGCGTGTATGTAAATCTAATCAACAAACACAAGAGTCAATCAAAGAAGTTAAGGAACAGATCTGGCACTCATACCGCCAAAGCGAAGCACTGCAACAACTCTTTGCGCTCCTTAAATTCTCTGCCCCAATTCCACCAACTCGCAGCTGGGCAGCATCTCCTGATTTATTATTAACAATTGCCGACCTTGTGCGCATACGAAAGCCACGATTAGTTGTTGAACTCGGCTCTGGAGTTTCCACTCTTATTGTTGCTAAAGCCGGAGCACGTAAAGTAATTAGTATTGATAACTCTGCAGAGTTTGCCGAGAAAACACGAGAAATGCTTAAGACTCACAAAGTTCGCGGAGTCGAAGTGCGTGTTGCGCCACTAAAGGCTCACACTTCAGGAGTTGATTGGTATGACACCGCAAAGCTCAAGGATCTAAAGAACATAGATTTGTTAATTATTGATGGCCCACCTGGATCCAAAAACCCTGATGCGCGCAAACCCGCACTTAAAGAGTTACTCAATAAGCTTTCATCCAAGGCCGTTGTTGTTATCGATGATGTCAATCGCAAAGGTGAGAGAGAAATGGCCGAAGCATTTGCTAAAGCTCTCCCACGCCACACCTTGACTATTTTGAATCATGAAAAAGGAACAGCAGTAATTTCACCCAAGTAGTTCATTTTTCACTTAGTTGAAGGAGTCACCATGCAGATAAATATCGATAAGAAAACCGGAATACTGGTTTCTATTATTGCGGTATTACTAGTAGTCGTTGCGTTCTTTGTAATTAATCCAGGTCGAGATGGACACGGCGGACACTCTGGAATGCACGATAAAGGTATGCATGATGGGGCTGCTAAAAGTGAATTAACAGGCAGCGATCAAATGTTTTTACAAATGATGATTCCACACCACGAACAAGCAGTTGAGATGTCAGATCTTGCACTTACACAATCAAAGAATCCCGAAGTCTTAAAGCTTGCTCAGCAAATCAAAGATGCGCAGTCTGCCGAAATTATTTCTATGAAATCATGGCTCAAAGATGCCAATATGTCAGAGCACATGGGCCACGATATGGATCATGGCATGGGTGGAATGCTCACTGCCGAAGATATGTCAGCCCTTAAATCAGCCAAGGGTGCAGCATTCGACAAACTATTTCTTGCAGGAATGATTGCTCACCACGAAGGTGCGCTTCATATGGTGATGATGATTCAAGACTCGATGGATCCAAACCTTCGCACGTTGCATGACAATATTGTGAAGAGTCAGAGCGCAGAGATTGAGTGGATGAAAAAGATTAAGGTTTAATTCAACCGCGCATAGGTCCAGCTGAGATAGCTCGCCGTGATTACCCACAATTGATACGGCACAAGAGCTAGTGCAAGCGGCCACGAAGCACGGGCCGCGATCACAACTAAGAAGATTGTTAGCGCCGCAACAAGAGTTAATGCAACAGATGCTGCTTCTAAATTATGTGGTCGATAGAACTGGTAAGCCCATGTCAGTGCACACGCCACAGTGATTGCAAAGACACTTAGATACGTTGCGACAAGGGCGGCACTTAATCGTTGAGAAACAATAACGGCTGCAAAACCGAGCACGATGAAGTTATATGGCCAGATAATTCCGAAGATGAAATCCGGTGGCTGCCATGAAGGTTGATTTAAACCGCGATACCAACCATCGCCGGTATTCACCCATAATCCCGAACCAACAACATAGATCAGAACTAAAGCGACGCCGATAGCGGAAGCAACGAGTTTCATAACAGAAGTGTAGTGATTCAGAGTTATACACAGCTAAGTAAGTTTCTGAATTTCGCGGTACGCAATCAATCTAGATTCCTAATTGCGTACCGCTGTAGCTCATCGGATAGAGCATCCCACCAACTATGGGAAGTGTAGCGGGTTCGATTCCCGCCAGCGGTACGCACACTAAGTAGCCCTGCGCTTTGTCTCGCAGGGCTACTTTTTTGTTGCAAAGAAACCAAAAACTAACGCAGAGTCACTTACCTCTTACTCGAAGCATCTTTGACAAAGTAGAGAATCACCAAGAGTGCGAAGACGCTAATAATCCATTCCATGCACCAAATCCTACGCCTGCACCTTTCTTTCTCCTGCGCATTCGCCCACCCTCTTGTATCTTTCTTTCCCAAGAGGAGTTCTTACCACCATGAGTAAAGCGCCAATCAAAGCAGCAACTGCAATTGCACTTGCCTTCACACTATTACTCTCCGGCTGCTCTTCTTCTAAAAACACCGCAGAAGGTTCATTACAAATCATTCCGCGCCTGCCTTCTTGCTCTCAAAGCGATATTGATGCAGGTAGTGCTTGGATTAAAGGACAACTAGCAGCATTTGCGCAGCAAGATTTCAAAACCGCTTATAGATTTGCATCAGAATCATTTCAATCTGCTCGCTCACTAGATCAATTCACCCAAATCATCACCACTCAGTATGGATTTCTCTTAAACGCAACATCAAGCAGCATCGATGAATGTACACCAGTAGATAAAGACTTCATCTTTGATGTAACCGTCACATCCGCATCAGGTGCGCAATTGCCAATGAAGTATGCACTCTCTAAGAACGCAGATGCCTGGGGGATAGAAGCAGCAAGTGTTGTCCCATCTGCGACGAAGGAAGAACCAGTTACGTCGATTGTTTAGCTATGTAACTGCGTTAATCCGTAGTTCCAGAGAGAACTCCCAGACACATTTCATCCGATGATCCTTCACCCCACGTCACATAACGTGGCTCTAGGTTCTTTAGTTGCGGAATCTTCTGTCGAAGCGTTGGATCATATGTGCACTCCACACGAACAGTGTCACCAGGATTTATTGAAACAGGAGTCTTTAACAGAATCGGTGATTGATCATCAAAGTTGTAATTTTGCACATCCAAAATCGTTATCGCATCATCTCTTCCTGGATTAAGCGTGATCTTTAAAGTTCTTCCCAATAAGTGCATATGTGGACCCGCAGCAACAACACTAAAAGGCTTGGTCATCATCTTGTCGCACCGAGAAGTCAAAGATGGTGTTGGCCTATTCGGATTTTGTCTACACATCAGATTAAGCCCTAACGCCTGCCTGACACTTGAATTACCTGTCCGTTCTCCAAGATCCTTCAATGATGCATTGCGATCACAGAGCGGACCTGTCACACCTGCCGGACACGCTAATTCAACGGGAGCTGCAAATAGTTCTAGCTGTAACTGCTTAATCTTTGATCCCTTTGCCGGCACAGCCTCCATCACAATCGTGGATTGATCAGTTTCAACTTTGCCATCTACTGCTGCAAGTAAGTTGTAATGAACCTGCAATACAAAACGTTCTCCCTTTTTAAAGGGGATTCCATATCCTTGTGGCGAAACATCTTTACCGCGACCTGGTGCCCACGAACTAATCCAAGGAGAAGAAATAAATGTCGAAAGCATTCCACCAAGGCTGGTACCACCAAAACATGGCCAACCCGTTCCACCCTTGTCATTGGCAATTGCTTCGGCCATATCCGCGCCAGTCACACGAAAGATAATTGCGTGATGAACATAGTTCTTTCTCTGCGGAATAAATTCAATGCTTCGCACAATCGAATCTTCTTTAACTTTAGGATCTAATAAAAAGCATCGATAATCATCAGTGCCTTTATTGGGAGCAACCGGCAAATGCGCCTTCGTCATAGTGACGCTGTATCTCTTCACCTTTACCTTGGTAGCCGCATCTGCCATAGGGGACACCAGAGATGTAAGCAGTACTGCCACCAATGGAATTACCGCAGATCGCAACTTCATGAAGTAAAGGGTACCGCTGTAGCTCAGCGGATAGAGCTCTTGGTTGACTCCCGAGATTGTCGTAGGTTCGAATCCTACCAGCGGTACGCACATGAAGTAGCCCTGCAGTTCGTCGCGCAGGGCTACTTTTATTTGT
>RGSB01000066.1 GCA_010032875.1 Actinomycetota bacterium | reverse complement strand
CCTGGTTTTTTGCCCACATCAAAGGCAGACCTAAATCCATTGCTCGCTTGCGATTAATGGGAGCACACAAGATGCCGGTTGAATAACGATTGATAAATGCAACTTTTTCAGGCGTTGCTTTTTCTGCCAACATAATGAAATCGCCTTCATTCTCGCGATTTTCATTATCGACAACAATAACTATTTGCCCAGCTGCAAAGGCTGCCAACGCTTGATCGATCGGTGTGAAGGTACTCATTTACTTTTTCTCCATCATTCGTTCGACGTACTTGGCTAATACATCAACTTCGATGTTGATTACATCTCCGACCTTTTTCTTACCGATTGTTGTGCGCTCCAGTGTCTCTGGAATTAACCAGACTGTGACCACTGATGTTTCATCATGTACTTCACCGACTGTGAGAGAGATACCTGAGAAACAAATAGATCCCTTTGCCACGATGTATTTAAGGAGTGCTTTATCCACCTTTACTTCGCACTTCATCCACTGTTCACCCGGAGTAAGGGCTACCAATGTTCCAGTGCCATCGACGTGACCTTGCACGATGTGACCACCCATACGCGCATCAAGGCGCGCTGCGAGTTCTAGGTTTACCGCAAGTGTCTGCACCATGGCATCGGCTGTAAATGAATCAGCAGTGACCGCTGTGGCAGTTAGGCACACTCCATCAACGCTTACTGAATCACCAGTTTTAATCTGCGGCGCAAGCAGTGGCGCCTTAATTGTTATCTGCGCGCTTGTCTCTTGGCGCACAATTGTTGTGACGCTTCCGCGCTCTTGTATTAATCCTGTAAACATGGCTACTCGTTCGTGATTCTGTAGACGGATTTAACGTCATCACCGAAAGTTTCGGTACTGACACGGGGCATTCTCATTGCGTGATCAAGAGTGATTGCGCCAAGGTCTGCCACAAAGTTCTTACCAGCACCTAGTAGCGCAGGACCTTGATAAATCATGAGTTCATCCAACATACATGCGTGCAACATCGCACTGGCAAGTGTTGGTCCGGACTCCAACAAGATGTGATTAACCCCTGTTGCAAGTAACTCTGCTGCTACAACATCTAAATCTTTGCTCGCAATTACCTTTGTTTGTGCTGCACCATCAAATACCTGTGCGCCCTGTGGCAGCTCTTGTGTTCCACACACAATGCGAAGTGGATTGTGGCCCGTTAATCCATCACGCGGAATCAAATGTGGATCATCTGCAATCACAGTCTGTGTTCCAACCATGATGGCATCCACACAACGGCGAACCTTCTGCACATCAGCTCTGGATGCTTCATTGGTAATCCACTTAGATGTTCCATCTTTTGCTGCGACTTTTCCATCCAGTGTTGCAGCAACTTTCCAGGTAATAAATGGACGACCCTTAATAATCTTTGTAAGCCATGCGCGATTTGAATACGCGGCTTCATCTTCACCAACACCTGCGATTACTTCTATACCGGCAGCTTTCAAAACAGCAGCGCCGCCTGCTGCCACAGCATTTGGATCAGCAACTGCATAAACAAGTGTGGCGATGCCTGCATCAATAATTGCTTGCGTGCACGGACCAGTTGTGCCGGTGTGATTGCACGGCTCCAAAGTCACATACATTGTTGCGCCACGTGCCTTATCGCCAGCAATTTTTAAAGCAACTACTTCTGCGTGATCAGGGGATGATTGACGATCATGAAAACCTTCTGCGATCACAGAACCAGATTGATCAACTATTACTGCGCCAACAATTGGATTAGGCGCTGTGCGACCACAACCATTTTCTGACAGGGCGATAGCGCGTTGCATAAACGCTAGATGATTTGTCATCTGTGCATATCCCCTCTAGAACTATTTTCTAGAACTCTTTGTGTAACGAGTTACCGGGGTACACGAAAAAAAGCAGAGCAGGCAGCGCCCACTGCAATTTTTGTTTCCTCTCATCCGGACTTTAACCGTCGGTCTCAGAATTTCACTGAGTCAACCGATACCTGGATGGCATCGGGTCGCGGACTATAACCGCCGGTTCGAAATTACATCGACCCCGGAAACAACATCGCAATTCTAACCTAGAATTTAACCTAGTAAAAAGTTAGAGCGTATGCACCTTTGCCTTGATGCCTAGATAGACGCCCAGGAATGCGAATAGGAAGAAAACCCAGCCTGATACAGCAAATGCCTGCGTACTTGAGAGCAGAACACCAACTGTGCAGCCAAGTGCAGTCATTGATCCCCAGCCCATCAAGATGCCACCAACTAAAGCAGTCGAGCTATTTCGAACTGTAGGAATTTCAAATTTAAATCGATTTGCCGAGAGTGCTCCTGCAAAGGATGCGAGAACAAAACCAATAATGAGCCAACCGTTATTGCTAATTGTTTCACTCACTATTCCAACGCAGCCTGCCAAAGTGTCCAGACCATTAAGTGTTTCAGGCAGAAGCGATTGCTTATCAAAGGCTTTTCGAGAGATTGCACTGAGCTGCCTGGTAACACCCAATGGCTCAATGCGCATGTAAGCAATAGTTCCGATGACGCCAACTAAAACACCAGTAGTTGCAGGTGAGAATTTAGAGCGAAGGAGTGCAAGACCGCTAACTTTTTCTGGAGCACTTTCGGTATTTGATTTCAATAAGAAGTATGCAATGACACCGAGTGCAAACAGAGTCACTGCAAGGGAACCTGCATATCCAATGTAATGCGGAAGCCACAGAGTTGGCGCTTCTTGAATCGCTCGCAAGTACAAAGTGTTCCAGGTTATAAAGCCAAGACCGAAACCAAGGAGTGCACCGATGAGAGCAGGTACTGCGCGCAATGATCCTTGTCCGATGCGATAGAGATGACCGCTGATGCAGGCACCAGATAAAGCCATACCAAAACCAAATGCCAGCGCTGCAACGGCTAGTACCCAGCTTGTTGGACCGATGTGCGCACCAGTTGGCAAGTACTCCCCTGATGTGTCAGGCAAATACATTCCAAAGACAATTGCATAACCAATTGCACCAACAGCGAGAGCTGTAATTACTGATAAAAATCCATTGTTCTTACGCGCTTGGATGCTGTCGCGAAAAATACAGAAGAAACAAAAACGCCCACGTTCAAAGACAATTCCGAGAGCAAGTCCAATCAGTAATGAAAATGATGCACGCCCACCAGTTTCAGTATTAGAACTTAAGAGATATGCCCAGAACAAAAGTCCAAGAACAATGAGACCCGCAATGCTTGTGCGAATGGTGTCGGCTTTGCTCCAGACACGGTTAACGCTGGTGGCTCCCCCCAACGAAGAGCCACCAGCGTTTTTCACCGAAGTTGAATTCAAGCCTTACCCCAAATAGTTCCCGAAGGATTTGAAATTGGAGAACCGACAGAGTTTCCGTATTCAGTCCATGAACCGTCATAGACCTTTACGTCATAACCAAGTACTTGGCTAAGCAAGAACCATGTGTGGCTAGCACGCTCACCGATGCGGCAATACACAATGATTGGCTTCTTGCCATCAATTCCAAGATCCGCATAAATCTTGCGCACCTCTGCGGTGTTCTTAAATGTTCCATCGGAATTTACTGCTGTCTTCCATGGAATGTTTATTGCTCCAGGGATATGTCCTGCGCGAATCGCTAACTCTTGGAAACCAGCTGGTGCAAAGATTTTGCCACTGAACTCATCTGCGGAACGAATATCAACAAGTGCTGACTTTTGCTTCTTCTTGGCAACGTTGAGTACTTCTGGCAAGAAAGCACGAAGTGACTTATCAGCGTTCTTAGCAACGATGTCACCGAGGGCTGGTGCAGATACTGCAGTTGTTAATGGGCGGCCATCTTTCTCCCACTTATTGCGGCCACCGTTGAGCAAACGAACATCTTGGGCACCGTAGATGTTAAATACCCAAGCGCCCCATGCAGCAAACCAGTTGTTGTTATCTCCATAGAAGACAACTGTTGAATCATTATCAATACCTGCCGAACGAGCTAGCTTCTGGAAAGCCGACTTCGACAAGATGTCGCGATTTACCGGATCAACTAATTGGCTGTGCCATGAAACCTTCACTGCGCCATTGATGTGTCCACGTTCATACAGACCATCTTCTGTGCTTACTTCTATAACGACAATCTTTGGATCATTGATGTTCTTTTGTAGCCAATCCGCAGACACCA
>RGSB01000065.1 GCA_010032875.1 Actinomycetota bacterium | reverse complement strand
CACGTTCTAGTGCTTCAGTGATAAGTAATTCAGAAACTTTTACGCGCTCTGTTGTGCCATCTGTCTTCATCCACATTACAGATTGACCCTTTTTAATTACACCTTCGCGTACGCGGCAGAGTGCAAGTCGACCAAGAAATGGTGATGAGTCAAGGTTTGTAACGTGTGCCTGTAGTGGCGCGCCTTCATGATAAACCGGAGCAGGAATTGCAGAGAAAATAGTGTCGAATAAAACATCCAGGTTTTCTTCTTCTGGCATTCCACCATCTGCAGGACGCTTAAGAGATGCACGGCCAGCTTTTGCAGATGCATAGACAACTGGAAATTCGATCTGCTCTTCATTTGCATCGAGATCTAAGAATAATTCGTACGCTTCATCGACTACTTCTGCAATCCGTGAATCAGGACGGTCTACTTTGTTAATAAGCAAAATAACTGGAAGGTTCTTTTCTAGTGCTTTGCGCAATACGAAACGAGTTTGTGGAAGTGGTCCTTCTGATGCGTCCACTAGCAAAATAACGCCGTCAACCATTTCGAGTCCGCGTTCAACTTCGCCACCAAAGTCTGCGTGGCCTGGTGTATCAATAATGTTAACGATGGTGTCACCGCGTTTAACAGCAGTGTTCTTGGCGAGAATCGTAATTCCCTTTTCGCGCTCTAGATCCATTGAATCCATCATGCGATCTTGGCCTTCGTCTTGCTTCTTATAAGCAGCGAATGCACCTGATTGCCACAACATGGCATCAACTAGCGTTGTCTTTCCGTGGTCTACGTGAGCGATGATTGCAACGTTGCGAAGATTCTCGCGCTTCTTAATTGGCAGACCAGCCAAGTGCGCACTAGATGCTTTAGACATTGAAATTTCACTCCAGACGTATGTGCTCTGGAAGAACTTCACAGAACGAAGCGAAGAATAGCAGTTGAGGTTGGAATCACTTAAATCGTAGGCAATTACGCCTTAAATAAGAGATTTACATTACGTATTTTGTGGGAAACCTAAATTAATTCCACCATGACTTGGATCAAGCCATCTGCTTGTCACAACTTTGCCACGAGTGAAGAAGTGAACTCCTTCTGTGCCGTGTGCATGGCTGTCGCCAAACAAAGAATTCTTCCAACCACCGAATGAGTAATACGCCATTGGTACAGGAATCGGAACGTTGATTCCAACCATTCCAACTTCAACTTCATTTTGATAACGACGAGCTGCGCCGCCATCATTTGTAAAGATTGCGGTTCCATTGCCGTATTGGTGTGAATTAACTAGTGCTAATGCTTCATCATATGACTTAACGCGAATAACGCTAAGAACTGGTCCGAAAATTTCGTCTGTATAGATAGACATCTTTGGGGTCACGTGATCAAAGAGAGTTGGCCCAAGCCAGAAACCATTTCCACCAGGATTTACAGAGCGGCCATCTACAACAACAGTGGCACCTTCTTTTTCGCCAGCATCAACGTAAGAAGCAACTTTGTCGCGGTGAACTTGAGTAACCAAAGGACCCATGTCCGCACCCTTTGTTCCATCGCCAGTTTTTAACTTAAGAGCGCGCTCTTTAATCTTTGCGACTAGTTCGTCAGCAACTGGTTCGACAACAACGAGTGCTGAGATTGCCATGCAGCGTTCTCCGGCAGAACCAAAGCCTGCGTTGATTGCCGCATCCGCTGCTAAATCTAAATCAGCATCTGGCAGAACAACCATGTGATTCTTTGCTCCACCAAGTGCCTGTACACGCTTTCCAGATTTTGTTCCGGTTTCGTAAACGTACTTAGCGATTGGAGTTGATCCAACGAATGAAACTGATTTGATTCCTGGATGCGTCAGGATTGCATCGACAACTTCTTTGTCGCCGTGAACAACGTTAAATACGCCATCTGGTAATCCAGCTTCTTTCCAGAGTTGTGCCAAAAACATGGCAGCACTCGGATCTTTTTCAGATGGCTTAACGATGACTGTGTTTCCGCATGCAATTGCAACTGGGAAGAACCACATCGGAACCATAGCTGGAAAATTAAATGGAGAAATAATTGCTACTGGGCCAAGTGCTTGGCGAATTGAATAGACATCTACACCTGTTGAAACTTCTTCTGAGAAACCACCTTTAAGAAGGTGCGGAATTCCGCAAGCGAATTCAACAACTTCTAGACCGCGTGTAACTTCGCCTGCAGCATCGCTCAGAACTTTTCCATGTTCTGCAGTAATAAGTGCAGCAATTTTTTCCTTGTTTGTATTTACTAATTCGCGAAATGCAAACAAAACATTGACGCGCTTGGTAAGCGAGCTATGACGCCATTCTGCAAAAGCATCGGTGGCTGCTTTTACTGCAACATCAACTGTTGCCGAAGTTCCGAATGCAACTTTCTTTGAAACTTCACCCGTTGCAGGATTAAAAATTTCCCCATGGCGTTTAGCCGAGTCATCGAATGTTTTTCCGTTAATCCAATGGGTAATTTCGCTCATAGACGCACACTATCCGAGAGCATTATGCTTACGCTATTCAGTGTTGAAGGGGAGTCTCTTTCGTGTTTAAACCACAGGCAGATCCAAAAAAAGGTGCCGCAGTAACAGCGGCAGACCATGCATATGTTTTTCACTCTTGGTCTGCCCAAGGACAAATTGCTCCTATTCCTGTCGCCGGCAGCTCTGGTTCACGCTTCTGGGATTACGAAGGTAAGACTTACTTAGATTTTTCCTGTCAACTTGTATTTACAAACATTGGACATCAACATCCAAAAGTTGTTAAGGCAATTCAAGAACAAGCAGCAACACTGACAGCGCTTGCGCCACAACATTCAAATGATGCACGCAATGAAGCCGCACAAAGAATTGTCGAACTTGCTGGCGGACATTTCCGTAAAGTTTTCTTTACAAATGGTGGAGCCGATGCAATTGAGAATGCCATCCGCATGGCTCGCTTGCACACTAATAAGCACAAAGTTTTATCAACCTATCGTTCGTATCACGGCAACACTGGTTCTGCTATTAACGCAACTGGTGACCCGCGTCGTTTCCCAAATGAATTTAGTTTTGGACATGTGCACTTCTGGGGTCCATATCTTTATCGTTCAGCATTTCAAGCAACCACCGAAGCGGAAGAGTGTGAGCGTGCATTAGCTCATCTCGAGCAGATGATCATCTTCGAAGGTCCGAACACAATTGCAGCAATCTTGATTGAATCAGTTGGTGGAACTGCAGGAGTTCTTGTTCCGCCTAAGGGATATCTCGAAGGATTACGTGCACTCTGCGATAAGTACAAGATTATGTGGATTGCCGACGAAGTTATGTCTGGCTTTGGTCGCGCAGGCAAGTGGTTTGCATACCAAAACTCTTCAGCAACTCCTGACTTGATTACATTCGCTAAGGGCGTGACATCTGGTTATGTGCCACTCGGTGGCGTAGTTATTTCAGAGCACATCTCAAATACTTTTAATGATCGTGTTTTTCCTGGCGGCCTAACTTATTCAGGACATCCACTTGCTTGCGCAGCAGCTGTCGCAACTATTGATGCGATGAAGGAAGAAAAGATGATTGAAAACGCCAACATGATTGGTGAAACAATTTTGGGCCCTGGACTTGCTGAATTAGCAAAGAAGCACAAGGTAATTGGTGACATTCGCGGTAACGCTGTCTTCTGGGGAATCGATATCGTCACAAGCCGCACAACTCGAAATCCAATGGCTGCATACGGTGGAACAAGTCCTGAAATGAATGAACTTGTTGCTGCGTGTAAAGCTGCGGGATTAATGCCATTTAATAACTTCAACAGAATTCACTTATGCCCACCATGCAACATCTCAGTAGAAGATGCCAAGTTGGGTCTTGAAATGCTTGATAAAGCACTCGAATCTGTTGCTAAATATTACAAAGAGTAATTAAACGTTAAAGCGGAACTCGACTACGTCCCCATCCGCCATTACGTAATCTTTACCTTCCATTCGCACTTTGCCCTTTGATTTTGCTTCGGCAACAGAACCTGCTTCAAGAAGATCATCAAATGAAACAATTTCAGCTTTAATAAAACCTTTTTGGAAATCTGTGTGAATAACTCCAGCAGCCATTGGGGCAGTGTCACCTTTGTGAATTGTCCAAGCACGAGTCTCTTTTGGTCCTGCAGTTAAGTACGTTTGCAGACCAAGTGTTTTAAATCCAACGCGTGCAAGTGTTGCAAGACCAGGTTCTTTTAAACCAATGGATTGTAATAATTCGAGTGCATCTTCATCGCTGAGTTCTACGAGTTCGGACTCTGTCTTTGCATCAAGAAAAATTGCTTCAGCTGGCGCTACAAGTGCTGCAAGCTTTTTCTTTAACTCTTCATCGCCGAGTTCGGCTGCATCTACGTTAAATACATATAAGAATGGTTTAGCAGTCAGCAAGTGCAA
>RGSB01000064.1 GCA_010032875.1 Actinomycetota bacterium | reverse complement strand
TCGTTGGTATCCGTCCAGAAGCACAGAAGACAACTGTTACAGGTGTTGAAATGTTCCGTAAGTTGCTCGACGAAGGTCAGGCAGGCGAGAACGTTGGTCTATTGCTTCGCGGTCTAAAGCGTGAAGACGTAGAGCGTGGTCAGGTTGTTTGCAAGCCTGGCTCAATCACACCTCACACAGAGTTCGATGCATCTGCTTACATCCTTTCAAAGGATGAAGGCGGTCGTCACACTCCATTCTTTAACAACTACCGTCCACAGTTCTACTTCCGTACAACTGACGTGACTGGTGTTGTAACACTTCCTTCAGGTACAGAAATGGTTATGCCTGGCGATAACACTGAGATGTCAGTTCAACTCATCCAGCCAATCGCAATGGAAGAAGGTCTTCGCTTCGCAATCCGCGAAGGTGGCCGCACAGTAGGTGCAGGTCGCGTTACAAAGATCAAGAAGTAAATCTTGTAAGCCCGGCGGTGTAAAAACCGCCGGGCAATCAAGAAAGTTTGACAACTAAATTTAATTAGCACTTTAAGAAGTAATAAGAGATTAGAGGAGAAGCACATGGCGGGACAGAAGATCCGCATTCGACTCAAGGCATATGACCATGAGGTGATTGACACTTCAGCGAAGAAAATCGTTGAAACTGTTGAGCGCACTGGTGCAACTGTCGCGGGTCCAGTACCGCTACCAACAGAGAAGAACACGTACTGCGTGATTCGCTCTCCTCACAAATATAAGGACAGCCGCGAGCACTTCGAGATGCGCACACATAAGCGCCTCATCGACATCATCGATCCAACTCCTAAAACAGTTGACTCATTGATGCGTCTCGATTTGCCAGCTGGCGTCGACATCGAGATCAAGCTCTAAGGAAAGGACGACTCAGATGAATTACACAACTCAAGCAAGCGGATCGTCCATCAAGGGCGTTCTCGGTAAGAAGCTTGGAATGACTCAGGTTTTTGATGCCAACAACAAGATGGTTCCAGTAACCGTTGTTGAAGCAGGACCATGCGTTGTTACACAGATTCGCACACCTGAAAAAGATGGTTATTCAGCAGTGCAACTTGCGTACGGTGCAATTGATCCAAAGAAAATTTCAAAGCCACTTGCTGGTCACTTTGCAAAAGCTGGCGTAACACCAGGTATTGGAGCATCACACGGTGTAGACCGTAAGCACCGTATGCCAGGTTCTATTGGTGCATGTTCAACACCAGGTCGCGTTTTCAAAGGTATGCGCATGGCTGGACGTATGGGTGGAGAGCGCGTAACAACTCAGAATCTTCTTGTGCACTCAGTTGATGCTGATCGCAACCTATTACTCATCAAGGGATCAGTTCCTGGCCCAGATGGCGCACTTGTATTTATTCGCTCAGCTGCAAAGCGCGCAGTTTTTGAGACAGTAAAGGCTGGTGCATAACCATGACGCTATCTATCGATGTTAAGAACGCATCTGGTGCAAAGGTTGGATCTGTAGATCTTCCAGCAGAAATCTTTGATGCACAGACAAATATTCCTTTGATCCACCAAGTTGTGACAGCACAACTTGCTGCTGCTCGCCAAGGTACTCAGAAGTCAAAGAACCGTGGTGAAGTAAGCGGTGGTGGAAAGAAGCCATTTAAGCAAAAGGGAACAGGCCGCGCTCGTCAGGGTTCTTCACGTTCACCTAACCAAATCGGTGGAGGTACAGCACACGCTGTGCGCCCACGTAAGTATTTCCAACGCACACCAAAGAAGATGATTGCTGCAGCACTGCGCGGCGTTCTCTCTGATCGTGCACGTAACTCACGTATTCACGTTCTTGATTCAGTATCAAATGCACCTTCAACAAAGTCTGCAATTGCTGCTGTTCGTCAATTTAGTGATCGTAAGAATTTGCTTGTAGTTGTTGCTCGCACTGAAGATCTTGCATGGCGTTCACTTCGTAACGCTGATGACATGCATCTTCTAGTGCCAGATCAGCTCAACGCATATGACGTACTAAAAAGCGATGACATTGTCTTCTCTGAAGCTGCGATCAAAGCTTTCCTCAACGGTCCTGCAAAGGGCAAGAGCGCAACAGCAGTTGCACGTGAAAGTGAGGTCTCAGCATGAAAGACCACCGCGAAGTTCTTCTAGCACCAGTTGTCTCTGAAAAGAGTTACGGGTTGCTCGATGAAAACAAATACACATTTGTTGTAGCACCAGATTCCAATAAGACTGAAATCAAGATTGCAGTCGAAAAGGTTTTTGGCGTAAAAGTTCTCAGCGTTAACACCATGAACCGTCAGGGTAAGAACAAGAAGACCCGTTTCGGTGATGGAAAGCGTAAAGACACTAAGCGCGCAATTGTGCAAGTAGCAGCTGGCGACCGTATCGACATCTTTGGAGGCCCAGTTTCGTAAGGGAAACCTTATGAAACTAGGGATCTAGAAAAGGACCATCATGGCACTTCGTAAATTAAAGCCAACGACTCCGGGTCAACGCGGCGCATCTGTTCCAGATTTTGCTGAGTTAACTCGTTCGACTCCAGAGAAGTCACTCGTACGTCCAATTCACTCAAAGGGTGGACGTAACGCATCAGGTCGCATCACTGTTCGTCACCAAGGTGGCGGTCACAAGCGTGCATACCGTCTTATCGATTTCATTCGTAATGACAAAGATGGTGTGCCAGCGAAAGTTGCACACATTGAATACGATCCAAATCGCACAGCGCGTATTGCACTTCTTCACTATGCAGATGGAGAAAAGCGTTACATCATCGCGCCAAATAAACTTGAGCAAGGTGCAACAGTTGAAAACGGTCCAAAAGCCGATATCAAACCTGGAAACAACTTGCCTCTTCGTAACATCCCAGTAGGTACTGTCGTTCACGCAATTGAACTTCGCCCAGGTGGCGGTGCAAAGATTGCTCGTTCAGCAGGTGCAAGTGTTCAACTCGTTGCTAAAGAAGGAGCGTACGCGCAACTTCGTATGCCATCAGGTGAAATTCGCAACGTAGATGTTCGCTGCCGTGCAACTGTTGGTGAAGTTGGAAACGCAGAACAATCCAACATCAACTACGGAAAAGCTGGTCGTATGCGTTGGAAGGGCAAGCGCCCTTCTGTTCGCGGTGTTGTTATGAACCCTGTTGATCACCCACATGGTGGTGGTGAAGGTAAGACTTCTGGTGGACGTCACCCAGTGACTCCATGGGGTCAACCTGAAGGCCGCACTCGTAAGAAGAAAGCATCAGATTCAATGATCGTCCGTCGTCGCAAGTCGAATAAGAAGCGGTAGGAGCCCTAATGCCACGTAGTTTAAAGAAGGGTCCATTCGTTGATGGACATCTACTTAAGAAAGTAGATGCTCAAAATGCAGCGAATACCAAGAACGTGATCAAGACATGGTCACGCCGCTCAATGATCATTCCTTCAATGATCGGACACACCATCGCAGTACACGATGGTCGCAAGCACATTCCTGTATTCGTAACTGATGCGATGATCGGTCACAAGCTTGGTGAGTTCTCACCAACTCGTACTTTCCGTGGTCACATCAAGGGTGAAGATCGGAAGGCTACTCGTGCCTAATACAACTGATAAATCAGCAGCAACTACAGCAACAACTCCTGCAACAACTCAGGAAGTGTTGATTGCTCGCGCAATTTTGCGCGACATTCGCCACACACCTCAGAAGGCACGTCGTATCGTCGATTTGATTCGCGGACAGCGCGCTGATGAAGCACTCTCAATTTTAAAGTTCGCACCACAAGCTGCTGGACAAGATGTGTACACACTTCTTGCTTCTGCTGTTGCTAACGCAAAGCAAAAGAATCCAGCAATAGTAATGGGTCAAAAAGTAAACCCACACGGCTTCCGTCTTGGAATTACCACTGAATTCAAATCACGTTGGTATGCAGACAAGTTGTACAAGGATTATGTAAAAGAGGACGTTGAAATTCGTCGTCTTATGCAAAAGGGAATGGAGCGCGCAGGCGTTTCACGTATTGAAATCGAACGCACACGTGAGCGCGTACGCATCGATCTATATACAGCTCGTCCAGGAATTGTTATCGGTCGTCGCGGACAAGAAGCAGATCTTCTTCGTCAACGTCTTGAGAAGTTAACTGGCAAGCAAGTTCAATTAAACATTCTTGAAGTCAAGAATCCTGAAATTGATGCACAACTTGTTGCACAAGGTATTGCAGAGCAATTAGCTGCTCGTGTTTCTTTCCGTCGTGCAATGCGTAAGTCAATGCAGACAGCGATGAAAGCTGGAGCACAAGGTATTCGTGTTCAGTGCGGTGGACGTCTTGGTGGAGCAGAAATGTCTCGCTCAGAGTTCTATCGCGAAGGTCGCGTTCCTTTGCACACACTTCGTGCAGATATCGATTATGGCTTCTACGAAGCACATACAACTTTTGGTCGTCTTGGCGTAAAGGTCTGGATCTACAAGGGTGAAGTAATCGAATCTCGCGCAGAACGCGCTGCATCAGCACTTGCTGCTGCACG
>RGSB01000063.1 GCA_010032875.1 Actinomycetota bacterium | reverse complement strand
AGTAATTAAATCTTTATCAACATTTACCGCATCGGTAATAATTCCACTGCCAGTAATGACGCAAACTCTGGCTGCAATCTCTTTGCCAGTTGCAGTTGAGGTAATTAAAACTGCTGCTGGATTTTTTGCTGCCACAATTTGAGCTAAACCTTCAGCAATTGCCGGTGCGCCATACTTATCCCACTCACCAGCAACGGTAATTACCTTATCTACTGGAAAAACATTTAGCTGCGAGACAATTGCATCAGCATTATCTGCGAAAATAACTGCAACTGATTCACCGATTGATTTAGCGTAGGTGGCAAGCTCACCCGTTGCCTTACTAATTTTGCCTGCTGAGTGATCTACTAAAAATATTACGCTGCTCATGCCAATCGCTTCTCAACTAAGAATTCAACTAACTTCTCGCCACCATTTCCTTCATCAGTTAACTTAACTCCTGCTCCTCTTGGCGGACGAGGCAGAGCATCTTTAACCGCACTGGTGATTGGCTTTTTCTTTGCCGCCATAATTCCTTTAAATGATGGATACCTTGGCTCATTAATCTTTTCAATTACAGAAAGTAATGCTGGAAACTTAGCACTCATTACTTGATTACCAAACTCAGTTACTCTTTCAATCTCAACTGTCGAAGATGCTGGATCGGCTTTTACTTTGCCAGCAAAGGTTAATTGCGCCCAGCCAAGACGTTGGGAGATCATCGCTGGAATAACACTCATCCGAGCATCTGTGCTCTCGGTGCCACACAAAACTAAATCGTAATTTCCTTTTTTTATAACCTCAGCTAGCACTAATGAGGTGGCGAGTGCATCTGAGCCAGCTAACACTGGATCACTTATCAATATTGCATCATCTGCGCCCATTGAAAGTGCTTTTCTTATTGCCTCAGTTGCCCGCTCAGGTCCCATTGAAATCAAGGTAATGCTGTGTCCGCTGCCTTCACCGGCCTCTTTAGTTGGTGAGTTTGCTTCAACAATTCGCAGCGCCTCTTCAACTGCGTACTCATCTAAATCATTTAAAACTGCATCGACGCCGGCGCGATCTAAAACTCCACCAGCCATCTTTTTTTCAGCCCAAGAATCTGGAACTTGTTTGATGCAGATAGCGATTTTCATGCTCACATGTTACTGGGAGGTATAAGGCTTAACCTACTCTTTACCGACACTTAACCTCAAGGGTTACTTTAGGCTTTCTAAATTACGCACCCTACTCATATGAGAGTAGCCGTGGTCACTGAATCCTTCTTACCAAATATAAATGGGGTAACGAATTCAGTACTTCGCGTTCTTGAACACCTTAGCGCCAGCGGACATCAAGCATTAGTTATTGCTCCCGCCTGTGAAAACATGCCAGGTGAATATGCCGGCCACCCCGTCAAAAGCGTGCCTGTCATACCAACTCAGAATTTTCTGCCAACTGGTATGCCAATGGGCTTACCTCAAAAAAGAGTTCAACATTTAATCGATGGATTCACACCAGATGTAATTCACCTAGCTTCACCATTTGCCCTTGGATCTTATGCAAATAAAGTTGCTAAGCGATTGAACATTCCAACTGTTTCTATCTATCAAACTGATTTAGGTGGGTTTGCTAAACAGTATGGCTTTGGAATTGCCCAAAACTCACTACAAAAGATCCTATACAAAATCCACTCTCAAACAGATCGCACTCTTGCTCCGTCAACTTCAGCCTGTCTTGACCTTCATATGGCTGGAGTCCCTGAAGTTTATTTATGGCGACGCGGTGTTAATACTGAGCTGTTTAATCCATCCAAAAGATCTTCAGCCTTAAGAGATCTTTGGAAAAATGGGGATTCAAACAAAATTATTGTTGGCTTTGTTGGCCGGCTTGCTCAAGAAAAGCGGGTAGCAGATTTGAAAGCGTTGGAATCAAACCCAAATGTTCAACTAGTAATTGTTGGAGATGGCCCACACCGACGCAAACTTGAACAGCAATTACCATCTGCATTATTTTGTTGGATTTAAATCTGGTGAGGAATTGGCGCAGATATACGCCAGCTTTGATTTATTTATACACCCAGGACCAAATGAAACTTTCTGCCAAGCAGTGCAAGAGGCACTTGCATCAGGTGTTCCTGCGATTGTGCCACGCACAGGTGGTCCAGCAGATCTAGTTGCGCATGGACGAACTGGATACGTAATAGATATAAGTGATGGCGAAGAATTAAATCGCACAGTAACTCACCACCATGCAAGAAGTGATCGTAAGCAAATGAGAATTGCTACTAGGGACAGTGTTTCTAAGCGAACTTGGGGTCGCATAAATAATGAACTAGCGGATCATTATCAAGGGGTTATTAATCAAAAGAAAAGTTCACTTCTATCAGAAATGGGTGTGGCATGAGAATTGTGCACGTAGCCAACTTTTATGGCCCAAGTTCGGGTGGAATTAAAACTACATTGCATGAATTAGGTCGTGGCTATCTTAAATATGGTCATGAATTTATCTATATCGTGCCGGGTCCAAAGTACATAAAGGAACAGACTCCATTTGGTTTAAAAATAAGCCTGCCAAGCTTCACATTACCTGGAAGCGGGGGCTATCAAGTAATTCGCAGTAACAAGCAATTACTAAACCTCCTTGAGTTTCTAAACCCTGATCGTATTGAGGTTTCTGATCGCTTCACTCTCCTTAAAGTTGGTAGGTGGGCAAAACAGCAAAAGATTGCCAGCCTGGTTTTCTCACATGAAACTTTGAATGGCTTAGTGCAAAAGTTTGTGCCAATAATTCCCTTATCCCTTCGAAACCGTTTTGTTAATTGGCATAATGCCAAGTTAGCTGCAACCTTTGATGTTGTAATCGCCACTACAGATTTTGCTGCTGCTGAATTCATTCGAATCAATGCTAGTAATCTGCGAAAAGTTCCGCTCGGTGTTGACTTGGTTGGATTTAATCCTGCCAATAGAAGTTTCAAATTACGTCGGGAATTACTTAAGGATTCACAATTCTTGTTAGTTCATTGCGGCCGGATGTCACCAGAGAAAGAGCCACAGCGCAGTGTGCAGGTGATTGCAGAGTTAGTAAATCGCGGCATTGACGCACGGTTAGTAATAATTGGTGGCGGACCATTGTGGAAGAAGATTCGAAAAATGAGTGAAAATTTGCCAGTGGAAATGGTTGGCTACGTTGCCAGCAGAGAAAAAGTTGCTTCCTACTTAGCTGCCGCAGATATCACACTTGCTCCTGGCCCACTTGAAACATTTTGCTTATCAGCTCTTGAATCACTAGCAAGTGGAACACCAGTTGTGGCATCAGGATCTAGTGCGGTTGGTGAAATCTTAAACATTAACTCAATCAAACCAGCTGGCGCAGTTGCAGCAGATAATGGAATCTCATTTGCAGATGAAATTGTTAAATTGCTAAAGAAAGGAAACCTTCGTAAGACAGCAAGATATCAGGCTGAGCAATTTTCCTGGGCTAACACAATTGATGCCATGTTAGAAATTCACAAAGCAAAGCAGCCAATGATTACAACCAAGCGCAGATTAAAGGCAGCTTAAGATGGATCTAGTTAGATCTCATCCAACTTTTGTCGTACTAGGTGATAGCGCCGCCTATGGCACAGGTGATGAAATTAAAGCTGGTCAGTTTCGTGGTTGGGCTGGATTTCTTGCAGATGCTTTTCAAGAAGGTTGCGACTACTTTAATTACTCTCGTCCCGGTGCTAAATCTAATGAAGTATTAGCCATTCAATTACCTAAAGCGCTTAGACAAAATCCAGATATCTGTGCGGTGATAGTTGGCGGTAATGATTTGCTTCGCAATAACTTTGACCCAGTATTGCTCTACAACAACTTGCGTAGCTGCTGTCAACAACTACTTGCGATGGGTAGTGAAATTATCATGGTCGAACTTCATGATCCTAACCAACTACTAAAACTTCCAAAGTTAATGCGTCAAGTTTTAGGTCGCCGAGTTAATGCTGTGAATGCGGTTTACCGAAAAGTTGCTTTAGAGTTTGAGATCGTTACCGTAAAAACTCGAGCCATAAATAATGTCCATGACCGAAAGAACTGGCACATAGACCGAATGCACCCAGGGCCACAGGGCCACTTTATGCTGGCAAGAAACATTGCTGATCAGTTGAGAAAACGTGGTTGGGCAATCTCAATGCCATACCAATTAACCATTACTCACCGAAGTCGCTCAGAGAAGATCACTTGGTTACTGCGAAATGGAACACCATGGTTTTTCAAGCGCAGTTTTGATCTTTTGCCAGCCGCTATGATCTTGATGATTTTTGAATTTTGTAAGACAATTTTGGAAAAGCTTTATCCGGCCAGAAAAACGGGCGAACTAGCGTTTTTATCGAAAATTGAATCTGATCCAACCAAGCTTGAACTGCTAAAGGCTAGTTAAGAATTAATTCGATTTAAAGCTGGCAGATAAAGTTACGTTAACAGTTTTAGCAATAGTCGAAACATCATAGAAACCACCAGCAGCGCGATCTAATGAATCCTTGGTTGTTACCTGAGTTGGTCCACTGCTTACAGACAACAATGATCCAACCTCACCACCAACCGCTTCAGTAATTGCCTGTGCACGCTCTTTAGCATCCTTCATCGCTGC
>RGSB01000062.1 GCA_010032875.1 Actinomycetota bacterium | reverse complement strand
AGGTATCCACCTACGGGCTAATCACTACCCGCCCGTTCCTAAGTCAATGGTCGCACCTTGTATTGAGGCTATTGACGCCGTAAATGACCTAGGCTTGTGGGATTTGGAAATACCTATGCCTGAAGGCATAACCTATAAGGGTTTGACTACTGCCCCTGCTTGGGCTATTATTGAACAACACCACCTAGACGCTTGGATTATTGGAAGAGAGGAATACTAAAATGGAATATATGTATGTTCTAACTACTTACTATGACGGAGAGTTATACAATACTCACCGAATTGCTGACTTTACTGATGCTGCTCAACTTTGGGCTTTGTGTAAAGACCACGGCAACGCTAAAGAATACGCAACCTATAATCTCACAGACCCAACAGGTAAAATGTATACAAAAAACTTTTATGCTGACGGCAGAGTAACTATAAAATAGGCTACAATGCTAACTATGGATTATCGCATGGTTGATGTGCTCAATGCAGACCAATTAGAAGAAAACGATCTAATTGGTATTGCAGAGAGTATTGTCAAAATTATTTCTATCACACCAACTAAAGAAGGTTTTGTTTTAATTCATGAAGATGAGTATGGCGAGAAAGATGTGCTAGAAATTTTTGATGATGAACAATTTGAATTATTTATTTTAGAATAAATTTGCCGCCCCGTCCGATTTGTACAGAAACTCCCAATTACGTGGGATTTGATTTTTTTCCCGAAATCTGATAAGATTATTTCATGTATAAAAAAACGCAGTCAGAAATACGCCGTATTCAAGAGTTACGGAGATCTAACGCTGCTGCCCCATTAAGGAACAAGAAAGTTTATTCCCGAAAAGTTAAACACAAAAATTTGACAAAACCACACTAAAATGTTATTCTTGAAGGTCAGAAAGGAACCCCATGAAACTAAAACGCTCTAACGATAGAAAGGTAGCCAATGCCGTATCACCAAACGGAAAAACCCCAACGATTGCCAACACTTTCGGATTACCTGCTGGAAAAGATTTCTCATGCCCTAACCAAACACCTACTTGTTCTAAGGTATGCTACGCAGGAAAACTCGAAAAGATTTACAAAGGAGTAAGGGATACTCTACTCCATAATTGGAACCTGCTCAAAGACGCAGACCATGACACTATGGAAAAACTTATCTCCGACATGATAGATGAGTTTAGGGCTGATTGTGATAAACGCAATGCCCCGAAACTTTTTCGTATTCATTGGGACGGGGACTTTTTCAATGACACTTACACTTTCGCATGGAAGCACGTTATTCTAAATAATCCCATGAAAGAGATGATTGGCAGGGTAGGAGCAAAATGCCCTGAAAATAAAAAAGCCATTCCTCTGATTGACAAAGAAGGCTCTGCTTGTGTAAAATGTTCCTTGTGTGTCTATAACAAGGCAGACATAGTGTTTAGTGCCAAAAAGAGATAAGGGGACTAATGGAAACAATAATAATCTTATTAGTGATAGGGCTTCTGCTTGTGTTCGCAGGGCTAGGTCACTAATCTCAAATAATGAGATTTATGGTATTTGGACTTGACAAAATACAACCCAAAATGTCATAATAATACAGTAATAACAACCACTAGAAAAGGAGAAACAAATGGCAGGTCGTAAATCAGCACTCTACAAGGTAGGAGATACCTACACCTCACAAAAGTCAAAGGTGACAGGTGTTATCAAGGAAATCGTGCCGAACGCCAATGGCTCGGTTCGTGTAAAACTTGATGTTGAAGGCAATACACGCTGGACAACTTGGAAAGCGTAATTTTAGCGTAGGCTAACCTGACCTGAGCATGTCAAGGCTAAACTGCTCAATTTGATTTTTTATCTTAGAAATGCTAGGATAGATACCCCACAGAAAGGAAAAACAAATGGCTAGAAATAACAAATCCATAAATGTCAAAATTGCCACCACAAAGGTAATCAAGGCATTAGAAACAAAGTTAGCACAAATCCAAAAGGATAAGGCTAATCAAGCAACTAACGAGGAGAAGTATCAGAAGGCTCACGAAAAGTGGTCTAAAGATGTTGCTAAACTCGCTCTCAACGCTATCAGCAAGGCAGAGGACTTATCTGCTAATCTAAGATACAATGGCATGGTTCATGTTTCTTTTGGCTTGAAATGGTAGATGAAATTGAGAACGCTATCCGTATTCTCAAGATGACAGATGAGGAAACAGTTTCCACTTCTACTTACAACTCTATCGCAAGATACTTGTAAATTACTCTCCTGAGCATGAGATAAAACTGCTCAACACACCAACAGAAAGGAAATACAAATGACACTCGGAGGCTATACTTACCAGGTCGGTGACTTATTCACCACAAGCAAAACAGGTATCACAGGTCGTATTGAAAAGTTCGTTCCAATGCGTCACAATGTCACCAAAGTTATGCTACGCTTGGCAAATAACCAAACCAGATTTGCTATGGTAAAAACATACTAATAGAATTGTGACGGGTTTGAACTGTGTAATCATCTAGATTCCCGTCACAACAAAATTGTTCTCTGCGTTCAAGGCAACCTGCGATGCAAAACTAGATTGCATTGATCTTGTTGCGAAAGTCCCTTGAGAACCTTCATCCTGAGCATGATGTAAAACTGCTCCCAAAATTTGCCGCCACATGTGATTTTTCTCACAGGGGGCATTTACGGCACGATTTGTATTTTTCCCTGATTTCTGCTAAACTAAATACTTACCAACAGAAAGGAAAGCCCTAATGATATCAACCGCATTAGCAATACAAGAAGCAACGAGAGATGCCGTTCATGACGAGGAAGTTATGGGAATGGCTTCTGCTATTTTTCATCACAGACACGAACTAGATGAGGAAGATTTTATCAAAGCAATGTATATGTATTCTGCTCATCTATCAGCGATGACTGCTACTCTAGTTACTCATGCCTGCTTGACCGAAAGCCAAATAAATGATATGCTAGAAACAATAAAAGAAATGGAAGCAATGGGAAAGGACATTGAATAAATGGAAACAAATAACGAAACAGTAGTACCAGCCCACTACAACCCTAACCAGTTAGTAACCTACAAGGTTATTGATTTGGATGCGACGGACCAAACTATCTCATATCCCACCGTAAAGGTAACAGAGATTGAATGGGACCTAGAACAAGCCCGTAGAAAATCTAAGAGACTATCAGAATATTCTGATAAGGTAGGACAATTAGAAAATCGTCTTCCTGAATATCTTGATATGGATTCAGAGGAGATTGTCTCTGATATCTGCAGCATCTTTGGATTAAATCCAACTAGAGATATTGAATTCGAAGCAACTGCAACAATCACAGGAACTGTTAGCATCCCACTTGCAGACCTCAAAGATTTTGATATTGATAATCTTGATTTGTATGTCAATGTCGATTCATATGCATACGACGTAAGTGCAGATGCAGAAGTGGATAACATCACAACTTTGTGATAGGGGGCTATCCAAGATCCTGGGCCATGATTTAAAACTGGCCTTTTAAATTTGCCGCCACGCAAAACCTGGCTTTGTCAAGTTTACGGCGTGTCGGGACATTTCCCCAATATAGTTTGACATTCTCACCCATGTCTGCTAAGATTGGTTGTAAATAACTAATGAAAGGAAAAAAATGGCTCACGAATTAGAAACGCAAAATGGCGTTGCTTCTTTCGCTTCTTTCAGAGAACCTGCTTGGCATGGCTTAGGCACAGTTTTCACAGAAGAAAAAAATACGGCAGAAATGCTTGCTGCTGCTAATCTAAATAATTGGAATGTTAGATTGGTTGATGTTGAGATTCCAAATACACTAACCTCAGATAAATCTTATCAATATGTTGTTAGAACAAATCCTACAGATAACACTCAGACAGATGTTCTTGGTGTTGTAGGTGAGCGTTATGTTCCACTACAGAATGAAGAATTATTTTCATTCGGTGATACATTGTTAGATGGTGGTGGGCGTTGGGAAACTGCTGGCTCCATTCGTGGTGGGCGTGTAGTATTCGGCTCTCTCGCTCTTGAGCGTGAAACAGTATTAGACCCGACAGGTGTTGCTGATAAAGTAAAGACATATTTACTAATCAACACATCACATGACGGCTCTATTGCTATTCAAGCCTCAATCACACCTGTTCGTGTTGTGTGTGCTAACACTCTCAATCTTGCTCTAGGTGGAAAGCGTAAGAAAGACGGCGTAAAGCAATCTTTCAAGATTCGTCATACGCAATCTGCTGAAGGTAAAATTCAAATTGCTCGCACAGCGTTAGGTCTTGCTAATGCTTACATGGACGAATTCGATAGAATGGCTCATGCTATGATTCAGAAAGAAATCACTGCTACGCAATTCAACGATATTATTCTTGCTGCTTATCCTAAGCCTGAAAAGGATTCTAAGGGTGCTATCAAGAAATGGGAAAATAAAGTTGATACTATCAACGATATTTACACAGGCGAATTCAATGGCATGATTGCTGGCTCTGCTTGGGGTGCTTTCAATGCTCTAACCGAACGCCTTGATTGGCACAGAACTGCTCGTGGTGGTTCTAACGAATCTCTACTTGCTGCTGCTAGTGGTTTTGACGCTACTATCACGGCAGAAAAAAATCGTTTGCTCAAAGTAGTAAAAGATGTTCTAGCGATTGCGTAAGTAATTCGCAACTCCTGAGCACGAGTATAAACTGCTCAAATTTTTTTTGGTGCGTTAGAATAGTTTGGTTAATTCACTACACTGTCACTGTAGAG
>RGSB01000061.1 GCA_010032875.1 Actinomycetota bacterium | reverse complement strand
GGACGCATTAGAAGCAGCAATTCAGATAGGACCTCAATAATGAGCCAACGAAACATTCTTTTGTTGGTTAACTCTTCTCGGGCGCAAGCTAAAGAAGCATCTGACCTTGTTATATCGATTCTTGAAGAAGCAAAAATAAATGTTTACAGAACAATTGACTCACAACTTCCAGAGCTGGAATTAGTACTCGTTCTAGGTGGTGACGGAACTATTCTTCGTGGAGCCGAGTATGCAATTGCTCATAACGTTCCATTGCTCGGAATTAACTTGGGACACGTTGGGTTCATGGCAGAAGTAGAGGAATTTACCTATGAAAATGTTGCCAAAGCGGTCATCGAGAAGGATTACGTACTAGACAGACGCATGCTGTTGTCTTTTGAAGTTAAACGGGGCAGTTCAATTATTGAGAGAGGGTGGGCTCTTAACGAAGTAAGCGTTGAACGAAAAAGTACAACAATGTTAGAACTCTTTGTACAAATTGATGACAGACCATTATCTAGATGGGGTTGCGATGGAATCATTTGCGCAACTCCCACTGGTTCAACTGCTTATGCATTCTCAGCAGGAGGCCCTGTTTTATGGCCTGAAGTACAAGCAATGGTTCTCCTTCCTATTGCCGCACATGCTCTGTTTGCAAAACCAATGGTTATTGCACCTTCATCTACGATCGGTATTGCGATCGAATCATCCGACGCATCTTTATCGGCAGACGCGCTTCGCAAAATCGAATTACATAAAGATGATGAAGTTTCTATAACGAAAAACGATGTACAAGTAACTCTTGCGCACCTTAAATCCACAATTTTCACGGATAGATTGGTTGCTAAGTTCAAGTTACCAATTGAAGGATGGCGCGGTGAGTGAACGCACTTTTCTAGAAGAAATACATATCAAAAATATCGGAGTAATTACTCAAGCTAATCTAGAATTTGATAAAGGTTTAACGGTATTAACCGGTGAAACTGGCGCTGGTAAAACCATGGTATTAACTGCTCTCAACCTTGTTCTAGGAGGTAAAACCGAAAGCACTTTGGTGCGTAGCGGAGAAGAAAGACTCACTGCAAGCGCCTTGTTTAGTGTCCCAAAGGAAAAAACAGTATTTTTTGAGAATCTAGGTATTGAAATTGAAGATGGCTCCCTGTCAATTTCTAGAAGTGTTACAAAGGATGGAAAGAGCAAGGCAGTAGCGAGTGGCGTAAGTATAAATGCCGGAACACTCTCTGAAGCCAGTAGTCATCTCATTGAGATTCATGGACAAAGTTCGGGATTAAACATTACAAAGGGATCCCGACAACGAGAACTTCTTGATCGATACGCTGGCGAATCAGTAGATACATCATTGAGGGAATATCAAGCCTGCCTTAAAGATTATCAAAACATTAAAACACGTATTAACGAATTAAAGAGAAGTGCGGCAAGTCGAGAGGATTCACTAGCTTCTCTAAAACTCTTTAGTGAATCATTTTCCAAACTAAAACCAATAGCTAACGAATTTTCCATCATAGAGGATGAAATCAAAAGATTATCTTCGGTAGAGGAACTGCGTCTTGCTGTGACTCAAGCACTAAGCATTCTTGAAAACGATGATTCGGGTGCCTTAAATGCCCTTGGACAGGCAAAAAAATCACTTGACTCCGTTAAGGAGAAAGATTCTAAATTGGAAGATTTTTCTGATAACTTCAATGATGCCTTTTTTATTCTTGCAGATTTGTTACCTGATTTAACATCTTATGTGCAAACTTTGGAAGCTGATCCAGACAGATTGGAATTTTTGCAGGAACGAAAAGCTGCACTCTCCTTTTTTGTCAAGAAGTGGAGTTCTGACGTCGCGGGCGATGAAGCTATAGATGAACTAATAAAACGTTACAGCAGCGTTGCATCTCAATTAGATGATTTAAGTGGTGGGGATGAACGGATTCAAATGTTGGAAAAGGAATTATCTGGGGTTAAGAAGAGATTGCTATCAATGGCTACTGAATTAACGAGTAAACGAGTTGCTGCAGGAAATGATCTAGCTAAAAAAGTATCTGTCGAAATGCATTCATTATCTATGCCACAAACCAACCTAGTCATCGAAGTTCTTTCACCCGATTATGAATCTAACTTAAAAGAGAGTGATTTCACACCATATGGTTGTGACACTGTAGGAATGTTTTTACAAACTCATAAAAATGCTCCTCTAGTTTCCCTTGCTAAAGGTGCATCTGGCGGAGAAATGTCGCGTGTCATGTTGGCGCTAGAAGTAGTTATTGCATCTTCAAATCCAGTTGGAACGTATATTTTTGATGAAGTGGACGCTGGAGTCGGTGGAGCTGCGGCCATTGAAGTGGGTAGACGGTTACATTGCCTATCTAAAAATGCTCAAGTAATTGTCGTTACACATCTTCCACAAGTGGCCGCATGGGGAGATCAACATTACGTTGTTGAAAAAAGTTTTGATGGAACCGTAATATCTAGCGGTGTGACAAGCGTTGAAGGCGATGCACGGATATCTGAAATTGCTCGCATGCTGGCTGGATTACAAGAGTCATCGAGTGCAAAGGAACACGCGAGCGAACTGCTCAATATGCGCCTTCAAGGATAAAATTCTTAATAAGTGATAGGTTGTCCTTCCATGGGCCAACCTCATGTAACCAAGCATTTATTCGTAACCGGCGGAGTCGCCTCTAGTCTTGGTAAAGGTCTCACAGCATCTAGCCTTGGAAGATTGTTAATTTCTCGAGGTCTACGAGTGACAATGCAAAAATTGGATCCATACCTAAATGTCGATCCGGGAACAATGAATCCATTTCAACATGGTGAGGTATTTGTTACAGATGATGGAGCAGAAACAGATTTAGATATTGGACATTATGAAAGATTTTTGGATAGAAATTTGCATGGATCTGCAAATGTTACAACTGGCCAAGTTTACTCACGTGTTATAAGCAGGGAACGACGCGGTGAGTATCTAGGCGAAACAGTGCAAGTTATTCCACATATCACTAACGAAATTAAAGAGCGCATTCGGGCGATGGCTGCTCCTGATATAGATATAGTGATAACGGAAATAGGTGGAACAGTAGGAGATATTGAATCGCAACCATTTTTAGAAGCAGCTCGTCAAATCAGGCAAGAGGTAGGGCGTGACAATGTTTTCTATTTACATATCTCTTTAGTTCCGTACATCGGCCCCTCAGGCGAACTAAAAACTAAGCCAACGCAACATAGCGTTGCTGCTCTGCGTAGTATCGGTATTGCACCTGACGCAGTTGTCCTACGATCTGATCGTCCTATACCCGATGGTATAAAACGAAAAATTTCTTTAATGTGTGACGTAGATTTAGAGGCAGTTGTAGCCGCAGTTGATGCTCCATCAATTTATGACATCCCAAAAGTTCTATATGCAGAGGGCTTGGATTCCTATGTGGTCAGAAGATTGGGCTTAAAGTCTCATGATGTTAAATGGGGAGAATGGGATGATTTACTGAAGATTGTTCATAATCCAAAACATCACGTGCGAGTTGCTCTGGTTGGCAAATATATTGATTTACCTGATGCTTACCTTTCGGTATCTGAAGCATTGAGAGCTGGTGGTTTCGCAAACAACGCAAAAGTTGAGTTGAAATGGGTAGCTAGTGATGATTGCGCAACCATCGAAGGTGCTCAGAGCTCGCTGGGTGATGTTGATGCAATCTGTGTACCTGGTGGTTTCGGAGTGAGAGGCATAGAAGGCAAACTTGGAGCTCTTACTTTTGCACGTTTAAATAGGATTCCTACTTTAGGTTTATGTTTAGGTTTGCAATGCATGGTTATTGAAGCCGCCCGAAATATGGCTGGAATTGATGATGCCAACTCTGCAGAATTTTCTCCGAATTCAGGTTCGCATGTCATCGCAACCATGGAAGGTCAAAAATCTATCGTCGATGGTGTGGGGGATATGGGAGGTTCCATGCGTTTGGGCTTATATAAGGCTGATTTGTTACCTGGTTCAATTGTGGCCCAAAGTTATGGCTCAAAGGAAGTATCCGAACGACATCGACATAGATATGAAGTTAATAATGCGTTCAAAGATCGCATATCTGATTCTGGTTTAGTTTTTTCTGGTGTCTACACCAAAGACAATCTTGTAGAGTTTGTTGAACTTCCTTCAAATGTTCATCCATTTTACGTGGGAACTCAGGCTCACCCGGAGTTGAGATCTAGACCCACTCGTCCACATCCACTCTTTACTGGATTGATTTCGGCAGCAATTGCTTTAAAAGGTAAAAGATGATTGTTGGAGTTCCCCGTGAGATTAAAGTTCAAGAATACCGTGTTGCCTTAACACCCGAAGGTGTTGCGGAGTTTATCAAGAATGGTCACTCCGTTATCGTTGAAAATAATGCAGGCATCGGATCTAGTATTTCAAACGAGTCGTACGTAGCTGCTGGTGCGACGATTATTGAAAGTGCTGATCAATTGTGGCAACAAGCAGACTTAATTTTAAAAGTTAAAGAACCTATCGCGGCTGAATATTCACGTATGCGTGAAAATCAGATTCTCTTTACGTATTTGCATCTAGCAGCTTCAAAAGCGTGTACTGATGCACTGATAAAATCTAAAACGACCGCGATAGCCTACGAAACGGTCGAAGTCGATGGATCTCTTCCTCTCTTAATTCCCATGAGTGAAGTCGCGGGTCGTATGGCTACACAAGTTGGAGCTGATGCTTTATTAAAACCCAAAGGTGGGCGAGGAGTTCTACTTGCCGGTGTACCAGGAGTTTCACCCGGAAAAGTGATAGTTATTGGTGCAGGAATTG
>RGSB01000007.1 GCA_010032875.1 Actinomycetota bacterium | reverse complement strand
GTGTAAAGAACTACAACTTCTCTAAGCAGTTCTACATGTTGGTTAGCCAACTGCAGGTGAAGTAACTCAATGACTACGCACGAACCAGCGTTCGATCTCTCTTCGGAGAGTCCGAGCAAAATTGCTTTTCGAACGCTGGTTCGTGACCGTAGATCATGGGTTGCCTCAACGATGCTCATCATCGTTGTCGCACTCACGCTCTCTGCTCCGCTTTATGCATCACTTATTTCAAAGACAGACCCATTTGTTTCTACAATTAACGGAACAGTTGTTTTAGATGGTGTCGAAGTTCAGGTTTTACAACAATCAACTGAAGGTTTAAAACTCGGTGTGAATCCAATTGGTCCTACATGGAAAATCGGTCCATACTTTTTAGGCGCAGATAATCAAGGTCGCGATGTGGCTGCGCGTTTGCTATACGGCGGCACAAATACTTTGTTAATTGGTTTCGCTGCAGCAGCATTGACTTTAATTATTGCTACACTTGTTGGTGTCATTGCTGGTTATTCAGGAAAGATTATTGATTCAGTTATTTCTCGAATACTTGATGTGATTTGGGCCTTTCCTGTCTACCTTCTCTCTATTTCACTCTCTGTCGTGCTTCTTACTAGTGGATTTAAATGGGGTCCCATTTCACTTGAAGCAGGCTCACTTTATTTACCTATCTTTATTATTGGTCTTGTCTATGTTCCATACGTCGCCCGTCCTATTCGCGGTCAGGTGCTTGCACTTCGCGAACGCGAATTTGTTAAGGCTGCAATCGGTGGTGGCGCAAAGAATTCAACAATTATTTTCCGTGAAATTTTGCCTAACGTAATCCCAAGTGTTTTGGTCTTTATTCCACTAATGGTCTCACTCGCCATGCTCACAGAGTCCGCGCTCTCCTTCTTATCTATTGGCGTGCAAGCACCAGATGCTTCTTGGGGAACAATTATTAAAGATGGTCTGGGGCTCTTGTACACACGTCCGATAGTTGCGTTAGCACCTGGTCTATTTATTGTGATCACTGCTGTTGCACTTAATCTTCTTGGTGATGCTGTTCGAGATGCACTCGATCCTAAAGCTCGTCTGCGCGGTGCATTTTGACGCGATTTATTCTTAAGCGCTTAGCTGCTGCTGTTTTTGTGCTTGTCTCCATCAGTATCTTGGTCTTTCTCATCTTCTTTGCAACTCCTGGCGTTGATCCAGCTGCCCGCATCGCTGGTCGCAACGCTGACCAACTCACGCTTCAACAAGTTAGAGCTACTTTTGATCTAGATAAGCCAATTCATATTCGTTACGTATCTATGATGAAGCACTTATTTATCGATCGCGATCTAACTTCCTATGTAAACCGCGGTGCTGAAGTGTGGCCACAACTTACTCAAGCAATTCCTGCAACTCTCTCACTTGTTTTTGGCGCTGCACTTATTTGGTTGGTTCTTGGATTAGCGCTGGGCATTACGGCAGCCGGTGCACGTAAGTCGTGGATTGATCCCGCTATTGGAATTATTGGAATCGTTGGCGTATCTCTGCCCGTTTATTGGTTGGGCGAGGTGGTCAACTTAATAACGCAAGGAAGATTGCACGCCACCTTATTTAGATGGGTTCCACCTCTTGGATATGTACCATTTACGCAGAGCCCGAGTGGCTGGTTCTTAGCGCTGCTATTTCCTTGGTTAACTCTCTCAATTTTGTATGCGGGTATTTATATTCGTGTTATTCGTAGCGAAATCGTTGGCTTGATGCAAGAAGATTATATAAAGACCGAACGTGCAAAAGGAGCAGGTGAAAAACGGATTCTGATTAAGCACGCTAGCCGCATGAGTCTCATTACCGTTGTTTCACTCTTTGGATTAGATTTCGGCGCATTAGTTGGCGGTTCGGCACTTCTAACAGAAGTTGTCTTTGGTATTCAAGGGGTCGGACGATTGACCTTTACTGCTTTGCAAAACTTTGACTTGCCGCTGATTATGGCAACAGTTATGTATGCAGCATTCTTTATCGTTATTGCTAATGCCATCGTTGATCTTGTGTATGCATGGATAGATCCGCGGGTGCGTCGTGGCTGAGAAACTATTGGAAGTTAAAAACCTTTGCGTCTCCTTTAAGACTCGTAAAGGAATAGTGCGCGCAGTCAACAACCTCTCCTTTTCAATTAATCATGGAGAAGTGCTCGGCATCGTTGGAGAATCAGGCTCGGGCAAGAGCGTTTCCATGAGCGCTGTTATGGGTTTAATCAAAGATGAGAACGCCGAAATCACTGGTGAAGTCTTTTTCAATGGTGAAGATTTACTGAAGAAAAGCGATGAAGAACTTCGAGCTATTCGGGGCAAAGACATTGCAATGGTTTTCCAGGATCCAATGACTGCATTGACACCTGTGTACACAATTGGTTGGCACATCCGTGAGCAACTTCAACTACACAGCGACATCTCAGATAAGGCAGCAAGAGAGCGTGCTATCGAATTGCTTGAAGAAGTTGGAATTCCAGATCCAGCAAAGCGCGTAGATCAATATCCACATGAATTCTCTGGTGGTATGAGACAGCGCGCAATCATTGCGATGGCGCTATCTCTTAATCCAAAGTTGCTGATTGCTGATGAACCAACGACAGCGCTGGATGTAACCATTCAGGCACAGATTTTGGACTTACTTGAAAGATTACGTAAGACGTACAACTCATCGATCATCATCATTACTCACGACATGGGCGTTGTATCCGAGCTCTCATCAGAAGTACTAGTGATGTATGCAGGCCGAATGGTTGAGCGATCAACTAAGAGTTCTCTCTTTGCTAATCCGCAGCATCCATACACAAAGGGCTTAATGAACTCTGTTCCACGCGTTGACCGTGCGCGTACTTCACGCCTTGAAACAATTTCTGGGCAACCAGCATCACTTCTTAATCTTCCAAGTGGCTGTGCCTTTAGAACTCGTTGTCCTTCTGCGCACGTTGCCTGCACCGAACAACCAGCATTTATATCTGATAGCAATGGCTACGGAGCTGCATGCTTCCTATTAACGCAAGGAGCGCGCTCATGAGCGATGAAATTCTGAAGGTCACAAATGTCAGCAGAGTTTATGAAACTTCAGGTGGCGGCTTTGGTCGCAAGAATAAAGTTTCAGCACTCGATGGAGTCTCCTTTAACTTAGTTCAAGGCGAAACACTTGGTGTAGTTGGAGAATCCGGCTGCGGTAAATCAACTCTGGGACGAATCATTTCAAGGCTTGATACACCTACATCTGGTGAAATTATTTACAAAGGAAATGACATTGCAAAGAAATCACTCGCTGCAATGCGTCCACTACGTAAAGAGATTCAATTTATTTTCCAGGACCCTTACGCATCCCTGAATCCACGACGACAAATTGGCGCGATCGTTGAAGAACCAATGCGAATTCATGGAGTGAGCAAAGATGAACGCCGTGCGCGCGCCCAAGAACTCCTTGAAAAAGTCGGTCTGGATAAGAACTCATATGAAAAATATCCACATGAGTTCTCAGGTGGTCAACGCCAACGCGTGGTGATTGCCCGAGCCCTTACCCTTAAGCCAGAACTAATCATTGCTGATGAACCAGTAAGTGCTCTCGATGTTTCGATTCAAGCACAGGTTCTTAATCTCTTTAAAGAGCTGCAAGATGAGATGAATCTGACCTACATCTTTGTTGCTCATGATCTCGGTGTCGTTCGCCACATTTCAGATCGCATTGCGGTTATGTATTTAGGAAAAATTGTTGAGATGGGCTCTGTCGAAGAGATTTATAACAATCCACAGCATCCATATACAAAGGCTCTGCTCTCAGCTAATCCACGTATTGATCAGAGCGCAAAGAGCACACGTCAGATTTTGACTGGAGATATTCCATCACCACTTAATCGTCCAAGCGGATGCTCATTCCACACTCGTTGTCCTATTGCAGTACCAGAGTGCAGTACACGTGAACCAGAGCTACGCCGCGTTGGCGCAGTTGATGTCGCTTGTAATTTAGTCCTTTGAATCTAAGAACTCTGAGACAACTCTCTTAAACTTCGCTGGTTCTTCCACGTGTGGCATGTGTGAAGATTCAGCAAATAATTCCCACGTAGATCCTGGGATTAATCCGTGAATCTCTTTGACCATGGCAGGAGTTGCTTCGTCGTATTGACCAGAGACCAAAAGAGTTGGCGCGATAATTTCTTTGAGTTGCGGGCGAATATCCCAGTGCTTAAGTGAACCAATAACGTGGAACTCACTTGGTCCATTCATGGTGTGATACACAGTTGGGTCAGCAGCTAGTTGTTCAAAGCTTGCAACAACATATGGTGGCTGCGGAATTCGGCACAAGTGACGTGAATAGAAAACATCAACGGCAGCAACGTACTCAGGATCTTCAGTTGTTCCTGCTGCTTCGTGTTTGAGAAGTGTTGCTTCAACTTCAGGTGGCAACTCTTTACGTAATTTATTAGCTTCAGAAACCCAAACTTCCATGCTCGCAGGAGAGTCAGCAACCACGAGTGCGTTTAGTCCCTTTGGTTTAGTGATTGCGAATTGCATTCCCAGCATTCCGCCCCACGATTGCCCCACAATGTTGTATTTACTTGAAATACCAAGGTGCTCTGTGAGAAGCACTAGCTCTTCCATAAACAACTCAGGAGTCCAAAACTCTTTTGGCTTATCTGGTAAGTGTGTGGAATTACCGCAACCAATTTGGTCATACAGAACTGCAGCACGACCTGTCTGTGCCAAAACTTCAGCGATTGGTTCGCAGTAGTTATGGCCAGCGCCAGGACCGCCATGCAAGACCATGACGGGGGTCTTCGAGCTCTTAAGGTCTCCAACGACGCGGTACCAAGTACTTCCGTGCTGCCATTTCATTTCGCTCATGATTTACATTCCCTTAAATGGTCGTGGACATGCAGCGATCTTTGGAACGCGCATACGGGCAATAATCGAACCTGGGCATGGATGACATGCTTGAGCAATTCCGACATCTCCGGCAACAGATAAGAAGATGAATGCATCTTCCCAAGTAAAGCCCCATTGCTCTACTAATAACTGTGCCGCTTCTTCGCACGCTAATTTAATTGCTTCATTGAGATCATCATCAGTTGTTCCATGTGTGTACCAAGAATCTGCTGTTTCGGTAATTGGCCAACGTGCAGCTTTACCTTTGAGAACATTTACTTCAATGAGTACATCTCCCCCGATTTCAACACCGGTGCCTGAGATTTCTCCATCTCCCATTGAAGCGTGCATGTCACCAATTGCTAGAAGTGCACCCTTTTGGAATACAGGCATATGAACAGTTGATCCAACGCGGTTGAAGTGATCATCCATGTTTCCGCCGTGGCGTCCAGCTGCGAATGTTGCAATCTCACCTTCGGCAGGTGCAACACCAATTACGCCAAGCATTGGAACTGCAGGAAATGAAACACGATCATTCATATGAACGATTCCATCTTTAACTTTAAAAATTCGAGTAGCTGGTGCTTTCGCTTTGTGAATGAGTTGTCCCCACTCAGGAATAACCATTCCTGCACCCTGTGTGCCTGGATCAATACGATGCAACGTTACTGAGAGAGAATCACCAGGTTCTGCGCCTTCTACATAAATTGGACCTGTTGCGCTATTGACGCGTGCTAAATCTAATTTTTCGACGGTGTCATCTTCGGTTTGAACTTGGCCCGTAAAACAATCCCATGTTTCTAAGTGAATTGTTGCACCAGATTTAACCTTCAACACTGGTTCCATATTCGCTGAATATGCCCACACATGTTGGTCTTTACCGATGTGATGATCTGCTTCGTATTTCACGCATCCTCCAATGAGTCCAAGAAGAGTGCTCATTCTGCCCCAGTTGTATATGGCATGTGAAGTGAAAATGAAGATAGATTTACCGCCATGACAACTCTGTATCCCACCGCAAAGCACTATCTCTCCCGAGATCATTACACCCAGAGTTTCGGTGCCGAATTCACTCCAGCCCTACGTGTAGCAGCCGGTGAACGCATCCACGTACAAACGTGGGATTGCTATAAGGGACAAGTTCTAGTAGATGCTGACTTGATAAAAGTTATTGATGACTCGCAAGTTAATCCAGCAACTGGTCCAATCTTTGTAGAAGGCGCCGAACCTGGCGACACATTGGCTGTAACCATTGTCGATATTAAAACTGAAGCACGTGGTGCTGCGCGTTTTTCTGCGGGTGAAGGACAACTTCATCAAAAGGCAAAGGGTCCGTATGGAACTTTCTTTGATGTAAAAGATGGCGTAATAAAGATGAATGAGAAGGTCTCTTTTCCAATAAGCCCCATGCTGGGTGTGATTGGTGTTGCTCCTGAAAAAGGATCTATTTTGACGATGCCTGCAGGAAAACACGGCGGCAATCTAGATAACAACATGAACAAGATTGGTTCCACCATTTATCTTCCCGTAAAACATGAAGGCGCCTTGCTCGGTATCGGAGACATGCATGCATCTATGGGTGATGGCGAAATTTGCGGCACTGGCGTAGAAATCGGTGGCGATGTTCTTTTAGAAGTAAATGTCATCAAATCAATGACAACAGATTTTCCAGTCACAGAAACATCGGATTCATGGATTACACATGGTGTTGCAGTTGAAGATATTCAAGAAGCCATGAAATTGGCGTGTGAAGAAGCCGCAGGGTTATTGGTACATCACTGGGGTTTTACATACGAAGATGCCTTCATCTTCTTATCAGTTGCCTGCGATCTCGGGATTGCACAAAACGTTCATCCTTGCGAAGGAACGGTGATAGCCAAGGTGCGCGTACCAAAGATAAGTGCGTGCCCTAAACCTTTTAAAATCTAGCTAGGCAAGAACTGCTTAGCTTTGCCATCTCTGGCAAAGGCCATCAGCGTTAATCCAAATTCGTGTGCAAGATCGATTGCTAGCGATGTTGGTGCGCTGACGCCAACTAGTGCTGAAACTCCTGCAGCAACAGATTTTTGAATGATTTCATAACCCACGCGACCTGAAACAACAACTGTCCAATTAGATAGCGGCAACTCTCCTGCCATCAAAGCTGCGCCAATAATTTTGTCCACTGCGTTGTGGCGACCAACATCTTCGCGAACATAGACAGCCTTGCCTTGCGGATTCACAAGTGCTGCTGCGTGTAATCCGCCGGTCTTTGAAAATATTGCTTGCCGTCCTTCGAGTAGTGACGTCATTGCAGCGAGTTCAGATAACGAATGCGTGGTCGGTGCAACTTTCTTTATTCCGCGTGCATGTAAATCTGAGATATTTGTAGAACCACAGACGCCACATGCAGATGTCATTGTGAATCTGCGTTCCATAGAACGTGGTGGCTTGGCTGCATTCGTTGTTATCTCGGCAATGACAACGTTTGCACGTTGACGTGGTGTGAGTGAGCGATCAGCGCACACTTTTACTTGTATAAGTTCACTTGGGTCGCTTAAGAATCCTTCGCCCCATAAAAATCCTGCAGCGAGTTCGAGGTCCGCACCAGGTGTGCGCATTGTGATGCCGAGTTGTTCTTCGTGATCGCCTTGCTTGAGTCTTATCTCTAAGGGTTCTTCAACAACGACAGAGTCAGATGTTGTTTCGCTCGAATCTGATTTTTGAACCTTTACTTTTGCAATTGAAGAAGGTGCGCTATCTATCTCTTCATCTTTTAGCATGGCGGTAGAACTCAAGATTTTCTGGTGGCAGTGGAGTATTGCCAAGAATTAAATCAGCAGCTTTTTCGGCAACCATCATGACTGGTGCATAAATATTTCCGTTGGTGACATATGGGAAAACGGATGCATCGGCGATGCGCAATCCGTTTACTCCGTGCACCTTCATGGTCTCTGGATCAACAACTGACATCTCATCTGTGCCCATCTTTGCGGTGCACGATGGATGCAGAGCGGTCTCGGCATCTTTACGTACCCAATCCAAAACTTCTTGATCAGTTGATACAGATTTACCCGGTGATGTTTCGCCTTCATTAAATGGATCCATTGCAGGTTGAGTCAAAATATTGCGAGCAACACGCACCGCTTCAACCCATTCACGTCGATCTTGATCCGTTGAAAGATAGTTAAATTGCATTGCGGGCTTTTCAAATGGATTTGTGCTCTTAATCTTTAGCCATCCCCGAGCATCTGAATACATTGGACCGACGTGTACTTGGTAACCGTGACCACTCTTTGGTCCGCTGCCGTCATAGCGAATAGCAAGTGGTAAGAAGTGAAACATTAAATTTGGATAGGCCACATCTTCATTGCTTCTCGTAAATCCACCTGCTTCGAATTGATTAGAAGCACCTGGACCTTTTCTAAAGAATAACCAAGCAGCACCAATAAATGGACGGCGCCAGAATTGTGTAATCGGTTGTTGCGACACCGGTTGCTTGCACTTGTATTGAACATAGACTTCAAGGTGATCCTGCAAATTAGCGCCCACACCAGGCAAGTGCTTGACGACTGTGATGCCAAGCTTTGAAAGATCTTCTTGATTGCCAATGCCAGAGAGTTGCAAAATCTGTGGAGTATTAATCGCTCCACCACACAAAATTACTTCCTTGGATGTAAAGGTGTGCTTCTTGCCCTTAATCATAACTTCCACACCAGTTGCAGTTGTGCCATCAAATAAAACCTTGGTGACATGAGCCTTTGTTTTAAGCGTTAAGTTCTTGCGATGTAGTACAGGGTATAGATAAGCACGAGCAGCGCTTAACCTGCGACCGCGATAAACATTTCGATCAAAGGCAGCAAATCCTTCTTGGCGGTATCCATTGACATCATCTGTTCGTGGATAGCCCGCTTGCTCTGTTGCTTTAAAGAATGCATCAAAGAGTGGGCCCTTTGCGGGTCCGCGCTCTAATTTGAGTGGACCGTTATTTCCACGAAATGGATTCTTTGGATCTGCTAAACAATTCTCTAATTTTTTAAAGTATGGCAAGCAGTGGGCATAATCCCAATTCTGCATGCCTTTATCTTTAGACCAGCGTTCGTAATCCAGAGGATTACCGCGCTGCCAAATCTGTCCATTAATCGAAGATGATCCACCCAAAACTTTTCCACGCGCATGATAAATGCGGCGTCCATTCATAAATGGTTCTGGTTCGGATTCATACATCCAGTCATAAAACTTGCTACCGATAGGAAAAGCGAGCGCTGCAGGCATATGAATAAATACATCCCACTTGTAATCGCGGCGACCTGCTTCGAGAACTAAAACTTTGTGTGAAGGATTTGCACTGAGGCGATTCGCGAGCGCGCAACCAGCTGAGCCACCACCGACGATGATGTAGTCGTACTGCTCGCTCATATGAGGAGTCTACTAATAAAACAAGGCCCTTACTCAATGAATTTCACCGAGTAAGGGCCTTGCTCTTTAGGATTTTTTATTAATTAACTAATCCATGCCTTAACTTTGTCAGGGTTAGCAGCAATCCACTTCTTTGCTGCATCTTCTGCTGTCATTCCGCCTTCAAGATCGGCTGCTACACCGTTCTGATCAGCATTAGTCCAGTTGAAGTTCTTAACAAGTTTAGTAAATGGATCGTTAGCATCGTTGAGCTTCTTAGAGATCAACTTGATAAGTGGTGTTGATGGGTAATCGGTTAAACCACTTGCCTTTGCTGGATCGCTCCAGTCATTAGCAGGGAAGTTAACGCGAGCTGCTTCCAGTGTTGGAAGCTTGGAGTGAAGTGTCCAAGGCTGCCATGCATAACCGATGAATGGAGTCTTGTTCTTTTCTGCCTTCAAGAAGCCATCAACTAGAGCAGCTTCTGAACCAGAGAAGATAACTTTGAAGTTCAGCTTGTTAGCAGAAACCATCTTTTCACCGATAGTTGTGTAACCAGTTGGGCCTTCAAACCATGCACCCTTGCCGCCTGAATCAGCAGTCTTAAACAAAGATGCGTACTTGTTCAAGTTCTTTGAATCAGTGATGTCTGGATACTTTTCAACCATCCATGGTGCGACATACATACCGATAATTCCAATGTTTCCGTTTTCGCCAGCTTCAACTACTGAACCGCGATCAGTCCATTCCTTCCAGCGTCCGCCGCCCCAATCTTCGATAACTACATCGATTGTTCCGGCTTCCATTGCGTCATAAGTGACTGGACCTTCTTCAAGAGTTGTCTGAGTAATCGTGCAACCCAATTCTTGTTTTGCTACTTCTGCAACAACTTGTGCTGAAGCTGTGTAACCGCCCCAAGCATGCATTGCAATTGCGTAAGAACCGCAATCTCCTGATCCTCCGCCTGCTGCATCATTAACACTGCTGCTGCAACCCGAAAGGACCAACGCTGCTGCAATTGCTGCGCTAGCAATTGCCGAACGGCGACCGAATAGTGATTTCATTAACCCTCCTAAAGAGTTTTATGTATTGCCCAAAGCCTACGGCCGAGATGGAGCCAGTACTAGTGCTTTTAGGGGCTATTTTGCAGAAGTTATGAGAGTGTTATGCCGATGTTATGAGGTGCGACGGGCGCCGGCCTGCATAATCCGGTCGAAAATAACTCCCAGAAGCAAGATTGCAACACCAGCGATCAGCCCCTTGCCTTGAAGCTCTGGCTTGGAGTTTCCGGCAATTACCAGGTAACCCAGACCGCCCGCACCAACAAAGCCACCAATAACAACGACAGCTAAAACAAATATCAAACCTTGATTCGTTGCAAGCAAAATAGTTTTCTTTGCAGCAGGTAATTGCACTTTAGTAATAATTTGGCGCGCAGTAGATCCTGCAGCAGTTGCTGCTTCAACGAGTGAGTGAGGAACTGCGCGGATACCTTCGCACACAATCTTCACAACTACTGGAATCGCATAGACGATACCTGTTGCAATAGCAGTAAAACGTGTGGGACCAAATAAACCCAACATTGGAACTAAATAAACAAACGCTGGAAGAGTCTGTCCCGCATCAAGGAATGGACGCAGAGCTCTCTCCGCGCGATCGCTACGCCCTGTCCAAATACCGAGTGCTAGACCGATAATCATTGTGAGCAAACATCCAACAATTGTCTGAGTCAGAGTCAACATTGCTTCATACCAAAGACCAGAAAGAACAATTGCCATTGCTAAAACAAAAGCCAAGATCGCCGTTCTTATTCCAGCAATAATCAGGGCAAGTGCCACAATCATTGCAACTGTTACATACCAAGGAGATGCAGCGAGTTGTGTTTCCAATGGATTGAGAATGCCATAGGAAATTAAATCCTTAAAGCCAACGGTAAATATTGTGAGGTTTTCAAGAATCCACGTTGTTGCATCATTGGTAATTTTTGCCACTTGTGGTGCGATGGTGACTTCTTTAGGCCATACAGCGGCCCACAACATTGTGCGAGACATGAAGACAGATATGACCGCAAGAACTCCGGCAACAATCAAGGTGATGCGTTTTGTTTTAATCTGCTTTTGCGTCGCTGGGATAAATGAATCTTGTCTCTTAGCCGCAGCACTAGTTGTGCGATCAAGCAAAATCGCTAAGAAAACAACGGCAAAGCCCGCCACAAAGCCTTGTCCAACGTTTCGAATAATCAACGCATCAATAACTGGTTTGCCTAATCCAGGGGCACCAATCAGGGCTGCAATAACAACGAATGAAACCGCAGCCATAACAGTCTGATTAATTCCAAGCACGATCATCTGCTTAGCCATTGGAATTTGAACTTTGGTTAATTTCTGCTTTTGCGTAGAGCCCATTGATTCAGCGGCTTCGACTGGAGCTTTGTTTACACTTCTAATCGCATGGCTTGTAATACGAATTGCAATTGGAATGGAATAGATCATCGTCGCAATTGTTGCTGAGGCAGCGCCGATCATAAATACAAGTGCGATAGGTGCCATATAAACAAGTGTCGGCAAAATCTGAGCTAAATCTAAAAAGGGCGTAAATATCTTTAGGACCCGATCTGATAAACCTGCCCAAATTCCCAGTGGAATTCCAATTGCTAAGGAGAGAAGAACTGCGGCCAATGTCATGGCAATGGAGTCCATAGTGAACTGCCACATGCCAAGGGCACCGCATGCAACTAACAGTGAAACTGCCAAGAGTGCAGTTCGCCATTGACTTGTTGCATACACAACAAATGCAACGATCCCAACTACACCTAACCAACCAATAATTGGGATAACTGAATTTGGACCTGGTACTGCAATCAGATTTCTAATTAACTGGACAAAGCCATCAATTACTCCGCGAATCGGATTGAAAAAATAAATAAAAGCAGGACTCTCTGTTCGATTTCCACGGAGATCTAATGCCTTTTCACCAATAAAACTAGTGAAAGATGTGTTCTCATACGTGGCAATCTGCAATGTGTGCTTGCCATTGAGTAAGCGGCCCAACACAATCCAGATTGTTACTGAAGCGAGGAGAAGATAGGACTTACGAACCTTCATTAAACGCCACCAGAAATTAGCCGCAAAACATCCTCACTAGAGACAATGCCAAGGGCGGTGCCATTGTCATTGACCCGTACTGGTTTGTGGGACTGCAAAATTACTTGTGCGGCATCACGAATAATCGTGTTTGCGGCTAGTTCAGGTCCGTCGGTGGCATCTCCTGGTTCAGCTTTTCTTGCTAAGTGCTTCAAAGTTAGTACATGAGATTTGGCAATATCGCGCACGAAGTTAGCAACGTATTCATCTGCAGGATTGGCAACTAGATCTTCCGGGGTTCCGATTTGAACAATTGCGCCATCTCTCATAATTGCAATGCGATCTCCAACTTTTACTGCTTCAGATAAATCGTGAGTAATAAAAACCATGGTCTTACCGAGTTCGTGATGCAATCGAATAATTTCTTGTTGCATGTCGCGGCGAATCAATGGATCTAAGGCGCTAAATGGCTCGTCAAGGAAAAGGACTTCAGGGTTTACTGCTAGTGCTCGAGCTAAACCAACGCGCTGTTGCATTCCGCCTGAGAGTTGCTCTGGGTATGCCTGAGCATAACCTTGCAGGCCAACGAGTTCGATGACTTCATTTGCTCGTGCATGACGAGCATCTTTCTTCACACCATTAATTTCTAAAGAGTATGCAATGTTGTCAATTACTTTGCGATGTGGCAGCAAACCAAAGTGCTGAAAGACCATTGAAAAACGGGTCTTGCGTAATTCGCGAAGGCGATTGTCATCGACTTTAAGGATGTCTTCACCTTCAAATTGAAGTTGTCCCTGAGTTGGTTCGATTAATCGCGTCATGCAACGAACAAGAGTTGACTTACCTGAACCTGAAAGGCCCATCACTACGAATACTTCGCCGGGTGCTACATCAAATGAAACATCGCGCACTGCAACGGTGTTGCCAGTTTTGGCGCGTAACTCTGTGCGAGACAAATTAGCGTCAGGTGAGCCGATTACTTTTTCTGGATTATTGCCGAAAACTTTCCAGAGATTTCGAACTGAAATCATCGGTGAATCTGAGCTCATGATTTCTCCTAGTTGGAATCGGCGAACCAACCGGAACGCGCAGGCTCATTGTTGGTCCAAATGTGTTTAATTTCAAGGTATTCATCCAAACCAGCCTCGCCTAATTCGCGGCCGACGCCTGATGCTTTAAATCCACCCCACTCTGCTTGCGGACGATATGGGCCGAAATCATTGACCCAGATAGTTCCGTGACGAAGTGCGGCTGCTACACGATTGGCGATTTTTTTGTCATCAGACCACACGGCGCCAGATAATCCATAAATAGTGTCATTACCTAAAGCGATTGCTTCATCAACACTTTCAAATGTTTCAATTGTCATGATCGGACCAAAAGATTCGTCCTGCACGCACTTCATCTTTGATTGGCAATTATCTATAACTGTTGGGGGGAAATACCAACCTTTATTTAAGTCTTCGCGATCAATACGCGCACCACCTACCAAAATTGTTGCACCATCTTTTACGGCATCCTGCATATATGCCTCAACCTTTGCAAGGTGCTCCTTGCTAATCAATGGTCCTGTTTCAGTGCGGGGATCATCTGGACCGCCCACATAAATAGCCTTTGCGCGGCGCACAATTTCTGTCACAACTCTGTCGTGAATCGATTTTTCAACGAGTACTCGAGTACCAGCCGAGCACACCTGACCGGAGTGCAAGAAAGCGCCAGTTACAGCGTTATCAATTGCTGCATCGAGATTGCTATTTTCAAAAATAATATGTGGATTCTTTCCGCCTAATTCGAGTGCAACCTTTTTAACTGTTTGCGCAGCAGTTGCCATGATTCGACGGCCAGTCACTAGACCACCTGTGAAGGAGACAAGATCAACTCGAGAATCTTCTGTCAGTGGTGCACCTGCACTAGCACCTGCACCACAAATAAGATTTGCAACGCCTTTTGGTAATCCTGCTTCTTCCAATAACTTCATGAGATGAATTGCAGTAGATGGCGATAACTCACTTGGCTTCATAATGAAGGAACAACCAGCCACAAGTGCTGGCGCAACTTTCCAAGATATTTGCAGTAACGGGTAATTCCACGGACCGATTAAGGCACACACACCAACAGGCTCATGAGTAATTACACTTGTGATGTTATCTGCGCCCACATCGACCTTGCGATCTTTAAGCTTTAAACCAAGGGCTGCAAAGTGTCGAAACGTTGCTTCGATATCAGCCATGTCATAACGCGTTTCAATCATTCGCTTACCTGTATCGCGCGTTTCAAATGCAGCGAGAATTTCTGCATCGCGCTTTATTAAATCCGCAACTTTGCTTACTAGTGCGCAACGATCTTTCATTGACCACGATGCATAGACACCCGAATCAAATGATTCACGGGCGGCTTTGATTGCTTCGCGAGTATCTGCAGCAGTTGCTTCAGAAACTATTGCAACTACAGAGTTATCGTGCGGACTTCTGATCTCTCGTACTGCTCCATCTGATGATGCAACCCATGCACCATTTATATAGAGCGTACTTTCAGCCATGATTTATGCGTCGAGTTCTGACTTACGCTTCGTAACGAATTCGGTGAGTTCGGCTAGAACTTGAGCATCCATCTCTGGCTTCTCGTACTCTTCCAACTTTTTCTTCCAAATCTCTTCTGCGCGTTGACGAGTGTCTTTTGCGCCAAGACGCATCCAACGTTCGTAATTATCGCTATTTGTCAGGAATGGTCGATAGAAACAATCACGGAAGCGCTCCATTGTGTGGGCTGCGCCAAGGAAGTGACCACCGTGGCCAACTTCTAGGTGTGCATCAAATGCGAGAGACTCTTCGTTAAATTCCAGTGGTGTGAATTCAGTCATCAACGATTGCAAGATTTCAATGTCGACTACGAACTTGTCGTAAGAAGAAACCAAGCCACCTTCGAGCCAGCCAGCTGTGTGCATCACCCAGTTGGTACCAGATAAAAACGTAGGCATCATCGTCATCATTGTTTGATATGCAGATTGTGCATCAACTGTTTGTGATGAGTTGAGACCGCCACCGCCACGGAAAGGAAGGTTTAGTGATCGTGCAATTTGGCCAGTACAGAGAAGGCCAATGCCAGATTCTGGTGTTCCAAATTGTGGTGAACCTGATTGCATATCAATATTTGATAAGAACGAACCGAATACAACTGGTGCACCTGGACGAATTAGTTGAACAAGTGCGATAGCCACTAATGCTTCTGCCATTTGCTGTGCAAGAGTTGCAGGAATTGTTACTGGACTCATTGCACCCATAAGTAAGAATGGTGTTGTAACAACTGGCTGTCCAGCCAATGCATATTCACGCATTGAGTCCAACATGCGATCATCCCAACGAAGTGGAGAGTTGCAGTTAACCAGTGAAATCAGCGCTGGAGTCTCTTCGATTGCTGCGCGACCACCGTGAATAATTTCAGCCATGCGAATAACATCTTTTGCATTTTCGTGAGTTACGACGTTACCCATAAAGAATTTGTCAGTCAGGGTTGCTGCTGCAAATGCCATATCTAAGTGGCGAGAATCAAGTGATAAATCATTAGGTTCGGTAACAACGCCACCAACAGAGTCGAGTGAGTCAAATGATTGTGCTAAGCGGCAGAAGTTTTCGTAATCTGCAAATGATCCATCGCGGCGAACATCGCCTTCGCGTACAAATGGTGGGCCATAAACCGCACCGAAAACCATTGAGTCTCCACCGATATGAACATTGTTCTTTGGATTGCGAGCGCGTAAATCAAATTCGCGCGGAGCTTTAGCAACTTGCTTCATTACCCAATCAGGATCGAATTTAACGTTTTCGCCAGAGACTTCTTGTCCCGCTTCTTTCAACATGTCGACGGCCCACGGAGATGCAAACTCGATTCCAATTTCAGAGACGATGCGACGCCAACCTGCGTGCAGCGTTGCCATAGATTCTTGACTCAATATGTCATAACGCGGCATCTTGTTCTGGAACACAGTGGTGGCCTTTCGGTCTCGGTACAGCTATGCGGGTAATTCAACTCTAATCTGACTTGTGGTTGTGCGTGGCTATTGACCGCTCACACGCCACGAGAATACGCTAGGAACATGGAACAAGGGTTCCATATAGTGAAACAGTTTCGGGAGGGGCCGCAATGGCAAAATCCGAGTTAACAACTGGAACGCAAGCGATTGATCGCGCTACTGCGTTACTCACTGATGTCTTGCAATCACAAACACCACAACTGCTTGGTTCACTTGCACGCGCACATGACATTCCAAAATCAACAACGTCGCGCATTCTTGGAGCGCTCGAGCGCGCAGGCTTAATTCAGCGCGACCGCAATGGTGCATTCTTGGCGGGGCATGTGCTCACATCATTTGCGCGCGAACAAAATCAAGATTCAGTATTGGTTGCCCGTATGCGCACGGTGCTTGAAAACCTCTCTGATCGCACAGGCGAAACTTCAAATCTAGCTGTTCCTGGAAATGGATTCATTAATCTGCTTGATCAAGTAGATGGACAATATTTGTTAGGCGCAACCAATTGGGTAGGAAAGCGCGTTCCTTATCACGCATCGGCACTCGGTAAAGTTTTACTCGCATACTCGGCAGTCACAATTTCTTCTGGTCGCCTAGAGCGCCTCACAGATAAAACAATCACATCACGCACTCGTTTACTTGAAGAGCTCGAAGAAGTACGTCGACGTGGATTTGCAATTATCAGCGATGAATTAGAAGAAGGTCTAGTTGCAGTAGCTGCTCCAATTCGCGAACTCGATGGTCGCGTTGTTGGTGCAATCTCTGTTTCTGGTCCATCTACTCGCTTAAGCAATAAAGATCTGATTCGAATCGGAGATCTCATCATCTCTGAAATCGATGCTGTACAAGTTAATCGCAAGAAAAAACCCCAGATGCCTAATCAAAAAATAGGAAAGGTCGGCGCAGCATGACACATGACGAGATCATCAAAGCTCTCTTTGATGAAACGATGATTGGCAATGCTCCAGCAGTACTCGAACTCACGAATAAAGCACTTGCAGAAGGAATGGGACCGGACACCATTTTGTTCGAAGCACTTATTCCATCACTAGAAGAAGTTGGTGCACGTTTCGAACGTGGCGATTACTTCGTTCCAGAAATGCTTATTGCCGGAAAGGCGATGTCAGGTGCACTCAATGTTTTACGTCCACTACTAGCTGAAACTGGTGCTGAAACAGTGGGTACATTCCTTATGGGAACAGTGAAGGGCGATGTTCACGACATTGGCAAGAACCTCGTAAATATCATGCTCGAAGGAGCAGGATTTAAGGTGATTGATATCGGTGTTCAAGTTGCTCCTGAGAAATTTGTTGCAGCAATTAACGAACACCAGCCAGATATTTTGGGAATGTCAGCATTTCTCACAACAACAATGCCTATGTTTAAAGTCAACATCCATGAGATTACAAAGGCCGGTCTTCGCGACAAGGTAATCATCATGGTTGGTGGCGCACCTGTAACACAGGAGTACGCAGATGCAGTTGGTGCAGATGGTTTTGCAGCAGATGCGTCAACAGCAGTTCGCGTTGCTAAGGATTTAATCCAGAAGAAGCGTGCACTTGTAAATGCCTAAATTATTAAACCTGTTGTTAGCAGTCGAACATGGCATGAAAAAGCCTGTTTGGGATTGCACAATGTGCGGACAATGCGTCCTGCACTCAACAGGTATGACGTGTCCAATGACATGTCCGAAAACACTGCGCAATGGTCCTTGCGGTGGGGTCCGCGAAGATGGACATTGCGAAGTAAAACCAGAGATGAGATGTGTGTGGGTAAAGGCCTACGATCGTAAAGTTTCTCTTCCACTTCCGACCGTGTGGAAAGAGCACTACAACGATTTACGTCCACCCGTAGATATGCAACTCAAAGGCACATCTTCATGGGTTAACTTGATTACAAAGCGTGATCAACAAACTCCTGCGGGATGGGCTAAGCGCAAAGAACAAAGTGGCAGCCACTAATGTCAAAGCTGCGCGATTTACTTACACAAACTAAGGATGTTGTTTACACCGCTGAATTTCCTGTCATTGATGGTGGCGGTATGGAACAAGTTAAGAAGAATGTAGATCGTCTTGCGCCATGGTTTGTGGCCGTTAATGCAACGGATAACACAGCGGCTCATGCACACGCATCAAATGTTTCTGTAGCAATTGCAATGAAACAACATGGTCTAGAACCAATCATGCAAATTGTCTGTCGCGATAAGAATCGTTTGGCGGTTCAAGCAGATATGGCTGGTGCAAATCTGCACGGTATCGAAAACATTGCACTGCTCACGGGCGATGACGTCACTGCAGGAGATGAACCAGAAACTCGTCGAGTATTTGATCTAGATGGTCCACAGGCAATTAATGTGGCATCAATTCTTAATGCAGGCACTTACTTATCTGGCCGCAAACTCAATCCTGCACCAAATTTCTTTATTTGCTCGGTTGAAAACCCCTTCGCTCCCCCACACGATTACCGTATCGAGCGCGCACTGAAGAAACATCGCGCAGGTGCACAAATGATTCAGCTTCAAATTGGTTACCACCCTGATCGTCTCGAAAAATTCTGTGCAGGTGTTGCAGCAACTGTTCCAGGTTTAGCAATTATTCCTAGTGTTGTTTTAATTAAAAGTGCCAAGCCACTTAGCTTTATGAACGATAAAGTTCCGGGCATCAGTGTTCCGCAGGAAGTTATCGATCGTGTTGCCCAATATAACAGATTTCCGCCACGATGAAACTCTTGAGCGGTTAATGCGTGACCTCGGCCGAACACCACACCAATACACCTAACAGGAGCACACACATGCATACAGTCGTTCAATCAGCATCGAAGACCGTCACTATCGGTCACGATCAACCATTTGTCATTATTGGTGAGCGCATTAACCCAACAGGTCGTAAGAAGTTTCAAGAGTTATTACGTGCTGGTGATCTTTCTACAATTGCAGTAGATGTTGAGTCACAAGTAAAAGGTGGCGCAGACATGCTCGATGTCAACATGGGTGTTCCGTTAACTGATGAACCTGCTCTGCTATCTAAAGCCATCAAGATGATTCAAACTCTGACAGATCTTCCAATCTGTATTGACTCATCGGTTATCGAAGCTCTGCAGGCAGGACTTGAAGCTTATGAAGGCAAGGCTCTGGTTAACTCAATGACCGGTGAAGATGATCGAATGGATTTAATCTTGCCGCTCATTAAAAAGCACAATGCAGCAATCATCGCTCTTCCAAATGATGAAATTGGAATACCAGCAACTGCAGCAGAGCGCATCGTCATTACTGAAAAGATTATTCGCGCTGTAGAAAAGCACGGAATCTCACTTGATAACTTAGTTATTGATCCACTTGCAATGACAGTTGGTGCTGACCCTGATGCTGTAAAAATTACACTTGAAACAATTCACCTTATCCGCGAAAAATTCGGATTAAATATGACACTGGGTGCTTCAAATATCTCATTTGGTCTTCCAAATCGCCATGCTTTAAATGCTGCATTCTTACCTGCTGCTATGTCTCACGGTCTAACCTGTGCAGTCATGGATGCTCGTACTCCAGCAATTAATGAAGCAGTTCGCGCAGCTGATTTATTGCTCGGTATGGATCAGTGGGGTGGAAATTGGATTTCACGATTCCGTGCACAAGAAGCAGCAAAGACGGAGGGCTAAACCATTAGTAAAAAAGCACTCGACCCATCACTTATTCCGGCGCATGATGGAACAGGTCGCATCAAGCTGACTTTCCGCGTGCTCGAAAAAGATGGTTCCGTTGCTAATGAAAAAGGTTTTACTGTTCCAACAGGTGTCAGCGCATTTGATGCAGCATCGTGGAACGGAATCGCAATTGATTCAACGTGTGGCGGCTATGGCACATGCAAAAAGTGCCGCATTAAAGTCACAACTGGAGATGTCGAACCATCCAAACTCGATTACCGTGCATTTACCGAAAGTGAAATCAAAGAAGGCTGGCGTCTTGCATGTCTTGTGCGCGCAGCTAAAGATGTCACTGTCGATGTTCCACCACTGACTACACGCCCTAAAGCTGCAACTGTTGGTGTTGGTCGCCAAGTAATTCTGCGCCCAGCGGTTCAAAAACGTTACGTTGAATTAGAAGAGCCAACTCTGCATGATCAACGCACAGACATTGTGCGCTTATTTGATGCAATAGATGATATTGAAGCCACGGTTTCATTAGCTGCTATTCGCAATCTGCCAAAGGTGCTTCGCTCGGCTAACTTTAAAGTCACTGCAGTCTTTGTAGACCAAGAACTTATTGACGTTGAAGCCGGAGACACAACAGAGCTGCGCTACGGAATTGCCTATGACTTAGGTACGACAACAGTTGTGGCCACACTATTAGATCTCAACACCGGTACACCTGTAGCAGTTAAATCTATGCTTAATAAGCAACAACCTTTTGGCGCCGATGTCATCACACGAATTTCAGCAACAATGATGGATGTAACCGCACTCGATCGACTACGCGGATTTGCGCAACAAACTTTGGCTGAACTCAGTGCTGAAGTCTGTGAAGAAGCAGGTGTTAATCCACTCCATGTGTATGAAGTGGCACTGGCAGGCAACGCGACGATGACTCAATTGGCACTGGGTATTAATCCAGAACCACTAGGAGTTGCTCCATTTATTATGGTCAGTGCATCTTTTCCTGATGTGCAAGCATCAGAACTCGGCATCAATGTTCACCCCCGTGCAAAAGCCGTCATCATGCCTTCACTCGGCGCATATGTTGGTGGAGATATCGTCGCAGGAGCACTTGCTTCGGGAATGGATCGCGACAAGCGACTTCGTTTATTCATTGATGTCGGAACAAATTGCGAAATTATCTTAGGAGATGGCGAGAAGATTCTTGCGACTGCTGCTCCTGCTGGTCCAGCATTTGAAGCAGCATCCATTAAATGCGGTGTGCGTGCTGCTAGCGGCGCCATTGAGACAATCAAAGTCGTCGATGGCGAACTTGAAATTGGCACTATCGAAAATACAAAAGCAATCGGTATCTGCGGTTCTGGACTCGTAGATGCATGTGCATCTCTTGTGCAATTAGGTTTGCTAGATAATTCAGGACGTTTTGTTACACAAGAAGAAGCCGAAAAGGTTGCTCCTAAAGTTGCAAGCAGACTCGTTGAACGTGAAGGCGAACGTGTATTTGTTTTGACGTGGGGCGGCAAAGAAGGCGACCTCAATGATTGTGTATTTCTGACTCAACGCGATGTCCGTGAACTTCAATTTGCTAAAGCAGCAATCGCAACTGGTTGGGCGCTATTGCTCGAAGAGTTCGGTGTGGCAGAGAGTGAAGTGCAGCAAGTACTTTTGGCAGGTTCATTCGGTTCTTATCTCTCTCCTGCATCCGCTGTGAAAATTGGATTAGTTCCGAAACTTCCTGTTATGCGCATTGTCTCTGCAGGAAACGTAGCTGGTGAAGGTGCCAAGATGGTCTTGTTATCTGCACAAGAGCGAAACGGTGCAATGGCACTTCTTGATTCTATTGATTACATCGAACTATCAGATCGCGCCGACTTTAACGATAAGTTCGTTGAGCGATTAAGTTTTCCCGCTTAAGTCCATGTCTGTTGCAGTAATTGCCTGCGGTGCAATTGCCACGCACATTTCTCATATTGCAGACGCTCACTCCTTAGATGTCACTATTTATCCCTTGCCACCACTACTTCATAATCAGCCTGCGAAAATTGCAGGTGAAGTAGAAAAAACTTACTTAGAAATTAAAGATAAATACTCTCAATGCGCAGTTGCCTATGCTGATTGCGGAACCTATGGTGCACTCGATACGGTGATTGAAAAATATGGTCTTAAGCGTCTCGGTGGAAATCACTGCTATGACATATTTGCTGGAAAAGAGAAGATTGCAGCAATCATGGATAAAGATGCCGGTACATATTTTCTTACCGATTTTCTCGTTAAATCTTTTCACCGAAGCGTAATTGTCGAACTTGGTTTAGATAAACGCCCTGATCTGCGTGATGATTACTTTAAGCATTACAACAAAATTGTCTGGCTGGCTCAAAACCCAACACCTGAATTAAAGGTCATGGCAGAAGCCGCAGCAGATCTCATTGGATTAAAACTAGAGATAGATGTTGTCGGAGAAGGAAGTCTTAAAGAGCAGATTCTGGAATTACTGAACTGATTCAAGCTCCATCGCTTTAAGAACAATTGGGCTGAGTTTGCTCTTATCTACATCTTTATGCAGGCGCTCACGCATCTCAGGAGTCCAGAATTGAACAATGTGATGGGCAACTTCAATCTCAGGAGCACTTGTTGTTGGAATATTTGCTGCAATCTGATTAGCCATACGAATAATTGAATCGAGTTGTGAATCTCCGGCAATGTCATGTTCGTGAATTACTGCAGGACCTTTTTCACTTGGTGAAATCTCAACAGCGGTTACTTTGTATTCAGGACAGTTAGTGGCCCAATCTGAAATATCTGTAGTGATGACGTTCGCACCTGATTCAGGGAAGTGAAATGTTGTATAGACGACACCAGCAGGAACGGAGTCTGTGATGCGCGCGTGCATGATTGTTTCGCCCACGCGGGATGAGAGCTTGACCCACGAACCATCTTTGATTCCGCGCATCTGTGCGTCTGATTCATGACTCAAGATGCGACCTGTTGTAAGTAATAGCGGGAATTTGCGAGTGGATTTTTCTTGCGTTGCAACATATGGCGTTGGCATGAACTTTCCTTCACCGCGAACAAATTCATTAATGTGCATCGTTGGTGTGCCTTCAGGTGCCTTGTCATTCACAGGCCATTGAAGCGAACCAACGCGATCAAGGTGTTCGAATGAAACGCCAGCAAAAGTTGGTGTAGTTGCAGCGATTTCATCCATGATTTCTGATGCTTGTGAGTAAGACATGTCGTATCCCATTGCACGTGCTAGATCGCAGGTTACTTCATACTCAGTCTTACCTGTCTTTGATGGCATAACTGGGCGAACACGATTGATGCGGCGTTCAGCATTTGTAAATGTTCCATCTTTTTCTAGGAAAGATGTTCCTGGCAGGAAGACGTGGGCAAACTTAGAAGTTTCATTGAGGAATAGATCTTGCACAATCACCATATCCATAGCACGAAGAGCCGCATGAACGTGTGTTGTATTTGGATCAGATTGAGCAATATCTTCACCTTGTACATAAAGACCACGGAATTTCTTGCCGAGTGCAGAATCAAACATATTTGGAATACGCAAACCAGGTTCTGGACGAAGAGTTACGCCCCATTTTTTATTAAAGATTTCGCGCACATCATCACGAGAAATATGGCGATATCCAGGAAGCTCGTGCGGGAATGAACCCATATCGCACGAACCTTGAACGTTGTTCTGACCGCGAAGTGGATTAACACCCACTCCCTTGCGACCAATGTTTCCTGTTGCCATGGCAAGGTTTGCAATTCCCATAACCATTGTCGAACCTTGGCTATGTTCTGTCACTCCGAGTCCGTAATAAATTGCGCCATTTGGTGCAGCTGCAAACATCCGTGCTGCTTCGCGGATTTTCGCTGCAGGAACACCTGATGCTGCTTCCAAAGTTTCAGGAGAGTTCTCTGGCAAAGAGATAAACTTTTCCCACTCGGCAAAGGCTTCTAAGTCGCAACGCGAGTTAATGAATTCACGGTCCATCAAGCCTTCGGTAGCAACGACGTGAGCAAGTGCGTTAATGACAGCGACGTTAGTGCCAGGTAGTAATTGCAAGTGGTAATCAGCTTCCACGTGAGCAGATTTAACTGTTTCAGTAACGCGTGGATCAACAACAATTAACTTTGCACCGCGACGTAGCGCCTGCTTCATGCGGGAGTTAAATACAGGGTGCGCAGCTGCTGGATTGGCGCCGATAACCATAATGACATCGGCGAATTCAACAGATTCAAAGTCTTGAGTTCCAGCAGATGTGCCGAATGTCTTGTTGAGTCCATATCCAGTTGGTGAATGGCAGACACGAGCACAAGTATCAACATTGTTATTTCCAAAGGCTGCACGCACCATCTTTTGAACTACGAAGACTTCTTCATTTGTACAACGAGACGAAGTAATTGCACCAATTGAATCTACGCCACTCTCAGATTGAATCTGCTTGAGACCAGCAGCGGCAAATGCAATAGCTTCTTCAAATGAAACTTCACGCCATTCATCAGTGATTTTCTCGCGAATCATTGGTTTTGTAATTCGATCATTATGAGTTGCATAACCCCAAGCAAAGCGGCCCTTTACACATGAGTGCCCGGCATTAGCGCCGCCATCTTTAAGTGGAACCATGCGAACGAGTTCGTCGCCACGCATTTCAGCTTTAAATGAACATCCAACTCCACAATAGGCGCACGTTGTAATCACAGAACGTGTTGGTGCACCGATTGTCAGCAATGTTTTTTCAGTAAGTGCACCTGTTGGGCAAGCCTGGACACAGGCGCCACATGAAACACATTCACTTTCGATAAATGATGTACCTGAAGATGAAACACGCGCTTCAAATCCACGATTTTCAATTGTGAGTGCAAAAGTTCCCTGAACTTCATCGCAGGCACGAACGCATCGATTACAGACAATGCACTCAGTTGAATCAAATGTGAAATAAGGATTGCTCTCATCTTTTTTAAGTCCAAGGTGAGTCTTACCTTCGTAGCGAACTTCGCCTAGGCCAACTTCTTTAGCCATTGAATGCATCTTGCACTCGTCACCAGTTTCGCAATTGGCTGGATGATCTGACATATAGAGTTCCATGACTCCGCGGCGAATTTTCTGCACGCGCTCTGTCTTGGTAGAAACCTTCATGCCATCAGAAACTGGAGTCGTACATGAAGATGGTGTGCCGTTGCGTCCATCGATTTCTACAACACATAAACGGCAAGAACCAAATGCTTTGAGACGATCAGTTGCGCACAACTTTGGAATGTTATTGCCAAGCATTGCTGCGGCTCGCATAATTGATGTTTCAGCAGGAACTGTTACAGATTTACCATCAATTTCTACCGTAACTGTTTCGCTCTTCTTACTTGCAGGAGTACCAAAGTCAGGTTCGATAATCATCGTCATTTCTTTGCACCTCCTGTGAAGTCTTCTGGGAAATTATTCATTGCACTCTTTACCGGAAGCGGAGTAAGTCCGCCCATTGCGCAGAGAGATCCATCGGTCATCACTTCGCACAAGTCTAAGAGCAATAACTTGTTTGCAGGAACATCCACGCCAGAAATTATCTTTTCAATGGTTTCTGCTCCGCGTGTAGAACCCAAGCGACAAGGGGTGCACTTTCCGCAGGACTCTAGAGCACAGAACTCCATTGCAAACTTTGCTTGTTGCGCGAGATCTACAGAATCGTCAAATAGAACAACTCCGCCGTGACCTAGCATTCCGCCAGCTGCTGCAAGTGATTCGTAATCCATTGAAACGCCAAGGTGTGAAGTATTGAAATACGCACCGAGTGGTCCACCGATTTGAATTGCACGAATTGGTTTTCCACTTAGGGTGCCACCACCAAAAGTATTAACTAATGTCTCTAAAGTAATTCCGAAAGCAGTTTCGATAATTCCACCACGTGCGATGTTGCCTGCTAATTGGAAAACTTGCGTACCAAGTGAACGACCTGTTCCGCGAGCAGCGTAGGCAGCGGCACCATCAGCGATGATTGCTGGAACACTGGCAAGTGTTAAAACGTTATTGATAATTGTTGGTTTACCAAAGAGACCAGCAATCGCAGGTAGCGGTGGCTTTGAGCGAATAACGCCGCGCTTGCCTTCAAGACTTTCAAGCATTGCAGTCTCTTCACCACATACGTATGAGCCTGCGCCAACTCTGACTTCGAGATTGAAAACATGCTTACTTCCAAGAATGGATGAACCAAGTACGCCGGCGCTCTGTGCAATCTCAATTGCATCTCGTAGGCGCTTAATTGCTGTTGGATATTCAGAGCGAAGATAAACAAATCCTTGTGTTGCACCAACTGCAACAGCTGCAATTGCCATACCTTCGATCAAAGTAAATGGATCTGCTTCAATCAGAATTCGATCTGCAAATGTTCCGCTATCACCCTCATCGGCATTACAGCACACGTATTTTTGATCCGCTTGTGCATCCAACACTGTCTTCCATTTAATTCCTGCAGGAAAGCCAGCTCCCCCACGTCCACGTAGACCAGATGCTGTTACTTCAGAGACGATTTCTGCACCGCTTAGTGTCACCGCTTTACGTAAACCAATCAGGCCACCATGTGATTCGTAATCTTTTAATGAGAGTGGATCAATAATTCCTACACGCTTGTAGGTAACTCGATCTTGTTCCTTAAACCACTCAATGTCATCTGTAGCACCTAGTGCCAAAGGATGTGCGCCTGCGTTTAAGAAATCTGCATCGAATAACGATGAAACATCTTCTGGTTGGACTGGACCGTAAGCAACACGTCCTTGTGGCGTTACGACTTCAACGAGAGTTTCAAGCCACAGAGCACCACGTGTTCCATTTCTAATAATTGTTACATCAAGAGAACGTTTAACGGCTTCTTGTGCGATACGGGCAGCAACTTGATCGGCACCAATTGAAATAGCAGCGCTGTCATTAGGAACGTAGATGATTGTGCTCATGCGGTGACCTTTTCAACGCTTGCACGACCAACTAATTCTCCATCAACCATCGCAGCTGGCCCAAGTGCGCAGTTTCCAAAACAGTACGCAGATTTAATTTCTACATCAGCATATGTTTCATCAATTTTCTTACCGAGCTTTTTCTCAACAGCTGCGACTAATTCGCGAGATCCAACTGATTGACACGCCTCTGCGACGCAGATTTGAATGCAACGAGTAGGCGCTGGCGAGGTACGAAGGTCGTGATAATAAGTGAGTACTCCGTGAACATCTGCACGTGAAACGTTAAATGTTTCAGCAATCAAGGTAACAGCTTCCTCATGAACATAACCAAAACGTTCTTGCACAGCCTGCAGCGCAATCAGCACTGGGCCTTGAACGTTTTTTAAAGGAGTCAACACACGTGTTGCTTCTTCGATACTCCATGATGGATGCGACATCTTAGAAGAGCCCTACAACCTTGCCATCAACGTAATCAATGCGCTCTGCTGATGGAACCTTTGGTAATCCTGGCATTGTCATGATTTCGCCACAGACTAAGACTATAAATTCAGCACCAGCAGATAAACGCACTTCGCGGATATTAAGTGAGTGCCCACTTGGTGCACCACGAAGCGCTGCATCAGTTGAGAACGAATATTGAGTTTTTGCAACACAGATTGGGAAGTGACCGTAGCCACCATCTTGTAGTTCTTTGATTTTGTTGCGGACTTTCGCGTCCGCCGTTACATCTGCAGCGCCATAAATCTTTGTGGCAACTGCTGTGACTTTCTCCCACAGTGTCGCGCTATCTTCATAAACAAATGTCATCTTCGAAGGCTTCTCACAGAGTTCGACAACTGCGTGTGCAAGATCTGCAGCACCCTTACCGCCATCTGCCCAGTGAGTTGCAAGGACAATCTTTACGCCCAACGCTTCAACCTTCTTGCGAAGTAAATCAACTTCGGCTTGTGTATCGCTTGTGAAGTGATTAATTGAAACTACGAGCGGCAAGTTATAGACAGTTGTGATGTTCTTGATATGACGCTCAAGGTTAACGATTCCCTTTTCGAGGGCATCTAGGTTTTCATCTGTAATCGTCTTAAGGTCTGCGCCGCCGTGATATTTAATCGCGCGTATTGTTGCTACAAGCACGCACGCTGATGGCGCAATTCCTGCTTTGCGGCATTTAATATCTATAAATTTTTCTGCACCTAGGTCAGCACCGAATCCCGCTTCTGTTACAACGTAATCCGCCAACTTAAGAGCAGATGTCGTTGCTACTACTGAGTTACAGCCATGTGCAATATTTGCAAATGGACCGCCGTGGACAAATGCTGGAGTGTTCTCAAGTGTTTGCACCAAATTTGGTTGGAAAGCATCTTTGAGAATTACTGTCATTGCGCCATGTGCATTGAGATCACTGGCAAGAACAGGCTTCTTATCGCGTGTGTAGGCCACGACGATTTTGCCCATACGCTCTTTGAGATCTTCAATAGACGTTGCAAGACAGAAAATAGCCATAATTTCAGATGCCACAACGATGTCGAATCCATCTTGACGTGGCATTCCGTTTCCGACTCCACCAAGGGATGCAACGATTTCGCGCAGTGCGCGATCATTCATATCTACTACGCGCTTCCAAGAAACGCGTCGCACATCAATATCTAATGCGTTGCCATGATGAATGTGGTTATCAAGAAGTGCTGCGAGTAAGTTATTTGCTAGTGCAATCGCACTGAAATCGCCCGTAAAGTGAAGATTGATATCTTCCATGGGAACAACTTGTGCATAGCCGCCACCAGCTGCGCCACCTTTCATACCAAAGACAGGTCCGAGTGAAGGTTCGCGTAGTGCAATCAATGCGTTCTTGCCGATATGACGAAGTGCATCGCCCAGACCAACTGTTGTCGTTGTCTTTCCTTCACCAGCTGGAGTTGGACTAATAGCAGTTACTAAAACAAGTTTGCTATCACTCTTCTTTGGCAAGGAATCCAGGTACTTGAGTGAGATCTTTGCTTTGTAGTGACCGTATGGTTCAAGGTGTTCGGCACCGATGCCAAGGGATGCGCCAATTTCTAGAACTGGCTTCATTGTGGCCTTCTGGGCGATTTCGATGTCGGACATATGTTTATCCCTTTGCTTCTCGTACTGCGCTAGTTAGTGCGGGAAGCACTTGATGCAAATCACCGATGATTGCGTAATCTGCATAATTTAAAATTGGAGCTTCTGGATCAGTATTGATGACAACAATTGTCTTACTGTTTTTCATTCCAGCAATATGTTGCATTGCACCGGAAATTCCGCATGCAATATATAGATCTGGTGCAACCTTAGAACCAGTTTGACCAACTTGTTCTGCGTGTGGGCGCCAACCAGATGCTGTTACAACACGTGAACAACCAACTGTGCCTTCCATAAGTGCTGCAAGTTCTTCTAACTTACTAAAGCCTTCTGGTCCACCGACTCCGCGTCCACCAGAGACAATTACCTTTGCGTCAGTAAGTGTTACGCCACCGCTCTTTGATTCTCCAGAATCTCGGCTAAGCACGCGCACAACTGTGTCACTCGCTTCCAATATTGGTTGGAACTCTGAAAGAGTTGCAGCGCCAGCATTTGCTGACTCAGGTTCTGTTGAAAATGGAAAAATGGATGCAATCAAAAGTGGTGAGTGCACATTTGCTTCTTCAATAAGGTTGCCTGCCCAACGTGCGCGTTGTACAACGTGTGGTGAGCCGAGTGTGATTGATGAGCAATCAGATGCCATAGGAGCATCCAAAAATGCTGCAAGGTGCGCCAACTGTTCATTTCCACGTGGACTTCCAGCTGCAATGACGGCAGCGGGATTTAGTTTTTCAACTAAGTCCTTAAGGGCCCGACCAGATGCTTGCGGTGTGTAATCAGTGATGTCAGCGTGCGTTGCAACGTGTAAAACCTTTGCACCGTATTCACCAACAACTCCTGCAACTCCTGCACCATCTTTTCCAATAACAACGGCTTCAATATCTTGTCCAAGTTTGCGTGCAGCAGTAAGTGCACGTAGTGACAAGGGATCAAGTTCGCCGCGATCGTGATCTACTAGTACCAGAATCATTAGAGCGCTCCAATCTTCTTAAGAACTTCAACTAAAGCCGGAACAGCATCTGCTCCGTTGCCCAATATTTCTGCCCCTGTCGACTTAGATGGAGCAATTGTCAGATTAAGTTTTTCTAACTTTGGAACACGTGGTTCAGCTTTCTTCATATCCACTGGCTTCTTGCGCGCTTGCATACGACCAGGAACGGATGGATAGCGTGGAATATTTAATCCATCGCGCACTGTCACGATTGCAGGTAGCGGTGCTTCGTAGTGCTCGCGTCCTGTTGCGACAACTCTCTCGCATGAAGCAACTCCATTTTCGATTTTCATCGCTTTAACATTTGTCACGATTGGGCGGTTCAGTGCATGTGCTACACGCACGTGAATTTGGTATCCAGCGCTATCTACTGATTCAGCGCCAAAGATAATGAGATCAAACTGAGTCTCTTCGGCCTTAATCGCATCCACTAGCGCTGCAGCAGTTCCTTGCGGATCCCACTCTTGACCATCTGTTTCTAAAAGAACTGCGCGAGTTGCGCCAATTGCAAGCTGGGCGCGCAATTGTTCTTCTGCATCGGAAGGTCCAAGTGTGAGCAGAGTGAGTGTTCCACCCATTTGTTCCACGAGTTGTACGCCAGCTTCTACGGCGTTTTCTTCGTGCGGGCTTATTCCAAAACCAAGATGCTTGGTTTCAATATCTTTTGCATCCGGTGTAAGAATTAACGTTCCACCTGCGAGAGGTACTCGCTTTAAACAGACTAAAACATCCATTACGCCAAAATCCTCTCATTGGATGGATCAAATACAGATGTAGCGCCTACTTCAGCGATTGAACATGGATAGTGCTCACCGAGGTACTCAACTAAGAACTTGTTTCCAGCAACTGCAAGCTCTGTTGGTAAGTACGACATCAAAATGTGCTTACCAAGTGATGGAGCAGAGCCAGCACTTGTCACATACGAACGACGTCCATGTGAGTCCGTAATTGGTTGCTTATCGAGAGTAAGAATTGGTTCGTTACCCATCATGTAGCGCTTCTCACCTGTTGAAGATGTGTGATTATCAACAAAGAGTGTGCAAAGCATTGCAACTGGTTTTTCACTGCGGTGCTTTACATGAGCTTCTTTACCAATGAAATCAGCATCTTTGAGTTTTGGTGTCTGCATTCCTGCTTCAACCACTGTGTACTCAGTTTCAAGTTCTGGACCGTATGCGCGGTAACACTTTTCAAGACGACCAGTTGTTCCGTACACACCGATACCCACTGGAATCATTCCGTGATTCTTACCGGATTCCCAGAGTGCATCCCACAAAGCAGGACCATCAGCCATTGGTACATAGAATTCCCAACCAAGATCACCAACGTATGAAATACGTGATGCAAGAACTTTGACGCCCTTGATATCGATTTCTTTGCATGTACTGAACTTAAATGCTTCGTTACTCATGTCAGCAGAAGTTACTTCCTGAACAATCTTTCGTGCGTTTGGTCCCCACACGCCAAGAGTTGTGTAATCAGAAGTAATATCTTTAATTGTGGCAGAGCCATCGGAAGGCAATAAGTCAGCAAACCACTTCTTATCTGCCATACCGTGTGCACCGCCTGTAACCACACGGAAGTGTGATTCTCCAAGACGCATGATTGTTAAATCTGATTTGAATCCACCGTTTGGTCCAAGTACAGGCGTATAAACAACACGGCCGATTGCTACATCCATCTGGCGAAGTGCAGCTTTTTGTACAACAGCAAGTGCTGATGGTCCAGTGATATCAAAGTACGCAAATGCAGTCAGATCTACGATGCCAGCTGTTTCACGCATTTGTAAGTGCTCGGCGTTAATAATTGGTGACCACCAACGTGACTCCCATTCAGCAGTACGTGGCATGACTTTGTCGCCAAACTTTGCAACTAGATCTTTATTGCACTCATACCAGAATGGACGTTCCCATCCAGCTGTCTCATAAAAGACTGCGCCAAGCTTTGCTTCGCGATCATAATATGGAGACAAACGAACTTTACGATTTGATTCGTATTGCTCGAGTGGGTGAACAATTCCGTACGTCTTATTAAATGACTCTGCAACACGTGCTTTCACATGCTTGTCATCTTTGTGGTGCTCGTGGAAGCGAGCGATATTCGATGCATGTAAATCAATCTTGGAATCACCCAGAACCATCCACTCAGCAACCGATTTAGCAGTTCCTGGACCTTCTTTAATCCACACAGCTGCAACTGACCAAAGTCCCTTGACCTCCGGAGTTTCTCCCAAGATAGCAATTCATACGAGTGCTCATCTTGGATATCAAAGTCTGCTTGAGTAAATGCAAACTCTGTAGGTGAGAGCGTTGCGGTTGCATTTGATGGCAAATCTTCCGGGTTATAAAGAATTGGACGGTGTGCATACGAACCGATTTCTAGACCAGTACCGTGTTGACGTTCGTACATGAATGTGTCCATGTCACGAATAATTGGCCACTCGATGTCACCTTTTGTGTCCTTAAAGAATGGGACAGGTCCAATATCTTTCATCTGGTGTACTGCAGGAGTAAGTGGAATATGCGCACCAGCCATTGCTGCAAGTTTCGGAGACCAACAACCACACGCAATGACAACGTAATCAGCTTCGATTGTTCCTTGATCGGTAACAACTGCTTTGACTCGACCGTTTTCAGTTGTGATGTCTTGAACTTCAACATTTGCAAATGATTGTGCAGCTCCCATTTCGGCAGCTTTTTCGCGCATCAATGTTCCAGTACGAAGTGAGTCAACAACGCCCACTGTAGGTTGGTAATACCCACCAAGAATTACCGTTTCATCAATGTACGGTACCAATTTCTTAACTTCTTCTGGGGAAATAATTCGACCACCATCGACGCCCCATGATTTAGCTGAAGTAATACGA
>RGSB01000060.1 GCA_010032875.1 Actinomycetota bacterium | reverse complement strand
CGATGATCCACGGGTCAACTTTGGATAACCACGCATCTCCATAAATCCATCTGGACCAATATATGAACCACCCAATAGCGGTGTATATGTCGCTGCTGCCAATACCGGTAATGATCCGCGTTGTGCACTCTGTGCAAATAAATCATTCATCGCACTTGTGATGCGCGCTTCGGCATTTGCTTCACGCATCTGGGGGCTAACGTTTTGTAAGTTTGTATTTGACCAACCAGGGTGCGCTGCCATCGCATCGATGCCCCAACTATTTTTAATACTTAAGCGCTGTAATTCATGAGTAAACAAAAGGTTGGCAAGTTTTGTGGCACCGTAAGCACCCCACGGTTTGTATTCACCTTGACCGAGACATTTTGCGCGAATTTCTTCTTTCGTACCATTTCCAAAATTACCTAATCTGTGTGCTTGGCTTGCAACACTAACAATTCGGGATGTGACTTGCTTACGTAATAGACCCGCTAACGCAAAGTGACCAAGATGATTTGTTCCCATCTGTAATTCAAACTTATCTTTTGTCAGCAAAAATGGTGTTGCCATAACGCCAGCATTAAGAATCAACACATCAATATTTGTCTTAACACCTGCTGCGCATGCTTTAACGGATGCTAAATCAGTGAGATCCAAGAGCGCGTAATCAATATTTTTCCCACCAAGTTCGGCCACCATTGCCGCACCTTTTTGTTCTGAACGCGCAGTAATTGTTACGTGCGCACCACGACGTATAAGGGCTGCTGCACTCTCTTTACCAAGACCACTTGTTCCACCAGTAATAAAGAATTTTTTTCCTTCAATGCCGGAGATATCAACGTCGTTCCAACGACGTGGAATTAATGGAACATCACTCATGTGGAGCTAAGGGGACTTGAACCCCTGACCCCCTGCATGCCATGCAGGTGCGCTACCAGCTGCGCCATAGCCCCGTGCACGAAACCTTATCGCACCCAGCCTGTTCCAAAAAGTTAAGAAATTTTCTCAATGCGAACCGTGTCATTATCGCCTGATTTGATGAGAGTAATTTTAATTCCGTTCGTTGTAAATGACTCTCCTAGATACAAAACATAATTTAAATCCCAAGTGGGCACAGTGGCCCATCCGCCTTTTCGAACACCATTTTTATCAATGTCCTCACCGTATTGACGATTAATTAGTCTTCCGTGATTTGTAGCTGAGTTTAAAAGATAATTAGCAAAGCGAGTTTTTTCAGAATCTGGTTTTGATGGATCATTTTGAATACTGGTATCAACCAAGAATGTAGTGATTCCATAGAACCCTGGCACAAACTTCGTTCCCCATTTATCGCGACGATGTGACTCAATTACTAAAACTTGTGAATCAGAAAGCTTGACCATAATGGATTGAATTCCCTCTTGTTCTCTTTCAATGGGAACAAGGGTAACTTCAGCTGTTTTCAAGTTTGTTTTTGATACACAATAAACATCCTCAGGATGTGTCCAGTCGAGGGTCATCGAATCCCATTTATTAATTCCTAAACCGCCGTTTGCCGCACTCTGAATGCCAAAAGGAAGTTGTTGATCAGGTGCATGCAATGCCAATCCATAACTATGCAAAAAATCGTGCATGACGAAGGCCCAGATGAATTCTTCACGTTCAAAAGCAGTGTTTGCATAAACATAACCTCCGCCAGAAAAAGTTCCTTTCGAAGTTTGAAAAGTTCCATTAATGAATACTCCGTGCTGCAAACTCTTAGCCGACATCGAAGGCATAAAATAAACACCTTTGTATTTACTTAAGTCATAAATTTTCTCAACATCACTGAGCAAAGCTTCAATAAGTCGGGCATCAGATAATTTTCCTTTCGGATTTCCCGGATTACCTGGGTCTCTAAAAGTTATTAAATCAGATGCCATATATCTAGATCTCACCCAATTTTTTGGGTAATCAATTTGCATGGAAGCTTTTCCATTTGAATACCAATTGAGCCATTCGTTGATTTTCTTTACCTCTGGCTGCAAAATCTTTTCAGGCGAACCAGTACCAACTGCGTCAGCAAAATCTATTGGGAAAAATAGGTAAGAGTTTGAACCTATCGGATTCAACGTGGATTTTTTTGCGGGATAGGCAATTGATAATGGTGCCGTCCAATTATCAAGTTTGTTTTTAATTTGTTCAGGTAATCGACAAGTCGTATAAGGTTCGGGGCTCTGTTGGGGTTTTAAATCTTTTACTTGCTTTGACAATGCGAAGTACGCCTTTTTTCCCTTAGCAATCGATCTGCACTCCAAATGATTTGAACCAGATTTGATGGACTGCCCAATTTTCTGACAAGCGCCGCCAGCTTTGGGTGTTGCTGAGTATGCAGTTTTTTGAGGCAAAAAAAATGTTAGAAGTAGAAAAAGAAAAATTGAAACCTTGATAGTCAAAGTACTACTTCTCGGCATTTTGCCCTCTTACTTCACCCAGTCGGGCATTGCAGGTGCCCCAGATTCTTCGCCAAAAACTGGTTCAGGAATTGATCCTGCGTTGTGTTCTACTAAATGCCAACCACGTGGATTTGTTTGAACGATGGACCATGATGCATTTGATAGTCCACCGACAACTCCCCAATGTGAAATTGGTAATTGCAATAAATGTCCGAGCACACAGCGCGCTGTTCCGCCATGTGTTGTAACCACTAATAGTTGGTCATCTTTTCCTGCCAGTGCATCGTTAATCGCTTTAGTTGCGCGCGCTGCTACTTCGCTTCGGCGCTCACCTGTTGTTCCAGCTGGATGATCTTCGCCATCAATCCAACGAACAAAGTTTTCAAAGTCATCGGCGCGATTTTGTGCACCGGTCTTGCCTTCCCATTGCCCGCCATTTGTTTCGCGTAATAAAGGTGTAACACTGACTTCGATGTTTACTAAATCTGCGAGCTCTTGGGCGGTAAAACGTGCACGCTCTAAATCACTAGAAATAATCATTGTTGGCTTCATGCCTGCCAACACTTGAGCGGCGTGCTTTGCCTGTGCTTTACCGACTTCATTAAGTGGAATATCTGAGTGTCCCTGAAAACGGTTTGCAACGTTCCAATCAGTTTGACCATGACGCCACAGGAGTACGCGATTACTCATTATTGGGCAATCTCTTCGCGAACAATATCGAGTTCGATACGTGGGCAGTCATTCCACAAACGATCGAGCATGTAGTAATTACGAAGTGTTGTGCTTTGAATGTGTACAACTAAATCTGAGTAATCAAGTAATACCCACTCTTCAGTACCTTCACGGCGAGCAGGTTTTTCACCAATCTCACGTAATTTTTCTTCTACGAAATCTGCAATCGAATCTACTTGGCGCACATTTCCGCCTGTTGCAATTAAGAAGACTTCGCTGAGAACCATCTGATCTGAAAGATCCAGCGCGATCATGTCAGTACCGAGTTTTTCGGCAACTGCTCGCGCAGCTATTTGCGTTAAATTAATAACGCTTTTACTTGCTGGCATACAGACCGCTCTCCTTTATATATGTTGCAACTAAATCGGGTACTAGTTCGGTGTGACCACTTCGTACAGCAGTTGCTGAAACGTTGAGGGCTCCAATATCCAGCGTCGATGCACCCGGAAATTCGGGACGATCAATCACGATTATTTCCACTAACTTAGCCAATTCTTCGTGACGATGCCATTTATCAAATTGTGCATACGCATCTGTGCCCACAATAAGCACAAGCGCATCATCAGGATGTGATTTCTTTATTTCTAGAACAGTATCAATTGTGTATGTAGGACCTGAGCGATTGATTTCTGTATCACTTACTTCGACTTGTCCACCGATTGAATCTGGTAGATCAGATAGTGCAAGTTCGCACATTGCTAATCGATTTAATCCTGGTGCAAGTGGTGCGCTTTCACGAAGCCACGGAGAACCTGCGGGAATAAGAATTAATTGATCTACGAGTGAACGTGTGATTAATTGTGTAATGACGTGCAAGTGACCGTTATGGATCGGATCAAAAGTTCCGCCGTAAATGCCAATCCGTCTCAAATTAGTCTCTGTCGAGGCGTAGTACTAAATACAGAAGCAGAGAGAGAACACCGAATGCGAAGAGGCCAAAGAAAACTGGCGGAGCTGGAAGTTCGCGTAGCTTTTCGGATGCAAGTGAAATCATGGCTAGATATTACCGCTAAGGATCTGCTTAAAGCGACTCTCATCAATGACAGGCACGCCTAGTTCGGTGGCTTTTGCTAACTTGGAACCAGGGTCACTGCCAACTAATACGTAATCTGTTTTCTTAGATACAGACGATGCTGCTTTTCCACCGTGGGCAACAATTGTTTCGGCTATTGAATCGCGAGTAAATGATTCAAGACCACCCGTGACAACAAAAGTCAGTCCTGCCAAAGTTTGTGGCAACTGTGGCGCAGATTGTGCAACCATGACTACGCCAGCTTTTTCCCATTTGCTCACAATTGATTTGTGCCAATCAATCTCAAACCAATCTGTGATCGATTGTGCAATTGTTTCGCCAACACCATCAATACTTGCTAACTCTTCGGCGCTTGCTTCAGCAATTGCTTTCATCGAGCCAAAATTGCTTGCAAGCGCTTGGGCGGCAGTTGGACCAACGTGACGAATTGAAAGTGCAACAAGTATTCGCCACAACGGTCGAGTCTTTGCGCCTTCGAGTGCAGCCAATAGTTTTTCAACATTGGCACCTACTTCACCATCTTTTTTCGTGAAGAACTCTGAAGTCATTAACTTTTCTTTTGTTACAGCAAAAAGATCAGACTCATCAGTAATGATTTTTGCTTCAAGCAGTGCAACTGCTGCTTCATACCCCAATACATC
>RGSB01000059.1 GCA_010032875.1 Actinomycetota bacterium | reverse complement strand
TACATAACACCCCCAAGAAAAGTTCCACACATTACAACGGGGGATGATGCCTTCCGCAATAAGTTCCGCTCATGGAACATTGCAGATCTCTCATACGTAGACATCAATGAGTATCTTGCAGAAAAAGATGTTGTCATTGTTCCAATGGCTAGTACAGAACAACACGGCCCACATTTACCGTTGTACACCGACACAATTACAGCTGTAGAAGTTTCTGCACGTGTTTCAGAACAAATTGGAATTTTGCATACTCCACCAATCTGGACAGGCTATTCACCACAGCACATGTACGGCCCAGGACAAGGTCGCGGAACTATCACTGTTCGCGCAGAGACTTTAAATAACTTGATGTATGACGTTGCTCGTTCACTCATCCACCACGGATTTAACAGAATTATTTTCGTCAACGGCCACGGATCAAATATCAAAGTTGTAGATCCAGTTCTTCGTAAATTGCGCTATGAAACCAATGCGCTCATCGGGTTCGTGAAGCCCTATATGGAGCGCTATACAGGAATCCTTGCTGGGCTAATGGAAAATCCACCAGAGGAGACTCCAGGATGGCACTCCAGTGAGCTTGAAACCTCACAAGATATGGCGTGGAACGATAACTTGGTACGCATGGAGCGTGCAGTTGATACTCGTGCACATACACCTGCGTTCTTGCCTAAATCATTCTCAAAAGATGACGGTATGCCGGATGTGGAGTTTGAGGGATATCAGTACTTCCAGTTCCCTATGGATCACCACGAATTCGTCGAGAACGGAATCATCGGAAACCCAATGCGTGCGACAAAAGCTAAGGGTGAAGAAGCATTCCACCGTTACAGCACTCACGTTTCAAAGGGTGTCCTTGAATTAATGAAGGTTCCTGTTAACGTTAAGAATCGTGAATTTCTTAATCGCGTTTGATTAAGTAATTTCAATTGTAAGGAGATGAAGTAATGGCTGCTAAGAAAAGCGTTGCCAAGTTAGATCCGAAGACTTCGGAATCCCTTGGCGATGACGCATACGAATGGCTCATAGCCGCCATTACTTCTTTTCGAATTCCAACGAATTCTCAAATTTCTGAAAACAAACTTGCTGCAGAACTAGGAGTCAGTCGCACTCCAGTTCGCGAGGCACTTAAACGTTTAGAAACAGAAGGAATCGTTAAGCGCGGTGAAGCAGGTCGCTTTACCGTTGCAATGTTGACAGCAAAAGATGTTGATGAAGCACTTGATCTCTTAATTCTTTGCGACACATATATGTTCCAAAGGGCTGCAAAAAATATTGATAATGCTGGCGCTCAAGTATTGCGAGAGTCTGCAGCAAGCATGTCAGTTGCAGCAGCTAAAGGAGATCGAGATGCTTGGATTTCACATGACAAGATTTTCCATGAAACGGTCATGCGTGCTGCAAATAATGAAATGATTGCTGAAGTTTCCAGAGTGACTCGTCGACGTATTCAACGTTTCTGGGCACGTTCTGTTTCTGGGGCTCGCGATTTAGTGACGTGCTCTGATGAACACACAGAAATAGCCCAAGCCATTATTGGAAAAGACATGAGCGCTATCAAGAAAGCGGTCGAAGGCCACCTTGGTCACTTACGGGTCAATATGCACGAAATCGTCTCGTCCATGGCGCCATTTTTCGGGGACCAAGGCTAAATAACAGATGTATAACGCTGGAAAATCTTTGCCAAGTCCATTGACTTGCCCCCTGCACCTGCACTTGTATACAGGGGTAGATACAAGCTGGAGTACTCATGGAGAGGGGTATTGATGACGCAGTTCATTTTTACTTTTCTTAATGGTTTAACACTTGCTGGTTTGTATTTTCTTGTGGCCAGCGGATTAACACTGATTTTTGGTTTGATGCGCGTCATTAATTTAGCGCACGGTGCTTTTTATTTATTAGCTGGTTATATTTCATGGACAATTGCAGATAAAACTGGAAATTGGCTCTACGGAGCAATTGTTGGCGCACTTTCACTCGGTGTATTCGGAACACTTGTATATGTTCTGTTGTTACGCAAATTTCAGTATGAAGAGTTGCGTGTAGCACTTATTACTTTGGGCGTTTCACTTGTACTTGCGCAAGCAATGCTTGCGATATTCGGTGGCGAGTATTACCAAACTAATATTCCTGAAAGCCTGACATTCTCAGTGCCGATTCCGGGCCTAGGTCTGTCATATCCATTCTTTAGAATTTTCGTATTAATACTTGCAATTGTCGTGGCAATTGGACTCTGGGTATTTATTTCAAAGACTCGCTACGGTGCAATTATTCGCGCAGGTGTCGATGACACAACCATGGTCTCTGCTCTTGGCATAAATGTGCAAGCAGTCTTTATCTGGATCTTTTTCCTTGGATCATTATTAGTTGGATTTGCTGGCGCAGTAGGTGGAACCACTAACTCGTTTGGTATGGGAACAGATGGTGATTATCTTCTCTTCTCATTGCAAGTTGTGATCATCGGCGGTCTAGGTTCAATTGGTGGTGTAGCGATTGGTTCATTCCTAGTTGGCGTTATTGGTCAATTTGCAACTGGTTATTTCCCAACATTTGCTGGAATTATTACCTTTGCCATGCTTATTCTTATTCTGGCGTTTCGCCCTCAGGGAATTTTGGGTAAGAAACAATGAAAATCATGAACAGAAAAAGAGTTACGTACGTAGTCGTAGTTGCTTTGGCGATTGCCTTTCCTTTCATCACGCCAGATCCTGAGTTTTGGGTATCAAGCGGTGGCACTCGTGCAATTTGGCTAGGTGTTGCGGCTTTGAGTATGTCTTTCCTTAATCGCAACCTTGGCTTGATGTCACTTGGGCAACTCTTCTTCTCTGGCGTATCTGGATATATCGTTGCAATTAGCTCTGTTAATCACAATGTTAAATTCGGAACTTCAGTTCCACTTGCAATATTGGCTGGAACGTTATCTGGCGTCTTAATCGGTTGGATCGCACTCAAGACCAAGGGCGTTTACTTCTTTATGCTTACACTTGCTGTGACTCTTGGACTTTATTCCTTCGCAAACCAAGCGCAAGAAATTACTCGCGGACACACTGGAATTAACAGCATCCCAAGCCCAATTATTTTTGGAATGGATTTTGCTTACGTAACACCTCTGTATTACTTATTCCTAGGAATTGCCATTGTTCTCTTTGCGCTCTGCAAATTCCTCGAAAAAACTTCCTTTGGAATTGCTCTTAAAGGAGTTCGCGACAATGAAGATCGAATGATTTCGATGGGTTATCGCACGATGCCCCTTAAAATGATTGCATTTGTATTCTCAGCATTTATAGCATCGATTGCCGGAGTGATGGGTGTTTTCTACGTAACTAATATTTCTCCAGATAGCGTTGGGCTTATCCGTTCAATTGATTTGCTTGTCATTGTCGTCGTTGGTGGCGCAACATATCTAGGCGGAGCCTTTGTTGGTGCAATTTTGATTGCTGTCTTTGAAGCAATTATTCAAGATTTCACTCAGTACTACGTTGGAGCGACTGGCATTCTATTTATTGTTGTATTACTGCTTGCACCTCAAGGATTAATGGGAATCACAGCACAAGTTCGTGCGCGCCGTGCAAAGAAGGCTGGTGCATCAGCATGAACAAACACTTAAGTTTCTGTCTTCTGGCGAAGACAGATTTGTTCAGAACTAGCGTCAGGCAGTTCCGACACAACAGTTGAGGAAATTCTTCAACTACACACCGAACAGGGGAGATACATGAAGGCACAACGTATGCGCCGCACCGCCATTGTTGGCGTTGTAGCAGGTGTACTTGCAGCTGGCTTAGTAACAGCACCCTCAAGCCAAGCCGCTGGTACGATCAAAATCGGATTCATCAATGCGACCATTGGTCCATTTGCTGGTCCAGCGCCAGAAATCACTAAGGGTCTTAACTTGGCTCTTAAGGAAATCAACAGCACAGTTGGTGGAAAGAAGATTGTTGTTATCGAAGAAGCATCCGATGCAACTCCACAGCTAGCTCTTGAAAAGGCTAAGAAGCTTGTTGAGAAGGACAAGGTTGATATCGTATTCGGACCACTATCAGGTGACGAAGGTGTTGCGATTGCTAACTACTCAAAGAAGGTTCCTTCAGTAACATTTATTAACACTGCATCATCTGCATCAGAAACAACAAACCGTGTGAAATCAAAGAACTTCTTCCGTTTCCACGGCGATGCAGCACAGTGGTCTGGTGGTGTAGGTGAAATCGCTTACAAGAACCTCGGATACCGCAAGGTTGCAATCATTGCTGACGATTACTCATTCCCTTACGCAAACGCTGGTGGCTTCGCTACTGGTTTCTGTAAGGCAGGCGGACAAATCGTTGCAGCTCAATGGCCAGCACTTGGTACAAAGGACTACTCATCACAAATCGCTGCACTTCCAAAGGACATCGATGCTGTGTACGCAGGACTTGGTGGAGCTGACGCTGTTCAGTTCTTGAAGCAAGCTGCACAGTTCGGTCTCAAGAAGCCACTTATTGGTGGAGCAATTCTTGTTGATGGTTCTGTTCTTGGTTCAAAGGCAGATCTTGGTGATGCAGCGCTTAACACAATCGCTGGTGGACCAGTTCCTGACTCTTCATACAAGTCTCCATTGTGGGATAAGTTCGTGAAGGATCTTGCATCAGTTGGTACAACACCAAATATCTTCAACGTACTTGGCTATAACTCAGCTAAGTCAATGCTTGCAGGTCTTGTAGCTGTAAAGGGTGACCTTTCAAATAATCATGCTGCATACCGCAAGGTTCTATCAACATTGAAGTGGGATACACCAACAGGTCCACTTTCAATGGATAAGAACCGCAACGCAATTGTTTCTAACTTCATCTATCAGG
>RGSB01000058.1 GCA_010032875.1 Actinomycetota bacterium | reverse complement strand
ATGACTCATTTACAACTACAATGGAAAAGGTTTATACAGATCTACAGGCTACAGGTAATGGATTTCTTGAGGTTGGTCGTAAGGTAAATGGCGAGATTGGTTATATTGGACATATTCCAGCAACTACAGTTCGTGTTCGTCGTTTAAAAGATGGCTTCTTGCAGATTATTGGAAATAAGATTGTTTACTTCCGTAACTTTGGTGCAAGAAATGCAAACCCAGTAACTTCGGATCCAAGACCAAATGAGATTATTCATCTTAAGCAATACTCACCACTAAATACATTTTATGGCATTCCAGATATTCTTTCTGCATTACCTTCTCTAATCGGTGATCAATTAGCATCTCAATATAATATTGATTACTTTGAAAACAAGGCTGTTCCACGCTATGTTATTACAGTAAAGGGCGCTAAGTTATCTGCTGATGCTGAAGATAAGATGTTTAGATTCTTGCAGACAGGCCTAAAGGCTCAGTCTCATAGAACTCTTTATATTCCACTTCCAGGCGATAGTGAAAACAATAAAGTTGAATTTAAGATGGAGCCTATCGAAAACGGTATTCAAGAAGGATCATTTAAAGAATATCGTAAGCAAAATCGTGATGATATTTTGATTGCTCATCAGGTTCCTATTTCTAAACTTGGTGGCTCTGATTCTGCCGCTATTGCGGCTGCGATTTCTCAAGATCGTACATTTAAAGAACAGGTATCACGTCCAGCCCAAAGATACCTAGAAAAGATGATTAATAAGGTTGTTAAAGAAAAAACTGATGTTCTTGAGTTGAAGTTTAACGAACTAACATTAACAGACGAAATTGCACAGTCTCAGATTTTGGAACGCTATGTTAAGACTCAGGTTATGACTCCTAACGAGGCTCGTGAGAAGTTAGATCTTCCACAACGTCCAGACGGAGATAGCCCATTTGTTATGAGTCCACGTCAGGCTACTGATGCTAGGGCAGATTTGGCAGGGAATCGACAAAGAGATACCGAAAGAACAAATAATAACTCTGATTCTCCATCCACAATTTCAGGAAGAAATCCACAGGGAGAAGGGCGTTCATCCACATAATATCCACATAGTGATATAAACGGATGATATAATTAACCTGCAATGATTATAAACAAAGCACACTGGGTTACAGAAGGCGACAGCGTTCGCTTTTCTATGCCCATTGGCAAAATTGATCAGGAACGTCGTATTGTATCAGGTTTTGCAACACTAGATAACATTGATAAACAAAATGACATTGTAACTACGGAAGCAAGCATGACTGCTTTTAAAAAGTTCCGTGGCAACCTTCGTGAAATGCATCAACCCAGTGCTGTCGGTAAGGTTGTTTCTTTTAAAGAGGATCGTTACTTTGATCCAGAAACAAAGAAGTTTTATAGTGGAGTTTATGTTTCTGCATATGTTTCTAAAGGTGCACAAGATACATGGGAAAAAGTTCTTGATGGAACTTTGACTGGTTTTTCAATCGGTGGAAACATCAAAAAGTTTGATGATGAGTTTAATGCAGATATGGATAAATCAGTGCGTATAATTAAAGAGTATGAATTGCATGAATTATCACTCGTAGATAATCCTGCTAACCAATTCGCTAATGTTATCTCTATTGAAAAAGGACAACTCGGCGGGTATTTGGCAAAAGCAGTAGTTGATACAGTGTATTGGTGCAAACAAGACGATATTGTTCGTCTATCTCCTGAAGATAAGGAAGCATGTCCTACTTGCGATACTTCAATGTCAAACATTGGTTTTGTTGAGTCGGGCGATGACAATATTGAAACATTAAAGTTCTTAGTTGATAGTGCAAAAGGCATTAGGACAATTAAGATGACTAAGGAGGATAATCCTATGACAGAAGAAACAGAAGTTGTAGCAGAGGCACCAGCCGAAGCAGCACCAGTTGTTGAAAATGTTGAGGTTGCTCCAGAGGCTACAGCAGAAGTCGTAGCAGAAGAGGCACCAGCAGTTGCTGAAGAAGCACCTGTTGATACTGAAATTGCTAAGGCTGATGAAGTTGCTCCTTCAACAGAAGAAGTTGTAGAGAAGAAAGAAGATGTTGTTACAGATATCGCCAAAGATGTAACAGACATTAAAGATTCTCTAACTAATGCCTTGAGCAGTCTAGCAGACACCGTTAAGTCACTTCAGGCTAACGTTGATGCAATTACAAAGTCCCTTGAAACCGTTACAGGTGAAGTTAAGTCTGTAGCAAGTGAGGTCAAAGAAGTAAAGGGTTCTTTCGATGAGTTTGGCAAGCGAGTAGATGCAGTAGAAGCAGATACCGCTTTCCGCAAGTCTGGCGATCTAGGCGAGATCGTGCAGGAGTTTTCAGAAATGAAGACTCAAAAATCCCTATGGGGCGGACGTTTCCTCACAAATGCCGACCTATTTAAGTGAACATAAACCAAATGGAGGTGAACAATATGTCGGAACAAGAACAATTAATTAAGGCTGCTGAAGCGGGTGCTTTCGTATCTGGCGGGATTGGTGGCGCAACTGCTACTGATCGTGACAGCAACGTATCTCCTGCTACTTCTCTTGGTAACGTTACTGGCGGAACTTTCGGTTCAATTACTGGACCTAACGCAGTAAACCCAACAGGAAGCAACAGTGGTATTCTAAACCCTGAGCAGGCTCGCCGCTTTATCGACTACGTGTGGGATGCAACAGTTCTCGCCAAGGATGGTCGTAGAGTTACAATGCGAGCAAACACTATGGAGATCGAAAAGGTCAACGTAGGTGAGCGTGTAATCCGTGCTGCTGCACAAGCAGATGACGCATACACAAACGCAGGCGCAACATTTACAAAAGTAGAACTAACAACCAAAAAGATTCGTCTTGACTGGGAAGTTTCTACTGAGTCTCTAGAAGACAATATTGAAGGAGCGGCTCTTGAAGACCGTCTCGTTCGCTTGATGACCAATGCATTCGCAAATGACATTGAAGATCTAGCGATTAACGGTGATGGTGCTACAGGCAACTTCCTATCAATCATGTCTGGCTTTATTAAGCAAACTCGTGGCACAGTAGGCAACGCTGCTCATGAAGCAGATGTTACCGTATCTGATAACGAGTGGACTCCACAGGTAATGCAGGATATTATTCTTGCAATGCCACGTAAGTATCGTGCACTTAAGAGCAATCTTAAGTTCTATGCAGGTACTGACGCATTCCAGGGTATCGTTAAGAATAACGGTACACTCGCTGATGCTATTGCTGAAGCGATTGCTGGACAAACACCAGGTAGCACACAGGCTAACCGTCAAGCATATCTTGATGGTCTAGGTCAGACATTCGGTGGTTCTCGTACCACCCGTGTACTCGGAGTGGATGTACTTGAGGTTCCTTACTATCCAGCAGGATATGTAGATCTCACATTCCCTGAGAACCGTGTCTGGGGCTTCCAGCGTGATATCACGGTAAACCGTGAATACAAGCCAAAGAAGGATACTGTAGAATATACAGTTTTCGTTCGCTTTGGTATTGCATGGGAAGAGTTGGATGCAGTTGCTTATGGCGACGCAGACAGCGCAGATTCCTAAAATTAAATAAGCAGGATTAGAAGGGAGCGGCATAAAACCCGCTCCCTTTTAGCATCTCTGGTATAATGACAGTGGAGGATAAAATGTTAAATATAGAAGAATTAAAAACAAAAAGTGTATTTGAAATTAAATCTTTTGCAAAAAAAAATAATATTGATCTTCAAGATGCAAGAACAAAAATAGAAATGTTAAATATTTTAGAGGGTAAAGAAGTAGTACAAATAGCCAAAAAAAAGGTGCCAGAAAAAGTTGCTATTTACTCAGAACGAAACAAGCATAATAGCGATAAAAAAATTGGCTCACTCAAAGTTGGTTATAATATAGTTAGTAAGGAGGCAGCCGATTGGTGGCTTTCTCGCAAGGGAGTTAGATTAGCAACTCCTCAAGAGTTAGCAAGACATTACGGTGTAGACTAATGGAGATTTTAAGAATTCCCCCATACCCGCTTCAGGTTACCTATACAGTACCCTCAGCAAGCACATCATATTTTCTTGTTATAGAAAGTAATGATAGAAATGAAGAATTGGTAGATGTAGCGGTTACATCAAACTCAAGTTCTGTGGTTTCATATACCCTATCAGACACTCTTGCCAAATATGACGAATATTATGCCTTAACAATTTATGAAAAAAATGGTGCTAATCGTGGAGATATTGTTGTTGAAGACAATTTAGAAATAGTAAGGCCATATGTTGACCCAAATACACTTGCAACAACTGCCACAGAAATAGCACAATATAGAGAATATGAGGCTTTGGCTCGTCAAATTATTGATGCTTATGTTCCAGATGGATTTTATTTTACAACAGAATGGCTACAGATAGTAGGACAAGGTACAGACTATATGCCTATTTGGATGCGTGGATATAAGGTTCTTAAGGTTTATGAAAATGCTGAGAAGGTTTGGGATGTTGATGACGCTGATGGTCCAGCCCTTGATGAATATGACTATAGCATTACAAAAGATAAAACAGCAATTATTAAAGATCCAGTCGCTGGTGTAGATAACTGGAATAGAGATGAGCGCAAACCAGCAAGAACTGCTATGGCAGCATCAGACTCATTTGATTGGTATGATACTGGAGATAGTGCAAATATTCAAACCTTCAAGGGTGGAGTAAGTTTTCCAGAAGGTGCAGACTATATGTTTTATATTGAGGCAGGGTATAAAGTAGTTCCTAACGATATTAAAGATGCAACTAATATGCTTATTGAAGATATCAAGTGTGGAAAGTTAGATTATTATAAACGATATGTTGATAACTATAGAACAGATCAGTTTAGTATAAAGTATAACCCTATGATGCT
>RGSB01000057.1 GCA_010032875.1 Actinomycetota bacterium | reverse complement strand
TATATCAGTTGTATACGAATAAACAGGTGGCTAGAAGAGGTATTTCTCGAAGAGCCAGGCGCTAGCGCCTAGGCCAGTAACTAGGACCAAGCCCCTGTAAAAACTAGGACTCATTCGGGTTGCCCAACGCCCGCCCAAGGTTCCACCAATAGTCGAACCTAAAAGTAGGGCTCCCACGAAAGTCCAATGAACCAGGCCACTGAAAACATAGATGATGTTTGAGACTGTACTGGTGCAACCCACAATTAAATTCTTGGCAGAGTTTAGATCAGCCGTATTTCTACGAGCATCTCGAGCCAGGACCGCAATCACCATCACACCTTGGCCAGGGCCAAAATAACCACAATAAAAACCGCTTGCAGCGATTCCAACACTTTCTTTTACTTGAAAATTCTCATCTTCTTTTGGTTTTACTTTAATTAAGAGGCTCAAGGTGGCGAATAGAAGCAGGAATGGAACAATTTTTTCAAAGACTTCGACTGGAACATGTGTGAGTGCAAAAGCTCCAAGTATCGAAGCTGCAATTGAGATCCAAATCAGTTGGGAGTATTGGCGAAAGATTTCTTTAATGCGATGGCGTATTGCAATAAGAGCAAAAAAATTAGCTGGCGTAATACCAATCGCATTAGTCATAGCAGCGCTGACGGGTGACAAGCCCGTTGCCAGGATTACTGGAAATGAAATAACCGATGCTCCCCCAGCCATTCCATTAATGACGCCCACGAGTAGGCCAACTGCGGCGATGGCTATGAATTCAAGCATCTGCAAACCCTATACTCGACACATGGCATCCGTACAGGTCCGACTCTTTGCAGTTGCGCGTGCAAAAGCTGGTACTGGAAATATTGATTGCCCAGCAGGTTCTCTCGCCTCAATTATTCAAAGGCTTCAGACTCATGGCGAATTAGAGAGCGTGCTGCCCCAATGTTCTTATCTGGTTGATGGCGTTGCGTGTGCTGATTTAGAAATGCAAATTGGTGAAGGCAGCGTTATCGATGTACTTCCACGTTTTGCAGGTGGCGCTTAACCGCCGATAGCAGACATTGGTCGTTGCGGTTGAATAAATTTAGGATTATTAATTCCATGACCAGGTAATTTTCCAGCAACAGTTTTTCTAAAACGCTGCGCAATATCTTCATCACTAGCTCCGCTGCGCATTGCGATGCGCAAATCCATCTCTTCAAGTGAGAATAAACAAGAACGCAATTGGCCATCGGAAGTCAGGCGAAGGCGATCACATGCACCACAAAATGGGCGTGTAACACTGCCAATGATGCCCACTGTTGCTGGCCCTCCATTTACAAAGAACTCTTCAGCGGGAGATGACCCGCGTCCATCACATGGTGTTAATTCATACTTTTGTGACAAGTCTGCGTAAATATCATCTGCAGTAACAAGTGAAGAACGTTCCCAGATACCGCCTGCATCTAATGGCATCTGTTCGATAAATCGCAGTGCCAAATTATTCGTGAGCGCCCATTCAAGAAGCGCTGGTGCTTCATCAGCGTTTAGACCTTTGAGCAATACTGCATTTATTTTGATTGGATTAATGCCGGCATCTTGCGCTGCTTTAATTCCTGCAAATACATCATCGATGCGATCACGATGAGTCATTAACTTAAATCGGTCACGCTCTAATGTATCCAAGCTGATGTTGATTCGAGTTAAACCAGCATCTGCCAACGGCTTTGCTACTTTTTCGAGTGTTAAAGCATTTGTGGTCATTGTCAAAGTTGGTGCATTCTCAATTGCATTTATGCGCGCAACAATTTCAACGATATCTGGGCGAAGAAGTGGTTCTCCCCCAGTTAAACGAACTTCATTGATACCTTCCTTAACTGCAATATCGATAACGCGGACTAATTCATCCGTTGTAAGTTGATGGTCTGAAGGCAACCACGCAGCAAAATCATTGGGCATGCAATAGGTGCAACGTAGATTGCATCGATCAGTCAGTGATACACGCAGATTTCGGTGCACGCGCCCATATGTGTCAATTAACGTATTCATGCGAAGTTAACCCACTGGTCGCTACCATCGGTAAATACTTGGTGCTTCCATATCGGCAATTTTTCTTTCACAGTGTTTACAAGAGCGCTATCGTTGACTGCAAAGCGCGCACTTACTTCTGAAACAATCGATGCCAGTACTTCTTGTGCACTTGGATGGATCTCATAGGTAAGCGTTGCTACATCTTTACCACCATCATGATTGCGAACTTCTCCACTAAAAGTTACGACTGCGCCAGATTTGTTGTCCTGCACAAGAGTGGCTAAATGCGCTGCAGAAATCACTTGATCAGTGACAAAAACCTTATCCATGGTCTTTGCCGCGCAATTGCTCGTGAATATGACCAGCTAAGCGTTCAATAATTACTAACCCATCTTTTACAGCCCCAGGGGAACCAGGAAGATTGATGATCAACGTTGATGAATGAGTGCCTGCAAGACCACGTGATAAGTCAGCAGTCGGAACTTTTTCACGCGAGTACGCGCGAAGAGCTTCTGGAATTCCTGGTAACAATTTTTGAATATGTGGCGCAGTAGCTTCGGGTGTTACATCTGTTGGTGAAATACCTGTACCACCTGTTGTAACAATCAGATCTGTTTTCATAGCAAGGGCTGATGCAATCGCATCCGAAATTTGCTTCAGATCATCCGGCACGATGACCACATCTGGCACTTCATAGCCCAAAGAAATCAATCCAGCTTTAAGTATTTCTCCACTTTTATCTTCATACACTCCAGCAGATGCACGTGCACTTGCAGTGATGATTGCAGCTTTCACGGACGTTTCCATTAATTCTGGAGTTCGCTTTGCTCCCATGATTCCTGCGATTCGAGCAGTTGCTAGGACATCACCTTTAGGAACAGTGTTATCTCGCAACATCACAATCACTTCAGAAGAGATTTTTACGTGTCCGCTTGCTTGCGCGGTGCGCACGGTGACATCACGTCCACTCACATCCACCATATGTGATTGTCCATCAGCATTGAGATGGGTTAATTTCTTCTCGCTCATAATCAGGTAATCCTAGGGCTGGATTGGGCACTTATTAAATCCTCGGGCGTATCGATATCAATGAGCGCTCGAGAATCAACTGGCACATGATCAATAACAAGTAAGTCACAGAGCGCGCGCATGGATTGACCATGCGGATTGCCAAGTTTTTCGATGGCTGCAAGTAATGAAGTGCGCCGATAGATTCCACATAGTGGTTGCCTAAATCCTTGCTCATCCGATGGCATGGCAGCATCATTTTCGATTGCATCAAGCAAGTGCGCAAATAGTGAAGCTCCGTAGGGCATATCAACAGCTGTTACTGCCACGAACTCGGAATCTATTTCTTGTAATCCGCGAGCAATCCCTGCGACTGGTCCGCCTAAAGGTGGTTCTTCGAAAACATCTTTACCAACAATCACGGTTTTGACTTCTTTGGGAATAAAAGTTAAAACATTTTCCAAAAGAGTTAGTCCGTGCAATAACGCGACGGATTTATCAGAACCGAAACGTTTATTCGTGCCACCAGATAAAACTATGGCGCTCCACGTTTTCATAGGAAAATAATAGGTGCACAACCAAAACGCCCGCTGCACTCCTAAAGAACAGGTAGAAGGAGCGAAGCGGGCGTTGATTTGGTATTTAGATTAGTTTCCCGAGGAGAAGGCAGCATCAAAAGATGCAGCTGGTGGTTCAATCGCACACATCTTGCGAATGAACTCCAGTGATTCAGGTCCACCAATTAAACGATCCATTCCAGCGTCTTCCCATTCAACTGAGATTGGACCGTTATAACCGATTGCGTTGAGCATGCGGAAACATGCTTCCCATGGAACATCACCATGACCAACTGACACGAAGTCCCATCCGCGTCGTTGATCAGCCCATGGAAGATGAGAACCTAAACGGCCATTGCGACCATTTAGTTGTTTAACTGACTCTTTGCAGTCCACGTGATAAATACGATCTTTGAAATCCCATAGGAATCCAACGGGATCAAGATCTTGCCAAATGAAGTGGCTTGGATCGAAGTTCAAACCGAATGCTGGACGATGCTTAATTGCTTCAAGAGTGCGAACAGTTGTCCAGTAGTCATAAGCAATTTCTGATGGATGAACTTCGTGTGCAAATTTAACGCCCACTTCATCAAACACATCCAAAATTGGATTCCAACGATCAGCAAAGTCTTTATATCCGGCATCAATCATTGCTGGTGGAACAGGTGGGAACATAGCAACTGTGTGCCAAATTGATGAACCAGTAAATCCAACAACAACCTTTACACCCAACTTTGCTGCTGCGCGTGCGGTGTCTTTCATCTCATTTGCACAACGTTGACGAACGCCTTCTGGGTCTCCATCGCCCCATAAACGTGAAGGCAAAATTCCCTTGTGGCGCTCATCAATTGGATGATCGCATACCGCTTGGCCAACAAGGTGGTTAGAGATTGCAAATACCTTGAGGTTGTACTTTTTCAAAATCGCATGACGACCTTCGATGTATCCAGGTTCGTTAAGTGCGCGATCAACTTCAAAGTGATCACCCCAACATGCAATTTCTAATCCGTCGTATCCCCACGAAGAGGCAAGGCGACACATTTCTTCAAATGGAAGATCAGCCCATTGACCGGTGAAGAGCGTTACTGGACGTGGCATTTTATTCTCCTTCTATTTCACGTTAGTGAGTTGTGATTTATTTTCTGCACTTGCTTCAACCGCATCAAGAACTTGCTGTACGTACAAGCCGTCAGCAAACGAAGGAGATGGGTTTGAATTTTTATCAATAGCAACTACAAAGTCATAAACTTCATGAGTAAATGTGTGTTCGTAGCCGATTATGTGTCCTGGTGGCCACCAAGCTGCAACGTATGGCTGTGCTCCATCTGTCGCCAAAATCTTTCTAAAACCTGCTTCAGCAGATGGTGTGGTGTGATCATGAAATAACAACTCATTCATATCTTCAAAGTTGAAGTACAAACT
>RGSB01000056.1 GCA_010032875.1 Actinomycetota bacterium | reverse complement strand
CGCAATACCCAAACCGACAGTCACCCATTTACTTGGCAATACTGCTAAGAATAAATATGAGAGCGCTACTGAAATAATATTAATTATCAGGATGGAACGAACTTGTGTGCGGGTATCTTCGAAGGCGTTAAATCCACGAATCAGGACTAAGTTAATTGAAAAAGCGACTAATCCAAGACTCAGTGCAGATAAAACATAGCCAACATAAATACTGTCATTCTTATCGATACTAAAGAAGAGAACCTCTGTAATAAGTGGACCGAATAGCAAGAAAGCCACAGAGCTAGGAATTGTTAAAACACCCACGGTTTTAATCGCGCGCAGTAATTGGCCTTTAACATCATCAATCTTTTTATTAATTGCCAACTTAGAAATATGCGGCAATAACGCGGTGACAATAGAAATTGTCACAATTGAGTACGGCAATAACATAATCAAATAAGCATTCTTAAATGGGGTAAAACCAACACCCGTTGTGATTCCAGCCTTTGCACTTTCAACAGCGGCAGTTGTCGCAACATTTACGGTAATCAAATAGCCGAGCTGAGAGATTAAAACGTATACAAGAGTCCAACCGGCCAGTGAGAATGATTTGCCTAAACCAGCAACACCCCATTTGGGGCGAATCTTTATGCCCGATCGCTTTACGACTGGAATGAGTATTAATGCTTGAATAACAATGCCAGCAGTTGTTCCCCAGCCAAGAATTTGAATCTGGGTCGAAGTTATTGAATCAACTGAAACAGTTGGCCAGGTCAATAAAAATGCAGAAAAGACTGCAATAACAACGAGGTTATTGGCAATGGGTGCCCACATCAGCGGTGCAAAAGATCCGCGCGCATTTGCCACTTGTCCAAGCATCGTAAACAAACCAAGGAAGAAAATTTGTGGCAAGCAGTAACGCGTAAAGGCAATAGCAATTTCACGTTCAGTTTCAAAGCCAGGAGTTGAAAAACTAGGTGCGTATATATAAACAAGTTGTGGCGCAAAAATCACACCGACAGCAACAAGAATTAATAAAATTCCGCTAATCGTTGTAACAAGCCTAGAAGCGAATAAGTGTCCACCATCAGCATCATCGAATGCACGAACAAGTTGTGGAACAAATATTGCGGTGAGCGCACCACCAACAAGTAAGTTATACAAAATATTGGGCATGGTGTTTGCAACGTTGAAGGCATCTGCAAGTAATGCGGTGCCAAGTGTTGCAATCATTACAACACCACCGATAAAACCAGTGATACGAGAAATAATTGTGCCGACAGCCATCACGCTAGATGCGCGGAATAATTCGTGTTCTTTCACTTACGCGCCCTCCGCACTCGTCGCACACTCTGGGCAATCGCGGCCAGGAATAAAAGTACTGCCGCTCCCGTAGTAAACCAAGCAACACGAGAATCAATAACTGTCAGATTCAGGGATAACTCAACGGGATCACCAATCAGGCGGCCCTGATCATTTACGAATTGAGCAGTTATATAAGTCTGGCCCGGCGCAAAAATTTCAATAGGAACTGAAATCTGTGTCTTTGATTTAGGTTCGAGAGTTATCTCTTTAACTCCATCAACGCTAATACGAGAAGAGCCCGGAGATAAATTTAAATTAACCTTAACGACAGAGTTAAAACCATTGGCAAGAGTGATTGGCAACTTACTCTTGGCAGATGTGAGTTGGTACTTACCTGCATAAATTTTCAACCGCTCTTTATATTTAAATACTTCCTGAGAAGCATTGAAAGAAAAATATGAGCGATCGGTCTGACTCAGAGATGGAGACATCAATCGTCCTAATTGCGCACGAATGTCAGCTAATTCAGCAGGATCTACAACAGTTGATAGCGCGCTAATTGCTTTGCGATTGGTGGCATAACGATTGCGCAACTCTTTAGAAAAATATGTTCGCCCTTTACTCCATTCAGCCAACGGCTCACTTCGAACTGGACGGCTCAATGCGGTTGCCAAACGAGTCTGAGCAGTTTTGTAATAATAATTAAGTTCACCGGGCGCCAGCTCGCGCGCTAATTGTGGATCTGGGTTTCCGTACGGCAGCGCCACAACTTGTGCATTCCTTGTAATGCTCTTAAGTCGTGACAAAAATGCAACGGCTTCAATGGAAGCATCTAACTGTGTTCCATCACGCAACTCATACGGCTGAGTCATCGCTGTTATATCTTCAATGAGTGCAGCATCGATTACCCAAATCCGCGGTGTTAAATCAGTTGAGAAAATCAAACTCCACAGCCGACCACCTGCAGCAATTTCTTTTGCTAAGTCGTCATTTCTGAAGGTCCCATCAAAATTACGGTGCATCGTGTCTGTGATCTGAACTTCTCGAGATTCTGCGTGCGCGGGTGCAGGCATTACAAATAATGCAACGAGGAAGAAAAGAAGTAATTTCTTCATACCAACAACTCTGAATTCTTTGCAATGAGTTTTTTCTCATCAGGATAAGCAAGCAATCCGACTATGTCAGCAAGTGGAAACCAACCCACTTCATCAACTTCACTCTCTTGAGGTGCTAGCAAGCCACCAGTTTCTTTAAATATAAAGTGGTGAACAGTTTTATGAATTCGTTTTCCACCAGCCATAAACCAAAAATCAATCACACCGAGAGATTGTGTAATTTGTGAATCAATTCCAGTTTCTTCGGCCACTTCACGAATTGCAGCTTGTTCTGGAGTTTCACCCTCTTCTATGTGCCCTTTTGGCAGCGACCATAAAAGTTTTTTACCCGTTGGATCTTTTTGATCGCGACGACCAATTAATAAACCCTGCAAACCACTCTTATCGATAACGAGCCCACCGGCGCTAACTTCATCAACGCGCTTGGCGTATGGACGCGCAGGTTTTTTACTAGGAGTTGGGGCCGTGCCAGATGTAGAAGTTTGTGGGGCGCGATTGGCGGGGCGTCTGCGCTTCCGCTTTTTCTTCGTACCTTCGCTGCCCGCACCAGGTGCCGGGATCATGGAGCAAGGCTACTGCTCTAACCTTACTTATTGTGAGTACAGCACTTGGCGCCGCAGGAGAACTTGCAATCCGTTCTCTGATTGAACGCGCACCACTAGCCAGTTCACTCGCTGCTGCCTTTAAAGCAGAAGGTTTTACATTGGCGTTAGTTGGTGGACCAGTACGTGATGCAATTCTTGGCCGACTTGGAAATGATTTAGATTTCACAACTAATGCAAAACCACAAGAAACGAAGAAAATTCTTTCTACGTGGGCAGAACATATTTGGGAAACCGGAATTGAATTTGGAACAGTTGCAGGAAAACGCGGAGACACAACTGTTGAAGTAACTACGTATCGCAGCGAAACATATGACCCACAGAGTCGTAAACCAGAAGTGCAATACGGAAAAGATATTCAAGGCGATTTGTCACGCCGCGATTTCACCGTTAACGCAATGGCACTTGAACTTACGAGCGATAAACCCGAATTCATCGACCCATTTAATGGATTAGAAGATTTAGGAAAAAAGTTACTGCGCACGCCAAGTAGCGCCGAGCAATCATTTTCTGATGACCCACTACGCATGATGCGTGCTGCTCGTTTTGCGAGCCAACTAGATTTTGAGATTGCTCCAGATGTTTTAGCCGCCATGAAATCAATGACAGATCGCATCTCAATTATTTCTGCAGAGCGCGTGCGTGATGAGTTTGTAAAAACACTCATGTCAAAAAATCCGCGCGCAGGAATAAGTATTCTTGTTGAAACAGGGCTAGCCGCAATCGTCTTGCCCGAGATTCCTAAGTTGCAATTAGAAATCGACGAACATCACCATCACAAAGATGTCTATGAACACTCACTGACAGTGCTCGAACAAGCTATTGCACTAGAACACCGTTTAGATGGTCCAAATCTTGTTATTCGCCTTGCAGCTCTTATGCATGACATCGGAAAACCAAAGACACGCGCACTCATCGAAGGCGGTGGAGTTTCATTTCACCATCACGAAATTGTTGGCGCACGCCTTGCTGTTACGCGTTTAAAAGCGTTGCACTTTGATAATCACACAATCGAAGCTGTAGAAACATTGATTGCACTGCATCTTCGCTTTCATGGTTATGGAGATGGCGAATGGAGTGATTCTGCTGTGCGTCGCTATGTGCGCGACGCGGGTGAATTGCTCACGCATTTACATGTTTTAACACGTGCAGATTGCACCACTCGCAACGTAAAGAAAGCACAACGCCTTGCTGCCACTTATGACAGTTTAGAAAACAGAATTGCAGTATTAATGGAACAAGAAGAGCTATCAAAGATTCGCCCTGATCTAGATGGCGCGCAAATCATGCAGATACTCGGAATCAAGCCATCTGCAGATGTTGGTCGTGCATTGGATTTCTTAATGGAGATTCGTTTAGAACGCGGACCAATTGGCGAGGAGGCAGCAACCAAAGAGCTGCTTGCGTGGTGGAAAACTAAGTCCTGAGATAGAACTTACTTGGATGAAGTAAGCGCAACGCGACCAACAAATAGATCGCGCTAACAAGAGCTGGAACCCACGGAGTGACTCCACTTGTTGGAAGCATGAGTGCTGCAATTAATCCACCACTAACAATTGCGCCATTTACTAATACGTCATAGACAGCAAATACACGACCACGGTAGTAATCATCAATCTTGGATTGCACTAAAGCGTCATTCGTAACTTTCACATTTTGCCCACACAGTGCAACAAAAAATCCTGTCAGCGCCAAAGCAATTTCGGTCTGTGAAACGACAAGTATGAGTGGCCCAAAAGAGCTCAAAAGCATTGACCATTTAATCCAACGATGGCGACCGAATCGTGCAACACCATAAGGGGCAGTGAGTGCACCAAGTGTGATTCCGATTCCGGCAATAGTTAATACAATCCCAAACCCTTTGAGGCCAGCTTCAGGATCTGATGGCGAATTAAATGTATTGCGCTCTAATAAAAGCGCAGTTAGTGTCAGTGCTGTAATTCCACCGCGCTGTACTGCTGTTGCAAGAATTCCACGAATTGCATCAGAGTGAGTACGCAAGAATGCAAAACCTTC
>RGSB01000055.1 GCA_010032875.1 Actinomycetota bacterium | reverse complement strand
ACAGGTGAAACTCTTTCAACAACTGTTGGTCGCGCATTATTTAATGAAGCGCTTCCTGCAGATTTCCGTTTCGTAGATGTTGATGTAACAAAGAAGCAACTAGGACAAATCGTTGATGAACTCGCAGAGTTCTATCCAAAGGTTGTCGTTGCTGAAACTCTCGATGCACTTAAGTCACTTGGTTTCCACTGGGCATCACGTGCCGGTGCAACTATCGGTATCGAAGATGTTGTTACACCTCCTCGTAAACTTGAAATTCTTGAAACCTATGAAACACAGGCAGACAAGGTTCAATCACAATACGAAAAGGGACTCATCACTGATGACGAGCGCCGTCAAGAACTCATTGAGATCTGGACAAAGGCAACAGCTGAAGTTGGTAAAGAGATGGAAGAAAACTTCCCTCGCGTCAATCCAGTGTGGATGATGGTTACTTCAGGTGCTCGTGGAAACATGATGCAGATTCGTCAGATCGCAGGTATGCGCGGACTTGTAGCAAACCCAAAGGGTGAAATTATTCCTCGCCCAATTAAGTCAAACTTCCGCGAAGGTCTTTCAGTGCTTGAGTACTTCATTTCTACTCACGGTGCACGTAAGGGTCTTGCAGATACAGCGCTTCGTACGGCTGACTCTGGTTACCTCACTCGTCGTCTCTGCGACGTTGCACAGGATGTAATTATTCGTGAAGAAGATTGCGGTACTGATCGCGGTCTCACACTTCCGATTGCATCTCGTCAACAATCAGGTGGACTTGTAAAGCACGATCACGTTGAAACATCTGTGTACGGTCGCACACTTGCTGATGACATCGAAGTTGATGGCAAAGTAATTGCTACTGCTGGCACAGATCTTGGCGATCGTGTTATTGCAGCACTTGTTGAAGCAGGCGTAGACGAAGTAAAGATTCGCTCAGTTCTTACTTGCGATAGCAAGGTCGGACAGTGCGCAGCTTGCTACGGTCGCTCACTTGCATCAGGTCAACTTGTTGCAGTTGGTGAAGCAGTCGGAATCATTGCAGCACAATCAATCGGTGAGCCAGGTACACAGCTAACAATGCGTACCTTCCACACTGGCGGTGTTGCAGGTGATGACATCACTCACGGTCTTCCACGTATCGTTGAACTCTTTGAAGCACGCACACCTAAGGGTGTTGCACCAATTGCAGAAACTGCGGGTGTTGTTTCATTCCGCGAAGATGCAAAGGGTAAGAAGATCATCGTTACACCAGATGATGGTGGCGAAGAAGTTGCTTACCCAATTACACGTCGTCAGAAGTTACTTGTAGAAGAAGGTTCACGCGTTGATGTCGGCCAGAAGATGGTTGTCGGCGCAATTGATCCAAAGCAAGTTCTTCGTATTCTTGGACCACGTGCAACTCAAGTTCACTTGGTAAATGAAATTCAATCTGTTTACCGCTCACAAGGTGTTGGTATTCACGATAAGCACATCGAAGTAATTGTTCGTCAAATGCTCAAGCGCATCACAGTGCTTGAAGCGGGAGATGCTGATCTACTTCCAGGTGAACTCGTTGAACGTGGTCGCTTTGAGACAGAAAACCGTCGCGTTGTCACAACTGGTGGCAAGGCAGCATCTGGTCGTCCAGAACTTATGGGAATCACGAAGGCATCACTTGCAACTGAATCATGGTTGTCAGCTGCATCCTTCCAAGAGACCACTCGAGTTCTAACTGATGCCGCGCTTTCTGAGAAGAGCGATCCACTTCTTGGCCTCAAGGAGAACGTCATTATCGGTAAGTTGATTCCAGCTGGTACCGGTCTTGCTCGTTATCGCAATATCCGAGTTGAGCCAACGGAGGAAGCAAAGGCAGCGGTTTATGCGGCCTATGACGAGTATGACTTCACTCCATTTGAGTCAGCCGGCTCAGGTGAAGCAGTTCGCCTCGATGAAGTTGAGGTTCCTCGTTAATTCAGCTACTTAAGTAAGAAAAATACCCGTCGCAAATTATGCGGCGGGTATTTTTCCTTTAAATTACAATATCTACATGGCTAAGTTAATTCGCAATGGCAATGATCTTGTTCTTAGCCTCTCTTTCTGGGAAAAAATTGGTGCGTTGCATTCATCTCCTCGAACAACAGTTGCTTCCGTAGAAAAAGTAGAGTTTCCAGACGAACTTTGGAACTCCACAACGCTTCGAGGAGTCAGAGCTCCGGGCACCGGCATTCCGTATGTAGTGCTTCTCGGCACAATGAGGGGCAAGGGATATCGAGATTTTGTGGCCATAAAAGGGAGAGAAAAAGGCGTGATTGTGACTCTAAATTCAGCCTCTTTTGCCCGATGGATCTTTACCTTGAAGCAATCACGCAGTGAGGTTGAAACGCTACTTCGCGACACGCCGAAGGGCTAAAACCTGGGCAATCGGGGATCCCCGGGGACCTTTGGAGTAAAAGGGCCCGTTTTGACCTAGTTGCCCCCGCTCAGATACCTTTCTCCTCTGCTCATTTTCGAGCGCTTAATGACGTGCCCTGTTTAGAAATATTCAGAACACAACTGCGGTTTGGGTGCAACACACCCGAGCGCGTGGGTCGTTAATTAAGCGTAAGTAATTGAAGTAGTAACGAATGGAGAAGAAGTAGTGCCAACAATTCAACAGCTAGTTCGTCGTGGTCGTGCAGAAAAGACTACGAAGACAAGCACACCTGCGTTAAAGGGTTCACCTCAACGTCGTGGTGTTTGCACACGTGTGTACACAACAACACCGAAGAAGCCTAACTCTGCGCTTCGTAAAGTTGCACGTGTTCGTCTTACTAGCGGCATGGAAATCACTGCTTACATTCCTGGCGAAGGTCACAACTTACAAGAGCACTCCATTGTTCTTGTACGTGGCGGTCGTGTTAAGGATCTTCCTGGAGTTCGTTACAAAATTATTCGCGGTTCACTCGATACACAAGGTGTAAAAAATCGTAAGCAATCACGTTCACGTTATGGTGCCAAGAGAGAGAAGAAGGCTTCCTAATGCCACGTAAAGGTCCTGCAGTAAAGTCTCCTGTAATTGCTGATCCTGTTTACAACTCTCCAGTTGTTACATCACTCATTAACAAGATTCTTTTACACGGTAAGCGCTCAACAGCTGAAGCAATTGTTTATGGTGCTCTAGAAGGTTGCCGCGAAAAAACTCAAGTAGATCCAATCATTACGCTAAAGCGCGCACTGGATAACATCAAACCAGCTGTTGAAGTTCGCTCACGTCGTGTTGGTGGAGCAACGTATCAAGTACCAGTTGAAGTAAAAGCTGGTCGTTCAACAACTTTGGCACTTCGCTGGTTAGTTGATTTCTCTCGCTTGCGTCGCGAGAAGTCAATGGCAGAGCGTCTGCAAAATGAATTAATTGATGCAAGCAATGGCCTTGGTGCTGCTGTAAAGCGTCGCGAAGATACTCACAAAATGGCAGAAGCAAACAAGGCGTTTGCTCACTACCGCTGGTAATCATTAACTAAAAGACGAATTAGAACCCGACGAGAAGAGGAACACTAAGTGGCCGCAGAGAACATCGACCTAGCCAAGGTTCGCAACATTGGAATCATGGCTCACATCGACGCGGGCAAAACTACAACCACTGAGCGCATCCTTTTCTACACCGGTATCAATTACAAGATCGGTGAAGTGCACGAAGGTGCAGCAACGATGGACTGGATGGAGCAAGAGCAAGAGCGCGGTATCACGATTACATCCGCAGCTACTACTTGTATGTGGAAAGACCATCTGATCAACATTATTGATACACCAGGTCACGTGGACTTCACAGTAGAAGTAGAACGTTCACTTCGTGTTCTAGATGGTGCAGTAGCAGTATTCGATGGTGTTGCAGGTGTGGAGCCACAATCAGAAACCGTATGGCGTCAAGCAGATCGTTACTCAGTTCCTCGTATTTGTTTTATTAATAAGTTAGACCGCACAGGTGCAAACTTCGATATGTGCGTTGGCATGATTAAGTCTCGTCTTAATGCAGTTGCATTAGTTCTACAGATTCCAATCGGAAGCGAAGCAGATTTCCTCGGAGTAGTTGATCTCATTGCAATGAAGGCACTTGTGTGGCCAGGAGAAACTAAGAAGGGCGAGGATTACCTCGTTGAAGAAATTCCAGCAAATCTTGTAGACAAAGCAAAGCAAGCTCGTCACGAAATGATTGAAACTCTTGCAGAAAATGACGATGCGGTCATGGAGAAGTACCTCGAAGGCGCAGAACTCACAGAAGCAGAAATCATCGCCGGTATCCGTCGTGCAACTCTTGCAGCAAAACTTTCACCAGTTCTCACTGGTTCAGCATTTAAGAACAAGGGCGTTCAGCCAATGCTTGATGCAGTTACTCGCTACCTTCCAAGCCCACTCGACGTTGAAGCAATCGTCGGTACTGATATGAACGACACATCAGTTGAAATGAAGCGCTACCCAAAGAATGACGAACCATTCTCAGCTCTTGCATTCAAGATCATGTCAGATCCACACCTTGGAAAACTTACATTTATTCGCGTGTACTCAGGTGTTCTAGAAACAGGTTCATCAATTCTTAACTCAACAAAGGACCGCAAAGAGCGCATCGGAAAGATCTATCAGATGCACGCAAACAAGCGCGAAGAACGCGACTCTGTTGGCGCGGGAATGATCGTTGCGGTTATGGGTCTTAAGGACACAACAACTGGTGAAACACTCTGCGATCCAGCAAAGCCAGTAATCCTTGAATCAATGGACTTCCCAGCACCAGTTATCTCTGTTGCGATCGAGCCAAAGACAAAGGGCGATCAAGAAAAACTTGGCGTTGCTATTCAACGTCTCTCTGAAGAAGATCCAACATTCCACGTAAAAACAGACGAAGAAACAGGTCAGACAATCATCGCTGGTATGGGCGAACTTCACCTTGAAATTCTCGTTGATCGCATGCGTCGCGAATTTAAAGTTGAAGCTAACGTCGGTAAGCCACAAGTTGCTTACCGCGAAACACTTCGTAAAGCAGTTGCTCGTCACGATTACACACACAAAAAGCAGACTGGTGGTTCTGGTCAGTTTGCAAAGATTCAGATTGCAATCGAACCACTTCCAACTGGTGAAGTTGAGAGCGGTTATGAATTTGTAAACAAGATCACGGGTGGTCGCGTTCCAAAGGAGTAC
>RGSB01000054.1 GCA_010032875.1 Actinomycetota bacterium | reverse complement strand
AAATTCTATGTTCGAACAATTAAAGACCAAGTCTTCAAGTGCTTGTTTAATAATTCGAATGCATCCTCGACGATTATGCCAGAAATTGATATCGGCGGTCAACTCCCTGAAAATGCATTTATTGAGACTTCGGATGGATACAAATGGAAATATATGTATACCATCCCTTCTGGTCTAAAACAGAAGTTCTTTACAACAGATTATATGCCTATTGCCGAAGAGAATATTGTAACCGATAGCGCACAAAACGGTCGAATTGATATTCTTAAGATTGCTAATACTGGCGCTGGCTTTAATGCGAATACAAATAATAACTTTCTAGACATCATAACGATCTCTGGAAATGGAACTGACGCGAATATTCGAGCAAATGTGTATTCAACAGCTGCCAATGGCGCAAATATTACTGGATTTACGATCATTTCTGGTGGTAATAACTATACGAGAGCAGTAGTTTCTATCGTAGATCCGAACAAGATCCCAGGAACTGCAAACGCCAACGTTGTTGCGATAATTGGTCCTCCAGGTGGACATGGATCAGATGTTGCAAGCGAACTCGGCGCATCCACCTTAATGATCAGTTCTACGATTGAAGGAACAGAAGATGAGACCATACCAGCGATTTCTGGTGGGCAAAATCGATTTAGACAAGTTACTTTGATGCAAAATCCTCTACTATCATCTGGTTCGGTTGCAACAGATAGCATCTATAGAATTACAACTAAATATTTCGTATCTGCCACTAGCGGCACCTTTCAGAATAGAGAGCAAATCTATTCTGGTGCTTCTTTGGCAAGTGCTAATTTGACTGCAGTAATTGAGCATTATGATAGCGGTAATAATGTGCTTTATATCAACAATGTGTTGAATTTAGCAAACATTAATACTGACAATACTTTCTCGATTACTGGAGCCAATTCAGCAGCCACTGCACAAGTCACCTCTTACGAAAATTCTTTGGTTGACTTGTATAGCGGTGATTTGTTGTATGTACAGAATAGTGCTTATATAACGCGAGATCCAACAGAACATCAACAAGTTAAGATCGTACTTAGATTTTAGGAATATAACTCATGGCAATAGATTACAACGTAGAACCGTTTTATGACGACTTTGAGGCGGAAAATGGCGCTAGACAACAAAACTATATGCGCATTTTGTTCCGTCCTGGTTATGCTGTGCAGGCTCGTGAACTTACTCAAATTCAGAGCATTATTCAAAATCAAATTAAACAATTTGGTGATCATATCTTCAAAAATGGATCACCAGTTTATGGTGGTCACATAACTTATGATCTAAATGTTCCTTCTGTAAAATTACAAACAGCATATAACGGTGTTGACGTTGATCTAGATGATTATGCAAATGGCGTAATCAAAAACGTTGCTGGTACTTCGAAGGTTAGAGCAAAGGTAATTGCGACTGACGAAACTCAAACTTATCCAACTCTCATGTTAAAGTATTTGAGAGGAACAAGATTTGCAAACAACGAAGTAATCTCAACTCTATCAGGAACAAGCGAAGCAAAGACACTTGCTTCTAATGCGATCTCTACTGGCTCTGTTGCAACAATTCAACCTGGAGTGTTCTATGTTGATGGATACTTCATTCAAGTTGAAGAGCAATCAATCGTACTTGATCCATACTCAAATACAGCCAATGCTAAAATTGGTCTCGAGATTGAAGAAGAAACAGTTGATGAGAACGCAGATGCCAATTTGTTAGATCCAGCTCAGGGATCATTTAATTATCAAGCACCTGGTGCACATAGATACCAAGTCCGCCTAAATTTGGCAAAAAGAACACTATCATCTGTTGACGATACAAAGTTCTTTGAACTTCTTCGTATTGAAAATGGCGTCATTACAAAACAAGTCAAGTATCCAATTTATTCTGAACTTGAAAAAACACTTGCTCGTAGAACATACGATGAATCTGGCGATTACACAGTAAGCCCATTTAAAATCTCTTTTGCTGCAAATACTGTTAATGATGATTACTTCCATGCAATCATTGAGCCAGGAAAGGCATATGTCAAAGGATTTGAATACGATGCAATCGGTCCACAAAAGATAAACATTGAAAAGGCTAGAACAAAACAAACAGCAAATAATTTTGATTTGTCTTTAGAATACGGCAACTATCTTTATGCAAATTCAGTTGTTGGCTCAGCCAACGGATTTGCAAATACTTTAAGTGTTCCAACACTTGAGTTACACTGTGTTCCAAAATCAAATATTAATACAACTGGAAGCGTTGGATACAATACAACTTACATGGGATCTGCGAAGTTAAAGCACATTACTCGCAATTCTGGATCAGAATATATTGTTTATTTGAGTGATATTCTTCTAAATTCAAATACAGTAACTGTTGCTAACAGCTCAACAAATATTAATACTGTTGTGTTTCCAGTTGCATATTCAAATTTAAGTGAAGCATATACAAACGTTTCAGTTAGAGTTATTAGCGGTGGTGCAAGTAATGCTGCAGCTGGAGATGTTCGAACAATTGTTCGATACGATGGTCCAACTAGAACAGCATTTTTAGATAGAAATCTTACTTCTACAATATTGTCGACAAATACTGTTGCATTAGTTTATAGTTCTAAAGATATCGATTCATTGGTTGAAGTTGTTTCGAATAAAGCAGCATTTAATGTTTCAATGAATGTGTCCAACAATAGTAAAGATACAATCGGTGGAACAATACTATACGATTCAAATAGAAAAACACTCGTATTCTCATTACCTGATCCGCAGGTTGATGATGGAACAATTGACGATGCTGATTATGTAACAAATAAATTTATAGCAAATAAGGCATTCTCAAACACATTATCCGCTACACAATTTACAGCAGATATTACGTTATCTGGAAATGAAACGTTAGATTATGGAACAAACTCTCAGAATCTATCTTCAGCAGTTATTAGTCAAAACATTATTCTTGTTGTTCGCTCCGTTGGTAGTGCAACTGGTGTAAGTGTTGGTGATATTATTACTCCAGCAAATGTTGTTCGATCATCTGCAACATCACTTACAGTTTATTCTGGATTGAATGGATCATTTAATGGCGATCTTTATGTTCGCGTTAAAATGGATAATTCAGAAGATAGTAATCGAAGAACAAAAACACGAATTGGTAACACATCAAATACAACGCTCACATCAACTGCTGCCTATGGGCAGGGAGTTGCAGTCACTGGATGCACTAGTGTGTATATCGATACTGCAGTTGCAAACGGTCGCGTGTGGTTTACTGATCCAAGCGTGATCAATAAAACGCCTGGTGGAAATACCTCATTGTTTATTCCTGATGTGTGCTCCACGTGGTCAAACGGTTGTTCTATTTGAAGCATATCAACATAGTACGACAACTGGATACTTTAACGTTGATTCATACCCAACATCACAGTACACAGATGGAGAAATTCCTGTGTTTAAATCTACTGATGGAATGCAATATTCTCTCAGAGACTCTATTGACTTCAGACCAACAAGAACTGCTGGTACAACAGCAAATACTTATTTTGGCGCAAAGATTCCATTGCCTTATGAGCCAATGGAACTGACATATCAATATTATCTACCAAGAAGAGATAAAATTGTTCTCACTTCTTCGAAAGAATTGAAAGTGATTAATGGAATTCCAAGTAAAAATCCAAAATATCCATCTGATCAATCAGATGCGATGACATTATTTACAATTGATATTCCTGCATATACTGCGTCGCACAAGTACGTTGCTGCAAAAGCATTGGATCACAAACGATATACAATGCGTGATATCGGAAAACTTGAGCAGCGTATTAAGAATGTTGAGTATTATTCTGCATTAAGCATGGCTGAGAAAAAGGCTAAAGATTCAGCAATTCTTTATGAAGATAATGCAACAGAAAAAGAAAAGTATGGTATGGTTGTCGATAACTTTACAGGATTCGATGTTGCTGATACAAAGAGTAGAGATTTTGTTTGCTCTGTCGATGAAGGCAAATTAAGACCATACACTAAAACAACAAACTTTAATCTTGTTCCAAGTGATCGATCATTTACTGCTCCAGACTATACAAACATGCCCAAGAAGTGTGTTTGGACAATTCCACCAGGCGAAAAGATTATTAATAATCAAACAGCTGCAACTAAAAATGTCGCTGTGATTCCATCAGTGCTTTCTGGTAAGTTTGAGGGGGATGTAAATCTCTTCCCATCAACAGATCATTACTTCTCAGTTGATTCTCCCACCAGAACCGCCACCACAGTACGTGCCTCCACCTATTCCAGTCATTGAGTTGCCAATTCCAATATTACCAGATCCAACACCACCAGATGTGTATGCGCCTATTGTGAGCCCAGTGATGCCGCCAATTATTCGACCATGGGTATTTGAATATGATTATGTAGACTTTATTCCACCGCCACCGCCACCGTACATTGCACCTCCGCCTCCTGTTGCAGTACCGCCACCATATCCACAAATAATACCTGAAGTTCGACCATTCCCAGACCCAGATATTATTGGTCAACTGTTAGTATTGCCACAACCTCCAGCTCCACCAACTCCTCCAGTTCCAGCACCAATCTTTATTCCTGGATATGGCGAGATTACAATTCCAGAAATTGTTCCTCCACCATTGGAAATCATTCCTCCAGATATAACTGGTATTGCACCAATCGTTTCTGTTATTGACACATGGTATGGTCAAGAACTAAAACAAGGATTTAGTGAAGGCGTCGGTGGCGGTGGAGGAATGAGAGATTTTGAATTCGGCGATCGGATGATGCTAAATTAATAACGAGGAAATTTTACATGTCTTTACCTTCCAGATACATTTATGAACCTTCTCAAATTGTTCAATTTGAGGGTGGGACAATTTCCACTGCTGATCTACAGCTCAAATTTCTTGACGAAGATATTAATTCTTCAAGTAAAGAAGATGACGCAAGAAAAATTCAATATACTCGATTTATGCGAAATCAGGAAATCACCGTTATTTCAAAAGGCTTGTGTCCTGATTTAAATGCAAATATATTCTTCGATAAAACAGATGTCAAGGCTTTCACACAAAAGCCAAATAGACTTACTGTCACCAGCATGGCAACACCATTCTTTCAAGACGAAGAAATTATTAACTCAAATACGAATGCATTTGCTCGAGTAATTACAACATCAAATAATTTTGTTTATCTAAATGAAAACTTTATTAGTTTGAACATTGCTCCATATGCTGCAAATACTCTTGCCACAAATACATTATATGAAGATGATGTTGTATATCAAACCGCAGGCAACACAATGTCTGGAACAATAACATTTGCGGGTAGTGTTGAAAGATATGAAAGAACAAGCACAACACATGCATATCTTGTTCTAAAGCCAATCGACGGATCACTTAGAAAATTCTCAGCAAATTCATTATTGTTCTTAAG
>RGSB01000053.1 GCA_010032875.1 Actinomycetota bacterium | reverse complement strand
GTTGTTGTGTTTCCAAGCATTGTGACTGCGACGTACTTGCTTCCAGCAGGTGGCACTGTTAATTCGTGACCGTGATGTACAAGACCTGCCATTGCAGCAACTGCATTGTCATAAATTGTCTTTGAAATATGGTTCAAACCTAAAATATCAATAACTGTGTGCATCACTAACATGTCACTTGTTCCAACGAGTGGACCAAATTCGTGACGACCAGATGCAATGGGTGATAAAACTAATTTTGGTACACCTATCGGCAAACTCATAAGTGCACCGGCTCCCATTACGGAGCCCTCAGCGCCACCGATACCGATGGCGCCGAGGACTTCCCCCTTGGAATGGAGTTCCTTAACTTTTTCGATCACAAAAGTTCTCATACGTTCCACTGCACGCCCGCGAGTTCCAGAATTCTGTAACTCGTGCAATGTAATACCGCCAAAGATTGCTAAATCCTCGTGAGAAATATCAGGTGTAATTCCAAGTGGTTCACCGAGAATTCCTGTATCAATCACAGTCGTCTTAATTCCGAGACGGTTTAAGCCATCTCGAATATAAGCCGCTTCAGGTCCTTTAGTATCTAAAGTGGCAATGATGAGAACGGATTTGCTCACGATAATTAGATCAAAGGAAGCAAATGCTTAGCGTTCTCTTCAACCAACCAGTCATAGAACGATTCTGTAAGTATGTTTGAACCGTGGTCGATGATGAACTTAAGTTGTTCTGGACTGATATCCACGTTGTCGAAGTTTGTTTCCAAAGCGTTCTTATAGTGGTTAGCAGGAGTGCGATCGATTGGAGCAACGAACTCAGCTGTGAGTGCGCCGTCATAACCAATGCTCTTAAGTGTTTCGATGAGCTTCTTCCAGTCATAGTCACCGTGACCTGCAGGCATACGGTTGTTCTCAGCAACGTGGAAGTCGGTCAGGCGACCCTTTGTGCTGCGAATTGCTTCGTATAGATCTGCTTCTTCGATGTTAATGTGGAAAGCATCAAGACATACACCGCAGTTTGGACCTGTTGCCTCTGCAAGAGCCATTGCTTGCTCTGCACGATTAAGGAAATAAGTTTCGAAACGATTGAGTGGCTCAATAGCTAAACGAACACCAGCTTTTTCTGAATGCTCATAAATTTCTTTCATTGACTCAACTGCCCACTTCCACTCCTCATCAGGGGTGGCATCAGCAACAATTTTCCCAACTGTTGCAGGCACAATTGTCATTTCAAATCCGTCGAGTTCTTTAACCATTGTGATGCAGTCTTTTGTGTACTGCACTGACTTGGCACGTTGTCCAGGATCTGCTGCTACGAGATTTCGCTCGCCGAGCATGAGAGTTACAGAACCCCAGCACTTAAGACCATAGTCATCAAGAAGTTTCTTGGTGTCCTTACTGCCGTTAAGTCCGAATTGCTCTGGTTCACCGCTGATCTCGATGCTCTTGTATCCATATTTAGCTAGACGCGCGATTGTCACCTTAATAGGTTCTGCGCGCATCCAGTTATGCATTGATAGATGCATGATTCTCCTTTCAAAAAGAATCGATGGGTTACTAGTAACGCCCGTTCTTCGGAGGACCAAATCCAAGTTTTCCTGGATTCAGGATTCCATCCGGATCCCACGCGTCTTTTACTCCAAGGAGTAAATCAAATGCGGCGCCATGCTGTACTCGCATGAAGCGCCCGAGCTTTAACCCGACACCATGGTGTTCATTGAGTGAACCCCCGTTATCGAGGCTGGCCTTAATCGCAGCATCCCAAACTCGGTCGTGAAGAGCAATAGCTTCTTGTGGATCTTCTGGTCCGTTATCAATATAGAAACGGTCGTAAATCATTCCGCCCCATGGGAACCAGTGTGAAAAGTGCGCGGTGTAACGGGCTTTGTATTCGGAGAAACCTTCTTCAATCACTTTCTTCTTCGCCCAATAAATCTTTTCTAAATCTTCAAAGCGAGCGCATGTATCTGTAGTTCCAAAGATCTGAGGTGGCGCAGGAATGTTGCCATGCTTAAATGGTTCGTACTTTCCGTCCCACCACATCTTGCCGATTTCTGGACCATATGACTTTCCACCCACCGCTTCGCAGAGTTTTGCAATCTCGGCGCTCTCGAGTGCGGTTAGCGCTTTTGTTCCATCACACATAATGACAAGCAATACACCTTCAACGCCCAAGTTAAGCCATGAAGAGAGTTTTGCACTATCTGCTTCGTCGTATAAGCGAATAACTGCAGGGCGCCAACGATCAGTCATGATGCGACGAGCGGCTTCAATTCCTTCAGAAATATTTTTAAATCCATAAGAAAGAAACTCCATTGATTCTGGAATTCTTTCGATGCGCATTGATGCCTTTGTAATAATTCCAAGTGTTCCTTCTGAACCAACAATCGCCTGAATAATTCCAGGACCTGATGCGTGATTAGGAACTTTCATTGTTTCAACAAGTTTTCCTGGTGGAACCGCAGCTTCAAGTTGCAAAACCAAGTCTTCTGCTTTGCCGTACTTAGTAGATACAACGCCTGAACCACGTGCTGCTAAATATCCACCCAGTGTTGCACCGAAGTGAAATGAACCTGGGTAGTGAGGCATTGTCAGACCTTTTGCATTAAGAATTTTCTCAAGCTCTGGTCCTTCGATACCTGCTTCTGCTGTAACAACCATTGAAACTTCATCAATATGTAAAACTTTGTTGAGTCGGCGAAGGTCCATTGCAATACCCCCATAGATTGCAAAAGTTCCTCCTTGTGTACCTGAACCGCCACCACGTGGCACAACTGGAATTTTGTATTCGCATGCGATGCGTAAAACTTCTGCAACTTCTTCTGCAGATCCTGGACGGACATAAATATCTGCAGTTGGTACAGGCAAAGACTTGTATTTGAGGTATTGCGAAATCCAAGACCAATCCGCAGATTGTTCGTGTAGTAATTCTGCATCGGTATTCACATTCTCTGGTCCAACAACGGATGCAATCTCACGTTGAACCTGGGCAATCAAATACTGATCACGAATACTGCTCTGGTCTATCTCCCGCTTTTGGTACACCCGACTCTCCCTTGTTTCCTCATCTACCTAGACTTCGTATTCCAGCTTGTATACAAGTAGGGATATTAGGTGCCACCCCCACCCCCGTCAAGGGTGTCTAGTGAAAGATTTTGCCCGGGTTCAAAATGCCCTTGGGATCTAGGGCGCCTTTAATCGAAGTCATCACTGCAATTGAGCCTGGGCCAGCCTCTTTTTCTAATGAAGAAATCTTGCCCGCACCGATTCCATGCTCTCCTGTGCATGTTCCACCCATATCAATAATCGCATCGGTCATGTGATGGGTCAGCTCGCGCACGGCAGGAAGTTCATCGGCTTTATTGGGATCGGTGATGATGAATGCGTGGAAATTTCCATCTGCCACGTGACCAAGAATTGAAAATGGGAATGGGCTATTACTCAAAATCTTTTCAGTCAGTGCAACTGCATCGGCTAATTTAGATAACGGAACGGCAGCATCAGTGCTAATTGCGCGCTTACCAGGGTAGGCCGAAATTCCTGCCCAATATGCATTGTGGCGTGCTTGCCACAACTTGCGACGCGCACCTTCATCAGATGTCCACTCAAAATTGGTTCCACCGAACTCTGCAGCAATTTCTTGTACAACTTGTGCATCTTCTTCAACACTGCGCGGGCTTCCATGAAACTCGAAGAGAAGTGTTGGGGCTTCTTCTAAATTTAAACCATCGTGTGCGTTTACATTTTTAATACATTGCGCATCTAAAAATTCGCACCGAGCAATTGCAACGCCAGAGCGCACAACGGCAATAGCAGCTTGCACGCCATCTGCCAGTGTTGGAAAGCGTGAAACCGCTGCTGCCATTTTTTCTGGGATACCAAAGACGCGCAGAGTAATTTCAGTAACAATCGCCAGTGTTCCTTCAGATCCGACTATCAAACGAGTTAAGTCATAGCCCGCAGATAACTTTCGAGTTTCGCGACCAGTCTGAATGATTGTTCCATCTGCGAGCACTGCAGTAAGTTTTAAAACATTTTCGCGCATTGATCCATAACGCACTGTTGTTGTTCCAGCGGCTCCAGTTGAAGTCATTCCACCGATAGTTGCATCAGCACCAGGATCGACTGAGAAAAAGAGACCATCGGATGCAATTTTTTTGTTTAAGGCCATCCGCTTTACGCCTGCTTGTACGCGAACAGTTAAATCATCTGGACTTATTTCAAGGATTTTATCCATGGCGCTTAAGTCCAGTGAAATACCGCCAAAGAGCGGTAGAACATGGCCTTCAAGAGAAGTACCTGCACCAAAAGCTACGACTGGAATGTCATGAGTGTTGCAGTACTTCAGTACGGCTGAAACTTCTTCTGTTGAATGAACAGTGACTACTGCAGATGGTTTTACGGGTGGAAATGCAGATTCATCTCGTCCATGTAGATCTAACACAGATTCATTAGTAGAAATTCGTCCATCAACTAGTGCACCGAGTGCTGCAATTTGATCGGCGGACAGATCAGTGCGAGTGCGCATAATTTTTTAGGTGGGTTACTTAGGCAGATTCAGACTATGTAAACCGCCATCAACTGCTAAGACAGTTCCGGTGGTTGATTTTTGTCCAGGATGCGCTAGATAAATAATTGCATTAGCTACCTCATCCGCACTGACAAGTCTGCCCATTGGCTGACGTGCTTCTAGTGCTGCCCGTTCTTTTACAGGATCTGTTGCTTGAGATAACAATCTACCTATCCACGGTGTTTCTGCAGTTCCTGGATTTACGCAGTTAACTCTGATTTTTTCGGCAAGCAAGTCCGCGGCCATGGCAAGAGTGAGCGACAAAATTGCGCCCTTGCTTGCACTATAGATTGCACGCTTAGGTAAACCAACGGTTGCAACCACAGAACATGTATTAACAATTGCAGCATCCGTACTTTTGCGAAGAAGTGGCAGCGCTGCTGCACTTACTCGTGAAGTTCCAATCACGTTTATATTGAGAACTTTGTTCCACTCATCTGTTGTTGCAGCTTCTACGCCACCTTGGGCGCCAACTCCTGCATTATTAATGAGCACATCAATCTTTGTTACTTTGCTAGCGATTTCCTTAAACGCCTGCGTTACTGATTCATCGCTTCCGATATCGCATTGAATCCATGTGCCAATGCTGGCTAATTCACCCGCTTGTAAATCTAATCCAAATACTTCTGCTCCCTGAGCTTTAAATTTTTTGGCTGCGGCTAAGCCAATTCCTGAACCTGCACCAGTAATTACTACGGTTAAACCTTTAAAATCATTACTCATTTACTTGCCACCTTTGTGATAAGCAACGAGATTGGATTCAATCTCACCGATTCCTTCGATGCCGGTTCGTAAAACATTTCCTGCTCGCAAATACTGCGGTGGTTTAAATCCAAGGCCCACACCAAATGGCGTGCCGGTATTAATGATGTCTCCGGGGTGGAGCTCCATGAATTGGCTGACGTACCAAATAATGTGATTGATTCCAAAGAGCAGATCGTTGGTATTTGAATCCTGACGCATCTGCCCATCGACACTGCACCACAATCGAAGATTTGAACCATCAATTTCATCTGGCGTCACAATGCATGGACCAATTGGATTAAA
>RGSB01000052.1 GCA_010032875.1 Actinomycetota bacterium | reverse complement strand
GTGTTTCGCCGTGGCGAATTAAATAAATAGTTGTCGGAACTTCATCAGAGCGCAGGCGATCTGTGAGGTAATTAATCTGCACCGGTGCGTGAGTTTCCGAGCCACCGCTTTCATTATCGAGTGCTTTATTGGCTAAACGATCTGCGTGCGAATTGAGGTCGCGTGGAATCCATGAATACTTAACTAGTGATGGTGTGTGAGCCGCACGCGCTTGCGCTGCTAGCTCGCGCATATTTGAATGCTTAATCTGCCAACGACCACTCATCTGTTCGACAACTAATTTGCTATCCATCTGCACTTCAACAGTTGCTTCGGGATCGAGTGAATGAATGTGAGTTAAACCTGCAATTAATCCTTGATATTCAGCAACGTTGTTAGTTGCTACACCGATGTAGTCATAGAGCTCGGCGACGATTTTTCCATCTTCACTGACAACTGCGCCATAACCTTCCTGGGTTTCCTCTAGATCCACCATCAGCGGTTAATGTAAATGCTCTAGCCATTGCTTAAACTCCACGCACCAAAATGCAGCGGCACTCTTCGCAGCGCACAACTTCGTCTTCACTTAATTCTAAAATTCTTTTCAGTTCGACTGCGTTAATTGAAAGATGGCAACCGCCACATTGGCCGCCTTTAAGTGGCGCGGCGCCTGAACCGCCACCACTACGAATCTTTTCGTATAGCTCGAGTAACGCTGCATCTACAGAGCCTGCAGTTTGAACTCGGTCCTGAGTGATCTTTTCTATATCTGAAGTGATTACAGTCAGCGCGTTCTCTTTCTTAATTTCAAGATCTGCAATCTGTGCAGCAAGTTCAGACTCTTCTTTTTCGAGAGTAGAAATGCGCTCTTTAATTGAATCCATCCGCATCATTATTTCTAGCTCAACTTCTTCGAGTTCGGCCCGACGCTTGTTGAGTGTTTCTACTTCGTGCGTTAATCCTTCTAAATCCTTGGCCGATCCTGTACCTGAATTAAGACGGCCTTCATCTCGCGCGATGCGAGAAACTACTTGTTCGACATCACTCTCAGCTCGAGTCAATTCGCGTTGCACATCATTTGCTTCAGTTTGCGCAGCAATACGTAAATCGCGTGCATTATCGGCGCGGATCTTTAATTTATTTATTTCAGCAATTTCAGGAAGATTTGAAGCTTTGTTCTTTAGAGTTGCAACAGAGAAATCAAAATTCTGAATATCTAGAATCTGGCGCTGATTGCTGGGGCTGGCTTTCATAACGCCTCCCTGGCTTGGTAAGTGCAATATGTGTAATTGTTTTTAATCTCTGGTGGGCGCTGAGGGTTTCGAACCCCCGACATTCTCGGTGTAAACGAGACGCTCTACCACTGAGCTAAGCACCCTTAAGTTCCACCGTTAAGTGGAGCCCTAAGTCTAACCTATTAAAGAGATGCGATTGCACCCTTGTAATCAGCGACGTTACGCGCATCGCCTAGGCCATTTACTACCTGCCAACGCAGAATTCCTTCTTTATCAATTACAAATGTGCCACGTGTTGCGCAGCCACGTTCTTCATTGAAAACTCCGTACGCCTTTGCAGCTGCGCCATGTGGCCAGAAGTCTGCAAGAACTGGAAATTTGTAACCTTCTTGTTCTGCGAATGCACGTTGTGCATACATTGGATCGCAAGAAACTGCTAACAATTGAACATTGTCATTTTGAAATGCTGCAAGATCATCACGAAGTGCGCAGAGTTCGCCTGTGCAAATTCCTGAGAATGCGAATGGGTAGAAGAGAACAACAACATTTTTCTTTCCCTTAAATGAAGAGAGCGAAACTTGAGTTCCGTGTTGATCCATCAAGTTAAATTCTGGAGCCGCTTGGCCAATTGTTAGTGTCATGTGCGCAAACTTATCGTTTGCCGGCTTTACGTGCCACTAGACGTGTGGCGGTCCAATCTTTTGCAAGTGGAATCGTTGATGTTTGGCTTAAGCCTGCAATTGGTGCAGCATCTTGTATTTCACTTGGTTCAACGTGATACGGACGTCCAAGTTTTGGAGTGAGAACCCAAATAGGACCAGTTTCGGATAGATAGGTAAGTGCATCAACTAGTTCATCAACGAGATCGCCATCGCCATCTCGCCACCACAAAATTACCGCATCAACGACTTCATGAATATCACTATGTAAGAATTCAGTTCCGGTGATTGCCTTAATCGCTGCACGAAGTTCTTCATCGCAATCAACGTCATATCCGACCTCGAGTACAAGGTCACCTTGGGCGACTCCCAATCTGGATGGCACAGGCTAAGTCCACACAATGAATGGCGCGAGCGCAAGTGTTTTGCTGGCAATCATTGGCGTCAATTTCCACTAACTGCCCAGTACGTGGAGAATACGTCTATGAGCGAAACATTTGAGGCGCCCGACCAGATCATCGAACAGCTGGTGGATGTAGACCCAAGTGAAACCGCCGAATGGCAAGCGTCCTTTGACCAAGCCCTCAAGCACGCAGGACCGGTGCGCGCTCGTTACTTAATGCTTAATCTTTTAAAACATGCACGTGAAAATGGTGTCCCGCTTTCAGCACTTCGCACAACTGATTACATAAACACTATTTCTCCTGCGCACGAACCAGAGTTTCCTGGTGATGAATTTATTGAACGACGTATTCGTGCATTTAATCGTTGGAATGCAGCAATGCTCGTACATCGTGCACAGCGTCCTGGAGTTGGTGTGGGTGGACATATTTCTACATACGCATCTTCTGCTGCGCTTTATGAAGTTGGTTTTAACCACTTCTTCCGCGGACAAGATCATCCAGGTGGCGGAGATCAAATTTTCTTCCAGGGTCACGCATCTCCCGGAATGTATGCACGCGCATTTCTCGAAGGACGATTTACTGAAGATCAACTAGATGGATTCCGCCAAGAACTTTCACATCCTGCTGGCGGATTATCGTCTTATCCTCACCCACGTTTGATGCCAGATTTTTGGCAGTTCCCAACTGTGTCAATGGGTATTGGTCCAATCAACGCAATTTATCAAGCACGCTTTAATCGATACTTACATAACCGCGGAATTAAAGACACATCAGATCAACGCGTCTGGGCATTCCTTGGAGATGGTGAAGTTGATGAAGTAGATACTCTCGGTGCTATCGGATTAGCCACACGTGAGAAGTTAGATAACCTCACATTCGTTGTTAACTGTAATTTGCAACGTCTCGATGGTCCTGTGCGCGGCAACGGCAAGATTATTCAAGAACTCGAATCAATCTTCGGTGGCGCTGGTTGGAATGTTATTAAGGTTATTTGGGGTCGCGGTTGGGATCCACTACTTGCGCAAGATCGCGAAGGCGCACTCGTTAATCTTATGAACACCACTCTTGATGGTGATTACCAAACATTCAAAGCAGAAAACGGTGCATTCATCCGCGAGAACTTCTTCGGTCGCGATCCACGCACTGCTGCAATGGTTTCTAATTGGAGCGATGATCAAATTTGGGGACTACAACGTGGTGGTCATGATTACCGTAAATTATTTGCTGCCTACAGTGCAGCAGTTCAAGACAATGGCCGCCCAACTGTCATTCTTGCTAAGACGATTAAGGGTTGGACACTTGGTTCACACTTCGAAGGTCGCAACTCAACGCACCAGATGAAGAAGATGACTAAGGAAGATATTTTGCAATTCCGCGATCGTCTTCAGATTCCACTTACTGATGACAAACTTGATGCGTACTTACCTTCTTATTACAAACCACCAGCTGATTCACCAGAAGCAAAATATCTTGCAGAACGCCGTCAGGCTCTGGGTGGCTCTATTCCACGTCGTCGCAGTGTGTCAAAGCCTTTGCCTCAACCAGATGATTCAGCCTATGAATCAGTAAAGCGCGGTTCTGGTCATCAAGAAATTGCCACAACAATGGCTTTTGTTCGCATGCTGAAGGATTTAATTAAGGACCCTGGTCTTGGTTCTCGACTTGTTCCAATTATTCCTGATGAAGCACGCACGTTTGGATTAGATTCACTCTTTCCAACTCTGAAGATTTATTCACCAAATGGCCAGAAGTACATGTCTGTTGACCGTGAATTAATGCTTTCGTACAAAGAATCAACTGAGGGTGTAATCCTTCACGAAGGAATTAACGAAGCAGGATCTGTTGCATCCTTTACGGCCGTTGGTTCTTCTTACTCAACGCACGATGAACCAATGATTCCTATTTACATCTTCTACTCAATGTTTGGTTTCCAACGCACAGGAGATGCGTTCTGGGCTGCAGCAGATCAACTCGTACGTGGATTTGTTGTTGGTGCAACTGCAGGACGCACCACTCTCAATGGAGAAGGCTTGCAACATGAAGATGGTCACTCACATTTATTAGCTGCAACTAACCCAGCTGTAGTTGCATACGATCCAGCATTTGCATTCGAACTTGGTCACATTGTTAAAGATGGTCTGCGCCGCATGTATGGCCCTAATTCTGAAAATATTTTCTACTACCTCACGGTATATAACGAGCCTTACGTACAGCCAGCAGAACCAGAAAACCTTGATGTTGATGGCTTGTTACGCGGTATGTATTTATACGCACCAGCAACAATTAAGAGTAAGAAGAACGTGCAACTCTTAGCTTCCGGTGTCGGCGTTAACTGGGCACTTAAGGCGCAAAAGTTATTGGCGGAAGATTTTGATATTGCAGCCAGTGTGTGGTCTGTAACTTCATGGAACGAGCTTCGTCGCGATGGTCTAGCAGTTGATCGTCACAACATGCTTAATCCACAAGATCAGCGCAGCGCGTTCATCACCCGCAAACTTGATGGCGCTAAGGGCCCAGTGATTGCGGTTTCAGACTTTATGCGCGCAGTACAAGAGCAAATTGCTCCTTGGGTTACACAACCATTTAGTACATTGGGCACAGATGGTTTTGGTCTTTCAGATACCCGCGGTGCGCTACGTCGTCACTTTAAAGTTGATGCAGAATCAATCGTTATTTCTACACTTCAGCAATTAGCGGCACAAGGCGAAATCAAACCTAAATTAATTCAAGAAGCGATTGATAAGTATCAGATCAATGATGTGCGTGCTGCCGAAGCGGGCAATACAGAGGGTTCTGGCTGATTATTAAAAGAGCGCGTTAGCCAAATCGCTACGAGCCTTAATTAAACGTGGGTCTGCTGGATCTACTAATGCAAAGAGTGTAAGTAAGTGATCTTTTGCCATCTTTTTTTCATCTGCATCCGAATTACGAACGCAGTGCAATAGACGATCAAACGCTGGTTGAACTTCTCCGGCAATAATTTCAATGTCGGCGCACGCCATTGCCGCTGCAACATCGAGTGGATTTCTTTGCGCTGCGGCTTTCGTGCTCTCTGGATTTAAACCTGCAGTGCGGATAAACAACTCAGTTTGTGCCAAGCCCAATTTAGCGAAAGCATCCTGTGGCTTGCGTGCAAGTAATTTTTTGTAAGCAGCTTGCGCTGTTGTGAAATCTCCCGTTTCGAGTGCCTTAAGTGCCTCTTCTTCTTCAGGTTCGATTACTTCGGCAGGTGGCGCGCCGACTCCTTGTTGTGCTGATAATTCGAGAACTTTGTTAATGACTAGCGCAATCTGCTCTTTTGCATATGGTTGTTCAAAGAGCGGAACCATCTGGCCTGCAACGAATGCAACGGCATATGGAATTGTCTTGGTCTGAAGTGCTTGCGCCACTTGTGGTTGCTCATCAATGTTTACACTTCCAAGTCGCCATGCGCCATTACTTTCAGATTCTAATTGGCCGAGAATTTCTAGTGTTG
>RGSB01000051.1 GCA_010032875.1 Actinomycetota bacterium | reverse complement strand
AGCGCTCTCTGGTTTGATTGGCTGGAAGGATTTACAAGTAGTACTTACCAAGAAGCCAATTGATAAAAACGGAAACTCACTAGTTCCAGACGGACTGGATCTAAAGGTTGTTCGCCACTTTCCATTGGCACAAGTACTTCACGCCTTCGATGCCGGAGTCTGTGCAACTGGATACAACGGTGTTCATGAACTATTACCAGCACAAGTACCAACAGTCTTTGTATCAAACATTCGCGGTACAGATGATCAAGAAGCTCGTGCACAGTGGTGTCACGACTTTGGCTTTGCACTGCGTGCAAATCAAGCAGATCTTGCTGACATCACAGCAACCGTTAAAAAATTACAAGATCCACAAGTGCGAGCATCACTATCTGCAAAATGCGCTGAACTTCCACAGGTATCTGGCGGTGCTGAAATTGCACAGATCTTCTTAAAACTCATTGCAGATCAAGCAGCAATCAAACCCGGTTCACTTACATACAGACGTTTAATGCTTCAAGATCACATCAATCGTGGCATGCGACATATTGCATATATTGGTCTTCGTCGCATCGCACTTATCTATCGCAAATTTAGACCGCACCCTGATGCAGACAAGATGGCAAAGGTTGCGCCAATATTTAGTCAGGCAACTACTGCTGCAGAGCTACGAGATCTCATTAAAGGAGATGTCCGCTTCGAACACATGATTGCTGGCGCATCAGATACATACAAAAAGCGCCGCCAAGAGATTGCTCATATTGCTTATAACCCACCGCTGATTGCAATCAGAAAGCGCAAGAACTAAAAACGAGAACGAATCTCCCATAAATCGGCAAAGACTGGATTAAAAAGAGTGGACTTTAAATAGTCAGCACCACTTGAACCACCAGTGCCAACTTTGTGACCAATCGTGCGCTCAACCATCTTTACGTGACGATAGCGCCACTCTTGAATACCTTCATCGATATCAACCAAACGCTCACAGATCATTGCGCGCTCAGGATCCTTTTGATGCACAGCAAGCAAAACATCTTGTACGTCTTTATTTGGCACATACTGTTCTGACTTGTTTCGATTCATAACAGATGCGGGCATTGTGTGCCCTGCCTTATGTAGATAAACAAGGGCTGAATCCCAAATTGAATTTGCTGATGTTATTTCTGCAATGTCCTTTTGAATATCTTGTGGCAAGTGCCCAGCCATCTTGCTATCGCGACGACCTAAGATTGCTTCAACTTTTCTAAATTGTGCTGATTGAAAACCACTCGAAGATGACAAAAATCCTCGGAATGCATTGAATTGAAGTGGCGTCATTGTTTCCAAAATATCAATCTGAGCAACACAGACTTTCATAATCGTGCGAATACGCCCCAAAATTGCAAGTGCATAATGCGTATCGCCAGATTCGAGTGCAACTTGTGCTTGTTTAAACTCGTGAATTAACTCTTTAAACCACAGCTCGTATGTCTGGTGAATGATGATGAAGAGCATCTCATCGTGCTCTGGTCCATCAGATAAGGGACGTTGAAGCTTTAACAACTCATCAACTGCAAGGTATGACGTGTACGTCAGCGCTGGATCATTATTTGTGGATTCGCTCATGTGACTCGTGATCCGCCCTCTTTGACCTTTTCATATTGACGTGTGGAAACTAAATCGCGGATCCGCTCAAAGCCATCCCATACTTCTGTATACGATGTAGGAAGCGGTGAAATAGCTAAGCGAATTGAATTAGGTGTGCGGTAATCCGGAATCACGTTTGCAAATTCACGAAGTGCAACACATATTCGCGCAGCATCAGGATGCACCAAAGAGATATGTCCACCGCGCTCTTGTGGGTCGCGCGAAGTGTTTAGTTGCATTCCAAGTGGCGCTAACCATGCATCGTATAAATCAATCATCATCTGTGTACCAACTGCTGCTTTATGCGCAATCTTGTCGATGCCTGCTTCTTTAATGATTTCAAAGGAAGTCTTGATGCAACGCAGTCCAATAAGAGATGGGCTAGCTATTTGAAATCCACGAATGCCATCTGCCTTTTCAAAGACAGGACCCATTCCAAATTGATCTCCTTGCGAAAACCATCCTTGAATTGGAACCTGTAACTCTTTTTGCATTCTGTGACTTACGTATAACCACGCAGGTGCACCAGGACCAGAGTTTCCATATTTATATGTACAACCAACTGCAAGGTCTACGCCATTAGCATCGAAGTTCATCTCGATTGCACCAACAGCGTGGCTGGCATCCCAGACAACTAAACCACCATGAGATCTGACTAAATCAGTAATTGATTTAATATCTGTGCGCGCACCGGAGCGATACTGAATTACTTCAAGAGTTACGAGTGCGACATCTTCATTTAAATATGGAGCAAGAATCTCTGCGGTGATTCGTTCATGCTTAATCGGCCCAGCAGATTCATTGTCAATCAGAACCAAATTCAAACCTAGTTGTTTTGCCATTCCATCCAGGATGTAACGATCCGTTGGAAAATTAGCTGTGTCAGTAATAATTGTTTTACGCCCTGGACGAGCTTTAATCGCCGCCATGCAAAGTTGATAGAAATTAACCGATGTTGTGTCACAGGCAAGTACTTGTCCCTTTGCAGCGCCCAACGTCGCTTCACCAATTAAATCTCCGACAGGTTGTGCTTCATCAACCCAGTGGCTCCAGCCTGTTACAACTTCTGGTCCCCACTCTTTAGTTAAAAAGTCATTGACTGCCGCAACTGTTGCATGTGGAAGACGACCGAGTGAGTTGCCATCGAGATAACACATTGCAGGGTCAGTAACCACGAACTTTGATTTGAAGTGTGCCAGTGGATCGTTCTTATCAAGATCCAGGGCGTATTGGCGGTCAGTGACGTTCATAGTTGAAAGGTACGCTCTGTCTCCATGGCGCGCAATCTTCTTAATTTAGAGGAAGTCTCAAAGGCTTTCGATATTCGCGCGCTCCTAGAACGTGTATCACTCGGCATTTCAGAAGGCGATCGAATCGGAATCGTTGGCAGAAATGGCAGTGGAAAAAGCACTCTCATGAAAATTATGTCGGCGGCAGAAACGCCAGATTCTGGACGAGTCACAAAATCAAATGACACTCGTATCGGTTTACTTTCACAAGTAGATAACGCACCAGCAGGTGCCACAGTGCGCGATGTTGTTCTCGGAAACAAACCAACGCACGAGTGGGCCAGTGATTCGGGAATTCGCGAAGTATTTACTGGTTTATTTGGCGGCTTTGATGATCATCTCTTTGAAAGAACATTTGCAACACTCTCGGGCGGCGAACGTAGACGTGTGGGTCTTGCAAAGTTATTAATTGATGATCTTGATTTAGTTTTGCTGGATGAACCTACGAATCACCTTGATGTCGAAGGTGTTGCATGGCTTGCCAATCACTTACTTGCACGCAAATCACTAGCGCTCGCAGTTATCACTCACGATCGCTGGTTTTTAGATGCAGTCACAGAGCGCACCTGGGAAGTTGTTGGTGGCAAAGTTGAAGAGTATGACGGTGGATATTCAGCCTTCGTATTAGCCAAAGCAGAACGCGCTCGCCAAGCAAGTGCGATGGATGCTCGTCGTAATAACCTGATTCGTAAAGAGTTAGCGTGGTTACGACGCGGTGCACCGGCACGAACAACAAAACCAAAGTTTCGAGTCGATGCTGCAAATGAATTAATTTCGGCCGAACCTGCACCACGTGATCAAGGTGAACTACTTAAATTTGCACGTAACCGTTTAGGTAATACGGTTTATGAATCCCACCATGTGCAATTACGCGCAGGCGACAAATTATTACTCGATGACTTGTATTGGAACATCGGTCCTGGTGATCGCATCGGAATAGTTGGCATTAATGGTGCGGGTAAAACAACTCTGATGCGAATGCTGACTGGTGAATTACAACCATCTGCCGGCAAATTTGTCACTGGCGTAACAGTTAAAGCCGCATTTCTTACACAGCATTTACATGAATTAGATCCAACGTGGCGCGTACTAGAAGCAGTAGAAAAAATCGCTAACCATGTCGAACTCGGAAACGGTAAATCACTTTCGGCATCACAATTATGCGAACGTTTGGGATTTGATCGTGATTCACAGTGGACACCAGTTGGCGACTTATCAGGCGGAGAAAAACGTCGTTTGCAGCTCACCCGTTTATTAATGGATAGCCCCAATGTTTTACTGCTGGATGAACCAACGAATGATTTTGATATTGAAACGCTGACCGAACTAGAAGATCTTCTTGATAGCTACGGTGGAACTCTCATCGTTGTTTCACATGATAGATATTTCCTTGAACGCGTCTGTGATCGCTTTGTTGGCCTTCTTGGCGATGGTGCACTCCGTGATTTACCCCGTGGTGTCGATCAATATCTCGAACAACGCCAGGATGCGTTATCGAGCAATAAATCGCAATCAACAAATAAAGGCACATCGAGTGCTGCAGAACAGAGACAATTGAAAAAAGATGTTGCTAGATTAGAAAAGCAATTACTTAAATTAGATGAGCAGATCAACGCGCTCGTTGAAGAACAGAGCACCGCCGCATTTGACGCGCAGCGACTCATTGAAATCACTGCAAAACTCGAAGAATTGCGTGCAGATAAGAACACGAAAGAGGAAGAGTGGCTCTTTGCCACAACCGCGCTAGATAATTGCCGCAACTGAATCATCTGATCGCCCACACTGGATGGGAACAATTGACTTCAGCGGGCTAAAAATCAAACTCATTGGTTCACTCGTTGCAATTTCAGTCATTGAACTTCTTAAAGACTTTATTGAATTATCAGGCGCTGCAGAAGTCGGCGAAGGAACAATATGGCGAATCGTGATTCACCTGACATTCGTTGTCTCAGGAGTCCTCTTTGCATTGATGGATTGGATTGCAGATAAGCGAGAGTTCTCCGGTACGCATTCATAATGCGTCTAGATTTACTCGCAGCACTTTCAGGAGTGCTCATTGCATTGCAAGCCCGCACAAATGGCGAACTATCACTGCGATTAGATAATGGGTTGCAGGCCGCATTTATATCGTTCTCATCCGGCTTTTTACTTATTGCATTTATTACGCTCTTTCATCCAGGTATTAAAGATGGTGCACGAAAGTTACGTGCAGCAATAGCAGCTAAAGAAATCGCACCATGGACGCTCTTTGCTGGCGCACTGGGTGGCGCCTTTGTGGCAGTACAGACACAAATTGTTCCACTTATCGGTGTTGCTATTTATTCGGTCGCATCAATTGCTGGTCAGAGTGCAACATCACTCGTTGTTGATCGCATTGGCTTAACAGGTGGCGGCAAGAAGCCAATAAGTATGCGCAGAATTGCTGCAGCTGTTGTCACGGTTTTAGCAGTCTTTGTCTCAGTGTTAGATCGCATCGAAACAAAGGATTTATCCTTTATTGCGGTTGCACTCGCTGGTTTAGCAGGATCAATCGTGGGCGTTCAGCGCGCAATGAATGGTCTCATCAACGAACACTCACAACAGAGTTTTACGACTTCACTACTTAACTTCATCATGGGATCGAGCGCTCTGGGCATTGTTCTTCTGATTGCAGTTGCAATTGGCAAAGTTGAATTTGTTGCACTGCCCGCTGGACCTTGGTGGATTTATATGGGCGGAACCATTGGCGTTATTTATATTGCTTTTACATCCACAATTGTTCAGCATCTTGGAGTTTTAACTTTCACCCTCTTTAGTACTGGTGGAACTCTGGTCGGTGCACTATTAATTGATCTAATTTCGCCAACAGAAGGAGTAAGCGTCAGCGCTTACCTGGTAAGCGGAATTGTTATGACTTTCCTTGGGGTTCTTGTGGGCGGCGTGAATAGTTCCAAATCATCGACACAATCGAAGCAGTAATAAAGAACGCAGCAATCGCATAACTAAAAGTCTTAACCCATGGAATTGTCGCTGCATAAAATCCAGCCAAAGTAATTCCGACTCCCCATAAAAAAGCACCGAGTGCGTTTGCAGATAAAAACTTGTAGTAATTCATTCGTGATGCACCAGCGATTACTGGAACAAAGGTGCGAATCCATGGGAAGAATCGCGCAGCCACAACTGCCCACCAACCTGTTTCATCATAAAAA
>RGSB01000006.1 GCA_010032875.1 Actinomycetota bacterium | reverse complement strand
CTCAAGAATCCAACTCGTAAGATTTATGGGTACTTCTCAAAAGTAGGAAGAATGGCGCTGACCAACTATTTGACTCAGTCTTTGGTGCTTACATTTCTAGCATATGGATGGGGACTAGGCCTTGCTTTGAAGTTAAGTGGTTTCCAAGTTTTAGGAATCAGCTTCCTGCTCTATGTCGCGCAAGTTATCTTGAGTGGACTGTGGCTAAGTAAGTTCAAATATGGGCCACTGGAGTGGGTCTGGCGATGCATCACCTATTGGAGAATTCTTTCAATTAGGGCTTAGCTTAATCTTTCCGGCATATAGGGCGACTCTTCTTTAAGATTTAGTTACTGCGAGTAACTTTAATTCTGTGGCACAATAAGAGAGCACTTCGGGTTTGGTAGCAAAAGAGACTCAGCAACTAGCTGAGTCTCTTTTGCTTTCCACAGAATTAATTTATTCACAGGATCTTTCATTCGAAAATTTCGATGTCGATTAGTCGCATAACTTCGCTCTCGTGATGGGGGCGTGTTGTAATTGGCAGCAATCGTGTTTACCAAACCCGCAGTGCGGGTTCAAATCCCGTCGTCTCCACCACAGTCTTAACTGAATCGACTCGACCTATTGGTAGCGGTCAAAAGAGTTGTTCCAGATTTGCATGAAAGAGCCCTGAGAAATCGGGGCTCTTTCTAGTTCACCAACTTGGTTGGCGGCTCTTCTTGGCTAACTAAATAATGAAATTTTCTTTAGCTTTCTTTGCTGCTTCACCTCTGCCATTGACGCCTAACTTCCTATAGACATTTCGTAAGTGAGTTTTCATTGTATTTTTCGAGATATGCAGTGTTTGTCCAATTGAACCGATTGATTTTTCAGATAGCAGGTACTTCAAAACCTCAATCTCGCGCTCTGTCAGTTGTTCACCACTAATCTTTGCCACCTGATTGCGTTGTTGAATACGATCAATAGCCAATCTACTGAGTGATTCGAGCCAAATGGAGTTATCTTTCGATGACAAATTGATGATTGATTCCAAGGTTAAATTATCTTGGCGTAAGAAAACCTCTAATGCTCCTACTTCTTCACCTTTATCCAGTGCCTTTTTTAGATATTCACGTTGTTTCTTAACGCCTTCGCTTTTGACTTTCGACAGAAGCAGATTTTTTCTAATGATTTCAAATGCCGTGATTTCTGGAAGGTTTTTGATTTGGTTTGCATCGTCTTGTTTGTGCTTACCCAAAACGCTCTTGCCTACTTGTTTTAGATAAGTCACTTCTGGATTTCGTTCTACAATCGTGTTTATTCTTCCCAGATCATACGATTGATTTTTAGCGAAAAACTCAGCTAAATCAACCAACCAGTTCATTGCTTTTAGGTCCGGATTTAACAAGAGCTCATTTCGCAATCTAGAGATATTTGTAGAAATCTTCTCTTGACTATTTGGAATTCGAGAGAGAATTCGAATCTCGCCAACTTCACAGAGATAAGTAATAAAGTTCAAATTATTTTTTCTAGCTTCTCGACCAAGCCGAACCATTTCTTCTAACGCCTGATCAACCATAGAAAATTCGTACAGACAGCGAATTAACACAAATTTACAGTCAAATGGTGATGCAATTCCTGCACGACCAGAAGCTTCTTCTAGAGCAATCGTGGTCTTGGCTAATTCGTAAGCTTGTTTATATTCTCCATGCGAAAGTAGCTGCATTGATTTAATTGCAGCTTTGGCATGATCTAAGACAACTAAATTATCGGGGTTATCGACTCTCAAGATATCTTCGGCGCATTGATCGATTATCTCGACATCGGAAGTCACAAGACCGATACAGGCGACTAATCGAATCAGTCTGCCCTTATCCATCGGATCTAAAGTGCCGCTCTTAATGGGAGAAGCAATTGATATTTGAGCATGCGTTAGTGCTTTTTGATAGTTGCCGCTATGAAAATTCACATAGGCTCGACAAAGATTGCTTATTTGATCAACCCAAACTTTAATTTCATGCTCACGAGTTGAAGCCTCAAGTTCGTCAAGAATATTTATGCATTGTGTAAAATTTAAGTCAATTAAATTTCCAATTGCCTCAAAGCCCTGAGCCATCAAAAAACTATTTTGTGAATCATCGAGAGAGCTTTTTGCATACTTAATGAACTCTAGACCTTGACCAGTTAGAGACAACTCTGCAATTCTGGTCAAATACAAGCGATAGAAAAAATCTAAATCATTATTTTCAATGGCAGTTTCAATAATTTTATGAACGCTGTCAGAAAATCCCGGTAGGGGTGATGCGCTGCTCTCTTTACTCACCCCCATAGAGTGAGCCATTCCGGATGTTTTTGCACTCCGATTTAGGCTCAATAGGGTGAAAAAAAGGGGGGAGTTGCTCCAAGGCTGGTCCAACGAGAACTTCGGTAGAATTGCGTCTAGTTAAGGGGAGTACTTCGCTAACGCACCTTCGTCAGTACGGATAGAAATATCCCGGAGTTGCGACCACATAGTGGTGAGGGAGACCTTGGCAGTCCTTGCCCCTTTAGCGAATAGGTTTAATAAAAAATGAATGTAACTCTTTTAACATGGGCCCTTGTAGTTGGCGTGATTATTGCGCTCATAGTCGTTGATTTACTTACGGTAAGCCGCAAGCCTCACGATGTTATGTTCAAAGAAGCTGCCATCTGGTCCGTTTTCTATATTGGCGTGGCAATTGCATTCGGTATTTGGGTTTGGCAAAGCGCAGGATCACAATTTGGAACGGAATACTTCGCTGCTTATTTAGTCGAGAAGTCTCTCTCAGTCGATAATCTCTTTGTATTTATTATTATTTTGGCACAATTCAAAGTCCCATCGATATTCCATCAGCGAGTGCTCATGTTCGGTGTAATTCTTGCCCTCGTGCTGCGCGCCATCTTTATCGCTGTCGGTGCAGCAGCACTCGCTGCATTCAGTTTCACATTTGTAATCTTCGGGGCAATTCTTATTTGGACAGGTGTCGGCCTATTCAAGCATTGGGATGAAGATCCTTCCCCTGAAGATAACGCCTTTGTTCGCACCATAAGAAAACGAATTGCTATGACTGATGAATACGACGGCTCAAAAATATTTACTCGAGTTAACGGAAAGCGACTTGCTACACCAATGTTTTTAGTGATGGTTGCTATCGCATCTACAGATCTCTTATTTGCCTTAGATTCGATTCCAGCTTGTTTCAACAGTTGCAAGCTTTATAAAGACTAAAAAAGATCCAAACGCCCATGCGCATGCAGGTCGAGTAACTGCTGGCAAAAAACCACATGAAGAATCTTCTTCGACATAACGGTCAACATGCGTGCAGGACTCTCGAATATGAACTCAATTATGAGAGTTTGGCACAGCACAATCAAAGAAAGTCTTCAGAAATAGGTTCCTAAAGATCTAGCCTGCTGCTAACTTATCTCAATGACCGATTACACAAATACAAATATTTCAGACCCTGCAATTAAGAAGATGCTCGAAGATTACTTCGAAGTCATGCACCACCAAGATATGAATCTGTTCGATACTGTTTTTCACAAAGATTGTGCACTTTACTCCGCGCAAACGGGTGAAATTTCATTACGTCCATACGCGGTCTATCGCGAAGTCGTTGCGAATCGTAAGTCACCTTTTGACACAGGCAATACTCGCCGCGACAAAGTCTTAATGTTCGATCAGATTTCCCCAACACTTGCTTGTGTTCGCGTGCAATTAGAAATGTTTGGTGGGGTAATGCAGGACTATCTAAATATCGTCTTTATTGACGGACGTTGGATGATTTTGGCAAAAATGTGGGAAAGAGTCGGCGACTCAGTCGATTAATTGAAGTAAGCGATTATCGCGCCAGCAATACTTAGATTGATCGCGTCATTGGCTGTTTCGATAATCCATACTTTCAAATTTTCTCCACCAAATAGCCTGTGAGATAGCGATGCAAACATCGCAATGCCAACCCCCAGTGCGAATCCAACGAGTGCTCCATCCGATACGCCAAAGTTTGGATTCATATGCCCAAGCGAAGTTACAACTAATGCAACTGTGAGAGTTTGTATCAAAACACCAAGGATCGTTCCGCCAAATAGAAGCGCAGGTTTATTTTGGCTAGAAGTAAGTTGACCAGTTGCGTTGCCACGAGCTCTCATCCAAATAGGATAAAAAGTTTTTGGCCCAAACCAGATTGCTCCACTGATAAATGAGAAAATGAAGGCGATAATTACCCCAGTTAAATTCAATCCTGTAAATGTCATAAGCATATTTTACATATATAACCTTTAAGATTGAGTAATGAAATTCTTGATTTCGGTAATTGATAATCTCTCAGGTTCAGGAACTCCGGAAGAAATGATTGCAATTGATGCATTCAACGAAGGTTTGCGCGCTAGCGGATATTTTGTATTTGCGGGGGGATTAACTGACCCTAAAGGTGCAATCGTGATTGATAACCGAGGTGGTGCAAATATTTCAACAAATGCACCGCTCTTTGCTGCTGAAGAAAATTTCAGTGGATTTTGGATTATTGATGTTCCGAGCAAAGATATTGCACTTTCCTTAGCGTTTGACGGTTCAAAAGCTTGCAATCGCAAAGTCGAACTACGTGAGTTCTTTAGTTAACGTCTACTTTCAATTAACCATTTTTTGCGTTCTCGTTCAGTGAATTTTTCAATTGAATACCGTAACATCGTGCGTGGCATTTCATGAGAGTGTGCTGATAGAAAATTACGAAGAGCTATTCCATTAAGTTTGCCTGCTTCACGAAGTGCCCAACCGACTGCTTTATGAATCAAATCATGTTTATCATGAAGCAATTTTTCAGCTATTTCAAAGGTTGGCTCGATGTCACCAGATCGAATAAATGCGAAGGTAAATACCATCGCAACTCTCCGTTGCCACAAAGATTGATTCTTTGCCAATTTGTGCAGAAGAACATACGGATCTTTAGTATCAATTAAATAAGCTCCAATGATTGGAGCAGTTACATCCACCAGGTCCCAGTTGTTTACATAGCCAGTGATTACTGCCTGCATATATGAATCAAATATTTGCTTCTGTTCAGTACGAGTTTTTTTCGATTTAAACTGCAGAGTTAAAATAATGAGTCCGCAGAGTCGTGCTTCGTGAAATTCAGAACAAATTAGAATTTCAACCTGTTTTAAAGTCAGATCCTTATATTTTTTGGCAACTGTGCGCACCTGCGGAACTGTTAGCCCTAGAAAAACATCGCCTTCGCCGTATTGACCAGGCGCAGTTTGGAAAAATTTCTGGAGATCATGAGCCCTACTTCGATTAGCCAGGACGTGAATTTCATTTAGTACTTGCTTGGCGCTCATACACCAATCTTACTTTTACAATTAAGCATGGCCAAGATTTCTAAGGAAGAAGAACTAGATGAAGAGTGGCGTGCTATCGGTTTGGCAGCTCCTGCTCGCCGAGCATTAGTTGGTGCCAAACTCTATAAAGTTTCCGACCTACGTAAAATTTCTTTGGAAGATCTCACCAATCTTCATGGCATGGGTAAAAGTGCAATTGCACGATTAAAAGTTGTGATGCATGGAAAGAAAATCACCTTTAGAAACTGAAGTCAGCGCTATTATTTAGACTCACTTAGTTACGGATGAGGCGGATCAGATGTTCGAAGCAATAATTCTCGGCATCATCCAAGGACTTACCGAATTCATCCCTATTTCTTCGAGTGCTCATATTCGACTTGCAGGAGAAATATTTCCAAATGCAATCGATCCAGGGGCAATGTTTACTGCAATTACGCAAATTGGAACAGAACTTGCTGTATTAATCTATTTTAGAAAAGACATCGTGCGAATCATTTCGGCTTGGCTATCATCCCTAACTAATAGGAACGCCAGAAACCAAGATTCTCGAATGGGTTGGTTAATCATTATCGGTTCATTGCCAATAGTTGTGATTGGTTATCTCGCTCAAGATTTCATTACAAATGAATTGCGCTCACTTTGGATCATCGCAACGATGATGGTTGTTTTTGGTTTAATACTCGGCGCTGCAGATAGATTTGCTCCTAGAACAAAGGAACTTTCTCAGCTCACCGTGAAGCACGGAATTCTTTATGGACTCGCACAATCTTTAGCACTCATTCCAGGTGTATCTCGTTCTGGAGCAACAATTGCGATGGGACGTGCACTTGGTTATTCTCGAGAAGCAGCTTTGCGATATTCATTCTTACTTGCACTTCCTGCGGTATTTGGAAGTGGGCTTTACCAACTCAAGAGCGCACTATCTGAAGATCAAGTAGCTGTTTACTCCTTGGGTGAAACCTTTGTTGCAACTGCAATAGCTTTTGTTGTTGGGTACTTAGTAATTTCATGGCTACTCAAATTCGTGACGACTAAGAGCTTTGCCCCTTTCATCATCTACCGCGTCATTCTTGGAACCACAGTGCTTGGATTGCTTGCAGCAGGCGTAGTTCAGCCGTAATTACCCACAAAAAACTCTCACCAACTATTGGTAACTCTTTTTGGTGGGTTTAGGCTCTTCCCATGTCTTTCACGTCAGCCCTGACAATCAAACGCCTTCGTACTATTTTGAAATTAGGTTCAACTATCTTTGGGCTCAGCGCAATATTTCTTCTCGTTGATCCAAAAACTTTTTTAGAATTACTGAACTTAGAAACAACAGAAACACTTCAATGGTCAATGCGCATGATTGCAATAACTCTGATTGCCTTAACAGGAAACATGCTCTCTGTCGCCAGATTCGGAAGTGAAACTAGCGTCATTTTCTCTTCTCGAGTGATGGTTGTTTCGGCTGCTGCCTTAGGTGCTCTTACTTTGTTGATTCCAGCAGAATTTAGTTGGTTCACAATTGCATACGCTGCAGTTGGATTCTTATTTAGCCTGGCCTATTTATCAGCTCTTTTGAGAAAATAAATGAGCGAGCCAATTCGATCTGAAATCCTGAATACGGGAAATGAGCAGATTAAATCTGCGCGAATAGTAATTAATGCTTCGGCTGAAAAAATCTTTGCGATTCTTGCAAATCCGAATCGACATAAAGAGATTGATGGTTCGTCAACTATTCAAGAAAATATTAGTGGCCCGGATAAATTGATCTTAGGTTCAAAATTCGGAATGAAAATGCATCTTGGAGTAGATTATCGAATTCTTAACACTGTGGTCGAGTACAAAGAAAATTCACTCATTGGATGGCGACATGTCGGAAGATGGATTTGGCGTTACGAATTAGTGAACTTGAGTCCTCAAATGACCCAAGTTACAGAAACCTTTGATGCATCCCGCGCGCCATTAATCTCAAAGGCATGGTTATCACTTCGCAAGGCGTACCCTTTTACCCAGAGAGCAGTTGCCAAAACATTGGTGCAACTCAAGTCCATCTGCGAAGGATAAACAAATGATCAAGAGGCTATCGGCTGAATTTTTAGGCTCCTTATTCTTAGGAGCAAGCATTATTGGATCTGGAATTATGGGTTCGATTCTGACTCGCGATATTGCAATCCAGCTCTTTATAAATATGAGCGCCACGGTATTCATGCTCTTCTTAATCATTACACTTTTTGGTCCTATTAGCGGTGGTCACTTCAATCCTGTTGTTACTCTTGCGGATCTTTTCCAGAAAAGAATGTCGGTTCAGTTGGCAATTTACTATGTACTTGTTCAAATCGTTGGTGGCACAATCGGCGTATTCATAGCCAATTTAATGTTTAATCGAAAGGCTATAGATCCTTCAACTTATGGTCGATCAGGAAACTATTTATTTTTAGCAGAAGTTGTGGCGACGGCAGGACTTATTTTAATAATTCATTTACTTCGCCATCAAAATCGAGGACACATGACGGCAGGGGTCCTTGCTGCTTGGATTGGAACTGCATATTTCTTCACATCGTCAACTTCATTTGCAAATCCAGCAATAACTTTTGCTCGTTCATGGAGTGATACTTTTTCCGGAATTTCACTAAAATCTGTGCCTTTGTTCATTTTGGCGCAAGTTATTGGTGCTGCACTTGGGGTGTTATTAACCGCCCTATTGACTGCAGAAAAGAAGGAAGAAGATGTCTTCGCCTAAACCAACTGTTCTATTTGTGTGCGTCCACAACGCTGGGCGTTCGCAAATGGCAGCGGGATTTATGAATGCACTCGGTGCTGGCCGTGTACAAGTTTTATCTGCGGGATCGGCTCCAAAAGATTCAATTAATCCAATCGCCGTACAAGCTATGCAAGAAGTTGGAATTGATATTTCCAATAACTCGCCAAAAGTTTTAACCCCTGAAGCGGTGCAAGAATCTGATGCAGTCATCACGATGGGCTGTGGAGATGCATGCCCGTTCTATCCTGGAAAACGCTACGAAGATTGGGTCTTAGATGATCCCGCAGGTCAAGGAATCGAATCTGTACGCGTAATCAGGGATGAAATCAAAAAACGGGTAGAGCAACTCTTATCTGAACTTCTCTCTCAATAATTAGCTTCAGAATAGAATTGCGTTATGAAGCGCTTCTTTTCTCGCATTATTGAGCTCTTTACTAACCGCAAAATATGGGTACGCCAGATTGTTGTTGCAAGCATCGCAGCAGGTGCTGCTTGGTTAATTGGCGAGCAAGCATTTACTGGTGGAGGATTAGTAGCAGCAATTGTTTGCAGTTTAAGCATTCGAATCTCGTTATATAAATCAGTTCGAGAAGGTTTAGGTCAAATTCTTGGTACGGCAATCGGTGCAGGTATTGCCCTAACAACTGTTTATTTCTTTGACTTCGGAGTGATTGCCGTAGCAACAACAGTGCTTTTGTGTTCAGTGGTTGCCCGTGGACTGCACTTAGGTGAAGTTGCTTCTGTGAACGTTCCAGTAACTGCACTCATAGTTATCGGTCCGGGAATTAGCAGCAGCACTGCAGAACATCGTTTGTATTCGACTTTAATCGGCGCAGCAGTTGCCATTGTTTTCTCTTACTTCTCGCATGCAAGTACTCCGGCTGGCAGAACAATTGATCAAATAACTCGACTTGGAAAGAAAACAGCAGATTTGCTCGGCAACATGGCTGAAGGAGTAGCAAGCGGGTATTCGCAAGATGATGCTGGTAAGTGGTTATTACGTGCGCGAATTTTGATTGAAGAAATTCCAAATGTGCGCGCGCAAGCACTTGAAGCTAAGAAATACGCACGTTGGTCGCCATTAGCTGAAGCAGATGAAGCCGATGCGCTGTATTTGCGTGGAGTTGCAATGGAGCACACTGTGGTGCAAGTTCGGACAATCGCTCGAACTCTCTTCGATTCAGCAGTTGCCGGTGGCGTCACACAATTTGCTAATCGACAAATTGGAAACGCACTCTCTGCCACAAGTTATGCAATCTCAACTAAGGTTGAATCAATTGAAACAAAGAGCGCTGGACAACGTGCTCTTAATATCGCTGAAGAATTACGTTTAGCGGCAGCTACTTTGGCGGAAGAATTGATTGCAGAAAATGATCGTATCGATCAAGATGAATTTGTAAGAAATATTTCTCTTGTCTCAAATATCGAAAGAATTGCAGACTCCTTAGATGAAAGCTCTCCAGCCCTCAGTGATGTAAGAACGCCGGGCGAACCTGCCCACGTGAAGGTTATGAAGGTATCTCCCGTAACCCTTGCCTTGAAATGGCCAAAAAGATTGTGGTTTGCGATTCGTAGATTTTTAAGGAGATAACGTGAAAATTCGTGAAGCACAACCAGGTGACGTCGCTGATATTTTGCGCCTCATCAAGGATCTAGCAGAGTATGAAAAAGCGCCTGAAGAAGTTGTTGCAACAGAAGCACACTTAACACGTGCATTATTTAATTCAAATCCTCATGTGTTTGCCCACGTCGTAGAAGTTGATAATCGCATCGTTGGAATAGCAATTTGGTTCTTGAATTACTCAACATGGCAAGGCACTCATGGAATTTATCTTGAGGATCTTTATATCGAACCTGAATATCGTGGGCGAGGTTTTGGGCTTGGGCTACTCAAGCACTTGGCAAAAATTTGTTTAGAACGTGGATATGGTCGTTTTCAATGGTGGGTTTTGGATTGGAATACACCTTCCATTGAGTTTTATAAATCGCACGGTGCAGTAGCTATGGATGAGTGGACGGTTTTCCGCGTGAGCGATGACGCTTTAGATAAACTTGGCTCATGAGCGCACGCGTCCTTTCAATTAACATCACTTCCGTAGTTCATCAAGGTGAATGGACCGGAAGTGAAGGACGCACAGGAATCGATAAGCGAAGTGTTAGTGGTCCCATTGAGTTCAAAAACAACGGTGTTGCAGGGGATCGAATTATTGATACAAACGTGCATGGGGGATATGACCAAGCTGTTTATGCGTACGCCATAGAAGATGCTCAGTGGTGGGAAAACGAAATTAGCGAAGAAATTTCTGCTGGACGCTTTGGTGAAAATCTGACTACTGAAGGTATCGATGTCAATGCTGCTCTCGTTGGTGAACAATGGAAAATTGGTTCAGTCATTCTCGAAGTTTCACAACCACGCATCCCTTGTCGCGTCTTTGCAGGTTTTTGGAAACGATCAACGTTGATTAAAGATTTCACAAAAGCGGGACGTCCCGGAACTTATCTTCGAATTATTCAAGAAGGAAGCGCACAAGCTGGAGATTCAATTGAAGTTATATTCAAACCAGATCATGCAATAAGTATTAAGGATTTGTTTTTAGCAAAGAGCGGAGAGCGCTCAAAGATAAATGAGATAAAAGAAGTTGAACAGCTATCTTCTGGATTTAAGGAGTGGGCAGAAAAGATTGCAGCTACGCAAAATTAGGCGATAGCCGCTGCAATAGCTTTTGTGTGCGCAGGTGTTGAACCACAACATGATCCAACGATATTAACTCCCATTTCTTTCATCTCTGCTGCGTACTTAGCCATTTCATCTGGTGTGCCTTCGTAGATGAATGTGTCACCAACTAACTTTGGTAAACCAGAGTTGGATTGAGTAATGATGAAGACGCCTTCTGGACGCGCATTGACCATCTCTTGGGCAATTTGACGCATCTCATCTGTTCCACGACCGCAATTCGCACCGATGATTCGCACGCCGATTGAAGATAGATGAGTCACGGCCATCGCTGGTTTTACACCCATCATTGTTCGCAAATTAGTATCAAATGACATGGTTGCAATAATTGGCATACCAGGAGCAACTTCTTTTGCTGCTTCTACGGCTGCTTCAACTTCTGCAAGATCACTCATGGTTTCAATAAGAATTGCATCAACGCCGCCTGCAACCAAACCTTTTATTTGTTCTGCAAATAACTCTTTTGCACTCTCTGGAGTGAGTGTGCCCATTGGATCCATTAATTCACCTGATGGACCGATATCTCCCATAACAAAACAACCGGAATGACGATCTGCAACTTTGCGTGCAATTGCTGCACCAGCTTGATTGAGTTCGAAGACTCGATCAGCTAGGCCATGTAATTCAAGTCGACCACGTGTTGCACCAAAGGTATTCGTAGTGATGAATTTTGCGCCTGATGCTGCATACGCTTCGAGAACAGCTTCGATTTCTTCAGGCTTTTCAACATTCCATAATTCAGGTGCTCCGCCATCAGTTAATCCGCGCTCTTGCAACATTGTTCCCATTGCACCATCGGATGCAAGGACTGCTTGTGATAACGCTTCATAAATAGCTGACATGTGTAACTCCTTAGTTGGCAGGATTTATTGCATCCAGAATTGCGTGTAATTTACTTTCAGAAAACTCTTCTTCGAGTGCAGCAGTAATTCTCGCTGCAAGGTCCGCAGGAACTTCATCCGATGGCGTCCATGGATCCCTATTCCACCCAGCGGTGTAAGCATCAGCATCAATTTCGCCCATTCGCATTGCAGCTTCATCGATTGCTTCCTGAAAACGAGCTGGCAACATAATTTTAATTGTGTCCGCACCATCTCGAGCCATTACCATTGAAGGGATTTCTCTCCATCGCATTACTTGGTATTCGCTCATGAAGGCAAGGCTACCAAGTGATGTTAACTATTTCATCAAGAGGTTTGCGAGATCGTGGTGCGACTTCGCGAGCCTTGATTTCTTCAGATAAAGAGTCAGGCGATGTGCGCTTGCCAATTGCAATGCAGGTGACTGGGTCAATACCGGCGCCCAATGGAAATTTAGATTTAGCGGCAGCATGATCGAAACCACTCATTTGGTGAACGTCATAGCCACGGTGGTTTGCTTCAACTGTCATTAATGAAACAGCTAGGCCAGTGTCATACATGGCTGTTTGGTTTACTGTTCCATCTTCTCGAAAACCAATTACGTTGGTAAGAATCAATGCTGAAGCGCGAGATGCCCATTCTTGATTAAATGGAACCAAAACAGATGTAATGGAATTGAAGTTTTCATCTCCACGAAGTCCAACAATAAATTTCCATGGTTGCGCATTAAAAGCACTGGGCGCCCAACGCGCAGCTTCAAAAATTGCCGCTAAATCTTCACCAGGAATTAATGCGTTGTTATCAAATGCTCTTGGACTCCAACGATCTGCAATAAGTGGATGTAGCGAAACTGAAGTATCTGCTCTCTTATTCATGTCTGAAGTGTATTAGAATTGAGGAATGGCGTTCATTCGAAAATCTCCCAACGAAAAAGGTTGGTCAGAACTCGAGCAAGTAAGTGAGCAATCACACCTTGGTGCCGAATTTCCTTCAATGTCGAAGCCACTTCTTGTTATGCATCATTTATCTGATTTGCATGTATGTGACGCGCAATCTCCACTTCGTCCTGAATTTTTGGATCGTTGGGCAGATCCCGATAGTCCAATACGTGATGTAGTTGGAACAATCGGTTGTTATCGACCACAAGCAATGTTGTCACCACATGTCGTTGAATCAATGGTTCAAGCGCTTAATAAAATTACGACAGGACCGCTATCGGGCCACGCAATTGATGCTGCGATCATTACTGGAGATACAACTGATAACGCACAGCAGAACGAAGTAGATTGGTATATCCGCCTTCTCGATGGTTTAGAGGTAGTACCTGATTCTGGTGATCTCACTAAGTATGAAGGCGTGATAGATGATGGTGCGGAGCACTATGACGTTAAATATTGGCATCCACATGGAACGCCTGCAGGCAAAGAGGATGATGATGCTCGGGCCAAATATGGATTTCCAGTAGTACCGAATTTATTAAATTCCTGCAGAAAACCAATTAAATCTACGGGACTCAAATTTCCTTGGTTCGCCGTTCACGGTAATCACGACGCACTATTGCAAGGCACCGTTACACCTGATGAACATAGTCAAGAGTCGATTGTTGGAAACAAAAGATACGTTGGCCTGCCTTCTTCTCTAACTCTCGAACAAACACTCGGAGCTTTTGATGAAATTGGGCCTGCATCATTGCCACGTGCCGAAGATGCCCCCTTTGTAATCGTTTCTCCTGATGTTAATCGCAAAGCTGTAGAGCGCGGTGAATACGCTGAAAAGCATTTGAATTCGCCAGGATTACCAAAGGGACATGGATTTACGAAAGAGCATGTTCAGAAAAAACATATGTACTACGCAACAAATCTCGGCAAAATCAAGTTAGTGGTTATTGATAGCGTCAATGAATTTGGCGGTTGGCAAGGTTCACTCGATGTCGCCCAATTTGAGTGGCTAGAAAATGAGATCAAAAATAGTGATCGATACGTGGTTTTAGCATCGCACCATCCACTCAATAGCATGTTTAATGACTATGCACCTTATGGTCGACGGGTGTGCATCGATGAAATCTCCGAAATGCTAGTTAGGTACCCACAAGTTATTGCTTGGCTTGCCGGTCATGTGCACCGCCATCATGTCGAATGGATTGGTTCAGAGATTGAAGATAAAGGTTTTTGGCAGATAGAAACCGCATCACATGCGGATTGGCCACAGCAAAGCCGCACGATTGAAATTGTTGAAAACAACACAGGTGAGATATTTATCGCCCTAACAACAATTGATCACGCCGCCGGAACAACGTATGGAAATGCAGAAAATGTTTTAGAGATGGCTGCGCTTTCTAGATTACTCAGCGCAAATGTCTGGCAAAAGCGCGACTCACTTGGTGCCAAAGTTCCTGAAGATTGGGCACTTGGTGCACCTCACTCTAGAAACACTGTCTTACGTTTAAATGCTCGAAACTTGTTTAACAGCCCTGGCTAACCACTCTGGATTTATTTCTACACCCCAGCCAGGTTCAGATGGGATTGTTGCTTTACCATCTTCAATCTTAAATGGATCACCGAGAAATAGTTTGTCTTGCCATGGATAGTAATCAAGACCTTCAATTGAGAATTCAAGATACTTGCCAGGTTTTTCAATAGCGCCCAATAGATGCATTGTGCACATTGTTACTAAAGATAAATTTGCGCTATGTGGCGTTGTTGGCAATCCTGCTTTGGCTGCCATTTCTGTGACTTTAAGGGTGCGCCAGATTCCACCTAAATACATAACATCTGGTTGGACAATATCTACAACGCGCTGATCAATCATGCGCTTCCATGTAGATAGATCCCAATCTTGTTCGCCACCTGTTACATCTATCGATAAGGCATCTGTTACTTGTTTTGTCTCTTCGAGTTCCCAGTATTTGCACGGTTCTTCAAAGTGGCTGATACCTTCTGCTTCGAGCAAGTGGCCAACTTCTATGGCGCGCTTAGGTGAAAAACCACTATTTCCATCAACTAATTTTGCAATTCCATCACCTAGAGCTCGAGAGACAACTGGGACAACTTCCTCTGTTCTTCCGGGCCATTCATCAACATCATGTCCGCATTCGGCGCCAACACGCCACTTAAATGCATCAAAGCCATAGTCATCACGTAATTTAAGGAAACGTGCTGCTTCATCTTGCGGGGTAATGTCACGTTTCATTGATGATGCATACGCTCGCAGTTTTTGAACTTTTCCACCTAGTAATTCAACAACTGGCTTTCCTTCAACTTTTCCACGCATATCCCATAGCGCAGTATCTAAACCTGCAAGTGCGCGACAACGATAGCTGCCTGGAAACTTGTGCTCTTTATCTTCAACCCGCGTAATAAGTGCGCCAATATCTGATGCATCTTGTCCAAGCACCCAAGGAGATACTTGGCGATGAAAAATTTGTGCAGTTATGTCTGCGTTATATGTTGAAGTTTGTCCCCAACCGATATGCCCTTCAGATGAAATAACTTTTACAAAACAAACATTTTGATCTGTGTATGTTTCAATTGTTTTGATGGTGCCTAAAGGCATTACGCACCCTTTACAAAGACTGGCAGCGATTTCAATGTAACTTTAATGTTTGAACCGATACCGAGATTTGAAGCATCAGAACTTGGAATTTGCGCACGGATACGAGCACCATCTGCTAGATCAATTGTGAGTCTGCATGTCGAACCAAGGAAACTCACAGCAAAAATCTTTGCATTTCCTGAAGTGCTTGCTTCGACCTTGAACCATTCAGGTCTAATCAATGCAAGACCCGAGCCACTTGTAATTGATCCTGCAACGGTCGGAACTTGCACACCAAGAACTTCTGCGTGGCTACCGGAAACTGTTGCTGGAAGTGGATTAGTTAGACCCACAAATTCAGCGACAAAGGATGTTAGTGGGCGCTCATAGAGTTCTGCGGGTCCAGCAATCTGTTCAAGAACTCCACCTCGCATAACACCAACCCGATCGGCAATTCCAAGTGCTTCTTCTTGATCATGTGTCACAAATAACGTGGTTGTACCTACCTCGAGTTGAATTCGACGAATTTCTTCACGAAGTTGTGTTCTGACTTTTGCATCGAGTGCAGATAGTGGTTCATCCAGTAACAAAACATTTGGTTCGATAGCGAGTGCTCGAGCTAGTGCAACGCGCTGTTGTTGTCCACCTGACATTTGATGTGGAAAATGATTTGCATGTGTAGATAAACCAACTAGATCTAAAAGATCGGATGCACGTTTGACTCTCTCGGAACTGGATGTGCGATGGGCTTTCATGCGTAATCCATACTCGACATTTTCACGAGCATTCATATGTGGAAAGAGGCTGTACGCCTGAAAAACCATTCCCATGTTTCTTTTATTTGGAGATACAAAAGTTATATCTTTTGAGTCAACAAAAATACTGCCTGCATCTAAATCTTGTAGCCCTGCAAGTGCTCGAAGAGCGGTGGTCTTTCCGCAACCAGAAGGCCCGAGAAGCGCAACCAACTCGCCTTGGGCAATATCTAGGCTAAAACCATCGAGCGCACGCACCTTTCCAAAATGCTTGGAGAGATTTACCAACTGTACGTAGGCGTTATTGCTCATAGCCGACATCCTTTCCGATTAGGCGATATCTGCATCGAGAATTGCTCCACGACGCTTAGTAGTAGGAATAGCAAAAAGGATTCCAAAGACAAACAAAAGTGCAGCAAGTGATACAGCAACTGCAATTTTTCCGTCTTCTCGGCCCAGTAAATAAATAACAACTTGCAAAGTGTCATAGCTAAGCAGAGATGAAATAGTGAACTCACCTAAGACAAGAGCTAATGAAATGACAACACCGGACATGATGCCTGAACGAATAGTTGGCATCACTACTCCAAAAATTGTTCGCATAGTTGATGCACCTAGGGTTCGTGCAGCTTCTGCAAGCGTTGAAATATCAACTAAATCTAGCGATGCTGATAAGGATCGGTAGGTGTATGGCAATATCAACATAGAGTAAACGCCAGCAAGCGAAACAGGGGATTCAGTTATATTGATTGATATCCATCTATACAGTGGAGCAATTCCTACAACGATAACAATTCCAGGGATTGCCAGTGGAAGTAAACAGATGAGTTCTAGTGGTCGACGCAACTTTGGTAAACGCAAATGAACCCAAATTACAGTTGGTACCACAAGCAAGAAAACAAGAAGCATCACAATAATTGCAATCGCGAAAGAAACCGTTATCGAAGAAGTCAGATCTTCTTGGCTTCCGATGGCTTTCCAGGCACGAAGAGTGCGTCCACCTTCTCCGCCCAACGGTTTTGTACTGAAATCCAACATTCCATAAAGAGGCGCTGCTAGATAAAGAGTTGTCGAGGCAATGATGAAAACTCTGAAGATTCGGGAAGGAATACCTAATTTCATCTATTGCTCCCACTTACTCACACGTTTGCGCAGCAGTGAGTAGAGCGCCATGACGATGACTACAACTAAAACCATGTACAAAGAGAGCGTTTTTGCTAGTGGCGCACTTGCTCCACCAGTTTCACTCGATAACGCGCCACCGATATCAAGCGGGGTAATAATTGTTCCTTGGCTAATTAGTGCCGCAGCAGTTGCGTATGCTGAAAATGAATTTACAAAGAGCAAAAGCAGACCACCTAAGAATGAAGGGAAAAGAATAGGGAATCCAATTCGGAACCAGTAATCCTTAGCAGATCCGCCAAGACTTTCGGAGGCTTCTCTCCATTGCGGTTTGAGATTTTCGACGGCAGGTAAAAAAACAATAAACATCAGGGGGATCTGGAAAAATGTATAAACAACACCAAGTCCAAACAATCCATAGAGCCACTCGGGTGATGCCAAAAAATTAGTCTCTGAAACCTTTAACGCAAGTGCGGTCACAAATCCATTGAAACCAAAAGTTGCAAAAAATGCGAAGGCGAGCATGACGCCACCAAATTGCGCAAGTACGCCACCGGCGGCAAGCACAAATCTACGTGCAACGCCATCAGGTTTACCTGTAGATATTGCCCAAGCAAAGAGGGCACCCAATATTCCGCCTGCAATTGAAGTCCACAGAGAAATTTGAAGTGAGTGAACGAAAGGAATTCGATGCCCGTCATCTTTAATGGTGTTGGTTAGGTAATCTAAAGAAAACTTTCCCTCGTCACTAAAAAAAGCACCGTAGACAACATTAAATGTTGGCCACAATAAAAATAATCCAGATAGAAATAAGAATGGAAGAACGCCCAAATAATCTCTTTTGTTGCGCCAGAACCGAGAGCCGGTCCCTGTAGAGGAACCGGCTCTCGCGATCTGACTATTAGTCATGGGTGTAACTGTAATTTCGCTAAGTACTCTTTAGCGAGTTCCTACAGCTGCTGCCCAGTTTGCAGTGAGGTAAGCGTTAGCAGCAGCTTGTTGTTCAAGTGATGCTCCCTTTGCCACTGCTGTTCCAGAACCAATAACTGCAATTGCATCTGCACTAGCAGTCTTGTTCTTAATCATCCAAGGCCAAAGAACTGGGCTTGCGCCGCCCTTGCCCCATGAATTTCCACCCTCTGCTGAGAGTACGTATTCCATCCATAGACGACCACATGCTGGATGTGGAGCCCATGCTGAAACACCAACGTTATAGAACGAACCTACAGCTGCGTTTGCAGGTGTAAATGTCTTCCATGTTTTTCCAACGGCCTTGAACTTATCGATTACTGACTTAGCGTTATAAGTCCAGTCAAAGACAACACGTGTCTGACCTGATTCGATTGTTGCAGGAGTTGGGTCAACGTTGATGAAGCTTCCAGCAGCCTTGAGCTTCTTAAAGAAGTCAACGCCCTTTGAAATATCATCAAATGATCCACCATTAGCAATGGATGACATAAATAGTCCGTTAAGACCAGCAGATGCCTTGGTTGGATCTCCGTTAAGAGCAACTACACCCTTGAACTTTGGATCTAACAAGTCATCAAGCTTTGTGATTGTTCCAAGTGCTCCGTCGTAACCAACTGTCATCACACCTGTGTAGTTAGGTGTAAGGCGACCCTGTGGATCCTTAAGAGATGTTGGAATCTGTGCCCAGTTAATTACCTTGTATGGCGAGTAATGAGTATCGATGTACTTGTAACCAACAGCAGTTCCAAGATCAAACACATCTGGTGAGCGCTTTGTTCCCTTGAGCTTGTTTGCTGTGTCGATTTCATCCTGTGAAGATCCATCAGGAATATTTGAATCGATCTTTACTTTGTACAACTTCTTAAAGTTGTCAATGATTTCACCATAGTTAGCCCAATCGCGTGGGGTTGCGATGATGTTGAGTTGTCCTTCTTTCTTACATGCTGCTGCTAAGCCTTTGAGTCCGCCAGCTTGCTTCGCAGATGTCCATGTTGAAGCCTTTGATGCAGCACTTGCAGAAGTAACTGCAAATGTTGGAACAGCGAGTGCCGCAGCAACGCTGAGTACAACTGCTGATCTAGTGAGTTTATTTAACTTCACTGTTTTCCTCCCGTTAGGTTAGTTGACTGCATATTTTTGATTGCACACCAAAAATATTTCCCGCTATTCCGTAATAACCATGGGGGTAGTTACGGAAATTTGTATTAAATTGTGAAGCAACTTAGTCAAAGACCAAGACGCTTCTAGCTCCCTCTCCCGAACGAAGCTTCTGGAAAGACTCATTAAGTCCGTCCAAACCTATGCGACTAGTGATGAGTTCGTCTAGAAGTAATTCACCACTTAAATAGGCCTGAACGAGCAATGGAACGTCTCGTTGCAGGTCTGAAGATCCGAAATAGCACCCTTTTATTGATTGTTCATTAACGAATGGCCCGGCGTCGATGGTCAACTTCGCGCCGTTCTTAAGTAGGCCTACCAGAGTGAGTTGACCTCCAACATCAAGGGTTAACCATGCTTGTGCGATCGTTTCTTCGCGGCCGAGTGCTTCGAAAGCGTAATCGACTCCGCCGGTTAACTCTTTAATGGCTGCAACAGGATCAACCTTAGATGCATTTACTAAATCTGTTGCTCCAACCTTTTTTGCAAGTTGTAATTTTTCTTCAGTTACATCGACAGCAATTATTCGCTTTGCGCCTTTCATTCGAGCACCTTGAATAATGTTTAAACCCACTCCACCGCAACCAAAGACCGCCACGCGCGAACCTGCTTCGACTTTTGCGGTGTTTGCAACAGCGCCATATCCGGTAAGAACGGCGCAACTGATGAGTGCGGCGCGATCCAAGGGCATTTCTTTAGGAATTACTACGCACCCTGAAACAGGAACGACTGAATATTCAGCGAACGAAGCAACTGTAAGAAATTGATTTATCTTTTCACCGTTACGTGAAAGGCGGCTGGTCCCATCAAACATTCCACCGACGCCCATAGCGTCGCCAGCTGTTGAACAATAATTTGGTCGACCGCCCTTGCAGTAATCACAAGTACCGCAATGTGGAACGATTGAAAGAATTACATGGTCACCAACTTTTGGTGAAGTAACACCTGGTCCAACTTCAATCACAACTCCGGCAGCTTCGTGACCAATGACTGCGGGAAATGGAACAAGTTTGCGCTTGCCATCAATTGCGTTGAGATCACTTGCACACAAGCCACTTGCTGCAATTTTTACTAGAACTTCACCAGCTTTTGGTTTATCTAAATCAACTTCACAGACTTCAAATTGTGAACCGATTCCTTCTAGAACTGCAGCTTGCATTTTCACCTAGTGGACTCCTTCGAAAGTTGCCTTGGACTATGGGGATAGTAGTTCTGAACCCAGTGCCTTGACGAGGGTGAAATGTCCCAGATTGTGAAACAGTGCAATAACCCCAGGTTAACAATGGGTTAGGGCATGCGCGCATAGGCCGGCAGCGTGAGAAAGTCGAGATACTCATCGCTAACTGCCACCGAGATGAAAGTATCTCGAGCGACCGAATATGCGGACGGATCCCCACCAAGCTTTGCAACTTCTTCATCTGCTAATTTAATGACGAGTTCGGGAGTTATGAGCGTGCCATCTTCTAGTGCAATTTTATTGTGAATCCACTGCCAAATTTGAGATCGAGAAATCTCTGCAGTAGCCGCATCTTCCATGAGATTAAAAATCGCAACCGCGCCAGATCCTTTAAGCCATTTTTCTAAGTATTGGATTGCAACACTTATGTTATTTCTTAGTCCTGCTTCTGTTACGGCGCCTGGAGTTGCTTTTATATTCAATAAATCCGAAGCCGAAACGTTGACGTCGTCTCGCAATTTATCTTTTTGGTTAGGTTTTTCACCAAGTACTTTTGTAAATTCTTGACGACAAATTTCAACCATTCCAGGGTGAGCAACCCACGAACCATCAAATCCGTCATTAGCTTCACGTGCTTTATCCGCGATTACCTTCGCAAAAGCAGTTTCATTAATGGCAGGGTCTGAACTAGGGATAAATGCAGCCATTCCACCAATTGCATGTGCCCCACGTTTGTGACATGTCCGCACCAGTAATTCTGTGTATGCACGCATGAATGGAACAGTCATAAAGACTGAATTTCGATCAGGTAGGACAAAATCTTTTCCACGAGTACGGTAATTCTTGATGACACTAAACATAAAGTCCCAGCGTCCTGCATTTAAGCCAGCGCAGTGATCTTTAAGTTCGAACAAAAACTCTTCCATTTCAAAAGCCGCAGGAAATGTTTCAATCAAGATTGTCGCGCGAATTGTGCCGCGTGGAATTCCTAGAAAATCTTGCGCCAAGTTAAAGACGTCATTCCATAATCTGACTTCTAAGTGAGATTCAAGCTTTGCTAAATAAAAATAAGGTCCTTGTCCACGATCAATCTGCAACTGGGCTGAAGCAGCCATATATAGAGCAAAATCAACGAAAGATCCTGACGTAATTTCACCATCTATGGTGATGTGTTTTTCGGGTAAGTGAAACCCACGTGGGCGCATCACAATGACCGCTAATTCATTATCAGGTCGAAGCGCATATTTCTTCCCCGCTTCATTTGTAAAATCAATCTCACGCGTAATGGATGCACGTAAATTGATCTGACCACCAACTACGTTTTCCCACAGGGGAGTATTGGCATCTTCTTGATCTGCTAGCCAGACTTTCGCACCTGAATTAAGTGCATTAATGGTCATCTTCTTATCTGTTGGACCAGTGATTTCAACTCTACGATCTTGCAATGCAGCAGGAGCAGGTGCGACTTTCCATGAAGAGTCTTCACGAATAGATTTAGTTTCATCTAGAAATTTAAGGTCATCGCCAGCAGCAATTCTTGCCATTCGATGCTTGCGCGCAGCAAGAAGTTCTAAACGACGGGCATTGAAATGACGATGAAGTAAAGCAATAAGTTCAAGAGAAGTATCAGTCAAAATCTTTTCTGAACCAGCAATAGATGGTCCATTAACGATTACTCCGGCAACACTCATTAACTTAAATCAACCCACGTTGTCTTTAGCGCACTGTAAGCATCTAGTGCGTGAAGTGATTTATCCCGGCCGCTGCCTGAACCTTTAAACCCACCAAAAGGTGTAATGACATCGAGTGCATCAAAGGTGTTGACCCAGACCGTGCCAGCGCGCAATCTGCGAGCAAAGCGATGCGCACGTGCAACATTTCCAGTCCAGACCGCAGCGGCTAAGCCATACTCGCTCTGGTTTGCTAAATTAATTGCATCCTCTTCATCTTTTGCTTCAATTGCAACGAGTACTGGCCCGAAGATTTCTTCCTGAGCGAGTCGAGATGAGTTCTTAACATTGGCAATCAAAGTTGGCTTAATTGTGAGGTCATCTCCTGTTGTTTTTTCTCCGCCGAAGATAACTTCTTCACCATTTTGGCCAATTAAATCAAGGTATGAATTGACGCGATCTCGTTGTAGCTTTGAAACCAATGGCCCCATCATTGATCGTGGATCTAGAGGGTCTCCTACCTTGAAGTCATCTAAGAATTTAGTGATTTTTGAGAATAACTCATCCTTAACTTCGCGCTCTACGATTATGCGAGAACCCGCGTTACAAGTTTGCCCAGAGTTATAGAAAATTCCCCATGCAATTGTTGACGCTGCTGCATCCAAATCGACGCAATCTTTCAGCACAACGTGTGGACTCTTGCCACCGAGCTCGAGTGAAACCTGCTTCATATTTGATTCCGCAGCATATTGCAGCATCTTGCGACCAGTTGGTCCACTTCCAGTAAATGCTAATTTCGCAACATCCATATGTCGCGCGAGCGCTTGACCAGCTTCGGCGCCTAATCCAGGCACAACATTGAAAACACCTTCAGGTAAACCTGCTTCTACTGCTAGTTCGGCCATGCGCAATGCAGAGAGTGAAGAATTCTCTGCAGGCTTTACAACGATGCTATTTCCCATCGCAAGTGCAGGACCAACTTTCCAAGACGTAATAATCATTGGATAGTTCCAAGGCACTACAGCACCGATTACTCCAAGTGGCTCGCGCGTAATCATGGCCAAACCATTTCGAGGCGTTGGCGCAATCTCGTCATACGTCTTATCAATTGTTTCGCCGTACCACTGAATCACACGAGCAACACTCTGTGAATCAACACTCAATGAATCACTAATTGGTTTACCGACATCTAAAGTTTCAAGTAGCGCTAACTCTTCGAAGTTATCGTTAAGGAGCTGCGCCCAACGCAACATAATTTTTTTCTTGTCGCGAGGATTCATCTCGCGCCACACGCCAGATTCAAATGCCTTTAGGCCAGATGCAACAGCGCGATTGACATCTTCAACATCTCCTGAAGCAATTTTGGCAATGACTCTTTGATCTCTAGGTGAAATATCGTCAAAAGTTTTGCCTGATGCTGCTTCGACAAATTTTCCATCTATGAAAATTTTGGAGGAAGGATTAACTTCCAGAGAACGCTTTTCCCATGTGGCTAGATCAGACATAAAAACCTTTCAAAATTGGGTCAGTGAATAATAAGCATCTTCAGTACTAAATTGCTAGCACTTGGCACCTTATCTAGTTGTCCATTTCCCCAGTTTTTGGTTAACAATGCAATAATTTAAGCATGCAGTTAATTCGCACTAATCGCCTAGATCTTCATCACATTGGTGCTGATGACTTAATCAATCTCTTTGAAACACGTGACGATGCCCAGGCTCTATTGGGAGAGCCCTTCAAAAATCCACTCCGCGTTTTAATTGATTTTCAAGGACCCCTTGCTTGGCGCGTGCCACAGGTAAAGGCAGATCCTTCGGTAAATAAATGGTTTGTGCGCTGGGCTGTTTTACGCAGCACACAAGAAATAATTGGAAGCTCTAGTTTTCACGCAGCACCCGATGAAAATGGAATGATTGAAATTGGTTTAGGCGTGGAAACACCTTTTCAACGTCAGGGTTTTGGTCGTGAGATTTTGCAAGGCATGTGGGGATGGGTTGTGACCGAACCCGGTGTAAAAGTTTTGCGCTACACGGTCAGTCCAACAAATACTGCATCTATAGCGTTGGTTAACTCTTTTGGGTTTGATTATGTTGGCGAACAACAAGATGAAGAAGATGGCCCAGAGAGCATCTATGAAATGTCAGCAGATGATTATCGAAAGAAGTTTGTTAATCGTTAGATTGACCGGATTTGTGCTTATAGCGACCCAAGTAGTCCGCTTTCATATCCCTAAAATTTCCATCCAATAACGCCTGTCGCATCTGATCCACAAGTCGGACGATGTAGCGCTCATTGTGAATCGTTGCAAGTGTGGCCGCAATGATCTCTTTACCGCGGAAAACGTGATGCAGGTACGCACGTGTGTAATGAGTGCAGGTGTAGCAATCACACTCATCATCAATCGGATTGAAATCTCGGTGCACCAATGCCGAGCAAATGCTTAGGTTTATTTTCAGGCAATATCTCATTGACCCACTTAACGATTGTGCCGAGCGAATCCTTATCGAGTGCACCACCGATTCCAAAGCCGTCGTATGAAATACCCGAAGACTCCATCGCACCAAAATCTGTGGCGGCTTTCTTGCGCAGATCTTCGTATTGCGCGCCTTGAATAACTCCAAAGAGTGCCTGATATGGCTTACCTGTCCGCACATCTGTGAGGCGTTTGTGTTCGTCTAAGCAGCGCAATCCCCAGTTGTATGTGCGTTGCATTGCAACCTCTTGATAGCGACGAGTGTTATGTAACGTTGTGCACTCATCGAAGGCAAAAATAATGTCGGCGCCAATCTGATGTTGTACCTGCATGGAAACTTCGGGCGTGAATCGATGCATAGATCCATCAAGGTGAGACTTAAATGTCACGCCTTCGTCATCTACGTGGGCTAAACGTTCCTTGTTCCCCGCTATAACTTCATCGGATCGAAAAGTTTTGGAATCCATTGCAAGAACTTTTTTAAATCCAACACCGAGAGAGAGAACTTGAAATCCCCCACTGTCAGAAATTGTCGGGCCTTGCCAATTCATAAACTTAGCGAGGCCACCAGCTTCATCTAAAACATCTGGTCCTGGTTGTAAATACAGGTGGTACGCATTTGCTAAGAGTGCTTGCGCACCAAGATCTTGCATTGACTCAGGCAAAACTGATTTCACTGTGGCTTTTGTGCCTACAGGAATAAATGCTGGAGTGTGGATTTGTCCGTGAGGAGTTGAAATGGTTCCGACACGTGCGAGAGATTTTTCATCTCGGCGTGCAATTTCGAATCCGAATCCCGTACCCATGCGCCACATTGTGGCAGAGATGTAGGCTCTGAAAATGCCTCAATTCAAACTTAGATCTGGCCGCGAACTAGAAGTGCTCGATAATGGCGTAGAGAGCTCGAGTGCAATTGTTTTTCACCACGGAACACCTGCTAGTGCATCGCTCTGGAGCCAATGGTTTACATATGCGGCCGAGAACGGAATTCGCGCTATTTCATATAGTCGCGCTGGTTATGGCACAAGTGATCGTGACTATGGCCGAAGCATTGTGAGTGTCAATAAAGATATTGCAGAAGTACTTGACTCCAAATCAATCACAAAATTTGTAGCAATTGGCTGGTCGGGCGGCGGACCACATGCATTGGCAAATACTCTGCTTGAAAACAATGTTGGCGCGATTACATTAGCCGGCGTCGGTGCGTACGGGGTTGATGATTTAGATTTTCTCGAAGGTATGGCACAAGAGAATTACGACGAATTTGGCGCATCTTTAGCTGGCGAAGATGTCATTCAAAAATGGTTTGTTGAAAATGCAACACCATTTAAATCAGCAGGTGGCGCAGAAATTCGCGAAGCATTTGGTGGACTTATCAGTGAAGCGGATAAGAAATCTATGGAAGGTACATTCGCAGATGTCATAGCTGCAGCGATTCGATCAGGACTGGCTGTTAGCTTTGACGGGTGGGTCGATGATGATGTGGCATTTACAAAACCGTGGGGATTTGATTTAGCAAGTATTAAAAAGCCCGTAAAAATTTGGCAAGGCGATCAAGACTTTATGGTTCCGCATGCACATTCGTATTGGCTCAAAAAACATATACCAACTGCTGAGTTAACATTTATTCCTGGTCAAGGCCACGTTACTTTATTAGTTGATTACACAGATAAAGTCTTTGCTCAAGCTAAGGAACTACTTGCGTAAATGATTCTTAATTCCGCAACATTGCGAGAGTTTTTAGATGTCCTAAATCCATACTCTCGCAAAATGATTCTTGGTGTCATGCTCAGTGCCATCGGTACAGGAATGACGCTTTCTCTCTTATTGGTTTATCTACATGACATGCGTGGTTTCACAAATACTTTCGGTGGCTTTTTACTCTCATTTGGCGCTGCTGTATCGCTGACAATTGGGGGACCAGTTGGCACGTTAATTGATCACATAGGACCAAAGAAAGTAATCATTTTTGGCCTTATTGCAGAATCAATTGGTACTGGTGGATGGGCACTCGTTCAAACGCATCGCGATGCAATTATTGTTATGACTATTCAATCAATCGGGGCTGCATTTATTTGGCCACCAATGAATGTGATGCTTACTCGCCTCAGTGACGAAAAAGATCGTCAAAAAATATTCGGTCTTAACTTCATGGTCCTCAACTTGGGAATCGGAGTAGGAGGCGTCTTTGCATCCCTTGTGATTACAGAGGGTTCGTTACGATCTTTTCAAATTATGTATCTGCTTGATTCAATAACTTTTCTGCTCTTTCTGAGCGTCGTTTTGTTGATACGCACCCCAAAGGTGGGCAAGTACATTCCGGATGCTCACGAAGAAAAAGGCGGCAGCTATAAAGATGTATGGGCAAATAAGCAGATAGTTCTGCTCAGTGTTTCTGGATTGGTTCTATTGATCTTTGGGTACGCAAGTTTGCAGGCAGGGCTTCCGATTTATGCAACTCAATACTTAGATCTTTCACCTAAGTGGCTAGGTATTTTTTATGCCGCGAACACAGTTTCTATTGTCTTGTTTCAACCAGCAGTTCTACGAAGACTAAACCGAGAATCAAAATACAAAGCACTGATTACGGTTGGAATTATTTGGTCACTATCGTGGGCTGTTGTTGGCATCTCACCATTGTTGCCACTATTAGCTGGAGCATTAATGCTCTGTATAAGCCAAGTTGTCTTTGCATTTGGCGAGATGATTTGGTCTCCGACAATGCCAGCTCTGGCAAATGACTTGTCACCAGAACATATCCGTGGCCGAACAAATGCATTAATTGGTTTGCAATGGGGCGTCTCTGGAGTTATTGGGCCAGCAATAAGTGGACCGATGCTAGAAGCAGGTCAGGAAAGTGCCTGGATATTTACAATGCTCTGTGGAGCATTGTTGCCACTGCCTTTGTTCATTCGATTGAAAAAACTCGCAAACAAATAATTAGGCTAGCTTGCCCTTTGCTTCAACGATGTTCACTGCGTTATTTGTCAGAACAACAGTGAGTTCATCCCCAGCGGCGCCTGGGCAAGAAAGTCCCCATGCAAAAGTAATTGATGCACCTGCGGCAAGTGGAGTTTGTGGCGCGCCATCCATCTTTGCATCGCCATCAAAAATATCTACACATTCACCCGCAGTTGTTGTTCCCTTAACAATTAATGTTGCAAGATCAAGGTCTGCGCCTGAACCATTGCTGACAGAGACATTGAATCTCTGATTAATTTGTCCAGGTAATTGACCTGCTGCAAATTTACCTGGTGTGAATTTCGCAGGGGATGAAACAGTAAATGAGTTCTTATCTGGAGTTACTACGGCAGTATCAAATGAACCCTTTGCTTGGGCCTCTTCTTCAACAGCATTTACAAGCGCTTCACCTTCGGCCGCTGTTGTTGTATCAGCATCGGAACCACCACCACACGCACTCAGTGCAAGGGCGATAAGTGCGACTGATAATGCGGCAGAAATTTTGCGGCCAGTGCGTGTAAACATGTAATCCTCCATCGGGCGCAAATATTTCTATGCGCAAGGTGTAACTCTTATGGGAGAAAGTATAGAGTACGAGTCATGACTACATCGGTCCAAACAACCCGCGAAAACGATGGCTCCATTCAGGGTCGCAGTCCGCGCCAAATTGCATGGATGCGCTTTAAGCGCAACAAAGTTGGGATGACCGCAGCAGGTGTGAGTATTGCTTTGCTATCACTCTCTTTATTCGCCCCAATTGTCTGCAAAATTTTAGGTATTGATCCAAATACTTTAAATCTAGATGTTTTGGATACCAGCGGAATTCCTAATCTGCCAAATGGTGGAATCAGCCTTGACCATCCACTTGGACTGATCCCCGGCACTGGTAGGGATTTACTTGCACAACTTTTGTACGGATCACGTATTTCATTTATGGTCGCAATTCTCACAACTTTTACAAGTTTAACAATTGGGTTATTCGTGGGAATAATTGGTGGATATTTCCGCGGCCGAGTTGATAGCACTCTTGGTCGCTTTACAGATTTCTTACTTGCATTTCCTTCATTCTTTATGATCGTGGCCCTTAGCGAGCCAATGGTAAAACGTATTGAGAGCACTGGCATTGCAGAAGGAAACTCAGCGCGCGTTTTGTTTTTAGTCTTTTTCTTATCTTTCTTTGGATGGCCAGGATTTTCACGACTCATCCGCTCACAGGTTTTGAGTTTGCGTGAGAGAGATTTCGTAACAGCAGCTGAAGCAATGGGCGCTAAACGTTCTCGAGTAATTCTCAAAGAGCTATTGCCAAATGTATGGGCGCCAGTAATTGTTGTTACATCACTTTCATTACCAGGTTATCTTGCCGCAGAAGCTGTCTTTTCATTCTTAGGTCTTGGTGTTCAACCACCTGCATCGACGTGGGGAATCTTGCTTTCCAATGCATCTCGATATGTGACAGTCATGCCGAGCTTTTTCTTGATAACTGCTGGTTCTTTGGTCATCGTCGTCTTGGCCTTTAACTTAGTGGGCGATGCGCTGCGTGATGCTCTAGATCCACGCGCTGACCGCTAACTTCACCCCGCCTGTAGTTCACCTCTTATTCACAATTCGGACACTTTCTGCTTGACTGTGCGCTCGGGAGCAGCCCGCGCCCATCAACTGAAAGGACCACTGAATGAGCAGCATGTCCGCTCTTCGTCGTGCCGTTGTTGTTACTGCCGCTAGACTCGTTGCGTACAACCCAGTTCCAGGTGAAGCAGGTGCAAATCTTGTTCCTGACCTAGCAACAAATACCGGTATTCCTAGCAATAGTGCAAAGACATGGAAGTTCACATTGCGCCCAGGTACAAAGTTTGAAGATGGAACTCCAATTACTTGTGAGCACGTTCAGTACGGTGCATCTCGCGTATTCGCAACAGATGTAATTACTGATGGTCCTGCTTACTTGCTCTCTTGGTTAGATATTCCAAAGGATGCTGATGGAAATTCAATTTACACAGGTCCATACAAGAACACACCTGAAGGTGTAGCAGCATTTAAGAAGGCTGTTTCTTGTTCAAAAGACAATCGCACCATTACATTTAATTTGAATAAGTCAGTTGCTGACTTCAACTACCTTGCAACTTACGGAACTATTTCACCAATTCAGGCAAAGCTTGATACAGGTGATGCGTATGACCTCAAGCCACAGGCAACAGGCCCATACAAGATTGCTCGCAATAACAAGACTGAACTTCTCTTGGTACGTAACAAGTACTGGTCAAAGTCAACTGACTCATTCCGTACTCCATATCCAGATCAGGTTGTCATTAAGTTTGGTCTAGATGAAGAAGTACAAGATCAGATTCTTCTTGAAGATTCACAGCCAAATGCGATCAATTTCGATGGTCCACTTCCAACAAATAAGGACAAGTTCTTCAATAATGACGAGTACAAGAACCGTCGTATGAATAACTCAGATCCTTATGCAAACTACGTTGCATTTAACGTAAAGAAGATGCCATGTCTCGAAGTTCGTGCAGCTATGTACTACGCACGTAACGCAAAGGCACTCCTTGACTATGCAGGTGGACCTACTTATGCAGGTTCATATGCAACTGGTGTAATCAGCCCACTCGTGGCAACAGATTACGAGCCAACGAAGGTTGTTGGTCCTGGAAGCCCTGACTTTATTCCTGAAGGAAATATTCCTAAGGCAAAGGCACTTCTTGAAATAGCAAAGACTAAGTGTCCTGCGGATTACAAGAAGGCAACTGTCGATGGCATCGTTATTGATGCTCGTCAATCTTCAACACTTAATGACACAATTCCAATTAACGAAGCAGCTTATGCTCGTGCTGGAATCAAAGTTAAGTACAACATCATCTCATCTGGTTATTACTCAACAGTTATGAACCCTGCAAAGCAGAGCGATATGACTGGTGCTGGCTGGGGTGCTGACTGGGCTAACGCTTCAACTGTTATCCCAGAACTCTTTGCTTCATTTGGTGGCTTTAACTTGTCACAAAATGATGCAGATCCTGCTTACAAAGCATTTGAAGAGAAGATCAATGTCGCAATGAAGACAACTGATCGTAAGAAGCAGGCAGCAATGTGGAAGGCTCTAGATAAAGAAGCTATGAAGAACTTCTGGGTATTGCCAACAGTGTTTGGTAAGGCTCAAGAAGTCTGGGGTTCAGGCCTCGGTGGCGTCTTCTTCTGGGTTCCACAAGGCAACCCTGCATACGGCAAGATTTGGGTTAAGAAGTAATCCACATCTAGTCGCATAAGTTGAAGTACAGTGCCCCTGAGGTTAGAAATTTCCTCAGGGGCACTTACTTGAAATTTCTTTATTACTTTTCAGGAGCTACTAAATGTTGAGATTTATCAGTCGGCGCATGTTCTTTGCGATTCTGACTATTTTGGTTGTCTCGGCAGTCGTATTCGCAATCTTTTCATTTCTACCTTTTGATCCAGCATCTCTGACATGCGGTCAACGTTGTACTCCGCAGATCATCGAAGGCAACAGAATTAAATTAGGTTTTGATAAACCAATATATGAGCAGTACTGGCTCTTCTTATCTGGAATTTTCGCTGGTCGTACCTACGGCAGTGGATCGGCTGCCTTTAGCTGCCCAGCGCCATCATTTGGTTACTCGTTTAATGAAAATGCATGTGTTACTGACATGATTAAAGAATCGCTTCCAATCACTATTAATCTAGCTATTGGCGCTCTTATTATTTGGCTGGCAATCGGTGTAGGTCTAGGTGTTCTTGCTGCAAAGTTTAAGAATCGATGGCCAGACACATCTAGCTCGGTATTCGTACTTCTGGGAACTTCTCTTCCGACATTCGTAACAGGTTTAGCACTTCTGATTTGGGTTTCAATCAAGTGGAAGATTATTCCGATGTCACTAGATGGGTACGTCTCTGTATTAGATAGCCCACCCAGATGGTTTATGTACTTCATTTTGCCGTGGATAACTTTGGCAATTGCTTACGCTGCTTTATATACCCGTTTTACACGCGCGGCCGTCTTAGATACTTTGGGCGAAGACTACATTCGTACGGCACGCGCAAAAGGTGTTAAAGAACGTACCGTACTTTTTAAGCACACATTGCGCGCAGTACTTGCGCCCATTGTGACAATGGCAGGTTTGGATTTTGCTGGTCTGATTGGTGGCGCAATCATTACTGAAACAATCTTTAATTTACCTGGACTTGGTCGCCTTACTCTTCGATCAGTATTTGAATTTGATTTACCAGTTGTTCTTGCTACAACAATTTTGGCTGCAGTGGTAGTTATCGTAATGAATCTCATTGTTGACATGTTGTATGCAGTTTTAGATCCGCGGGTGCGAATCTAATGTCAGAGCTCTTGCGAATTAATGATCTGCACGTAGCCTTTCCAACTGATGATGGTTTAGTGCGTGCTGTAGACGGAGTTTCTCTGACCGTTTCTCAAGGAGAAACAGTTGCCATAGTGGGCGAATCAGGATCTGGAAAAACCGTGACAAGTCTTTCTGTAATGGGATTACATAAAAAGGGAACAGCCGAAATGAGCGGTTCGATCAGCGTTGCTCATGATGGGGGATTCCTCGATGTTATCTCTGCCAGCGAAGAAGAAATCCGCAGCATGCGTGGTCGCTCTGTTGCAATGATTTTTCAGGATCCAATGTCTGCTCTTCACCCGTATTACAAAATTGGCGATCAATTAGCTGAGGCGTACGTGGTTCACAATCCTGGTAAGAAAAAAGAAGCCGCAGCACGCGCAGTAGAAATGCTTGATCTGGTCGGAATCTCAGAACCTGCTCAACGTGCAAAAGAGTTTCCACACCAATTCTCAGGTGGAATGCGCCAGCGCGTAATGATCGCAATGGCTCTCATGAATTCGCCGAAGATGTTAATTGCTGACGAACCTACGACTGCACTTGATGTGACTGTGCAAGCACAGATTTTGACTCTACTCGCATCATTACAAAAAGAGTTCAACATGGGAATCCTGCTCATCACTCATGACCTCGGAGTTGTCGCTCAAGTTTCAGACAGAGTAAATGTCATGTACGCGGGTCGCATCGTCGAACAAGGTGGCGTCGATGACATTTTCTATAACCCTATGCAGCCATACACATTGGGTCTGCTTAAGTCGGTTCCGCGGATTTCTAAGAGCGGGTCAGAACGTCTTAAGGCGATTCCTGGCCAACCACCATCACTAATTAGCTTGCCTGCAGGATGTGCATTTGCACCACGTTGCGAATACATCAAGTTTGCCGACAGCAACGCATGCGCAACACAGATGCCAGCACTAGTGGGCACAAAGGCTGGGCACACTTCTCGTTGTCACATCGATGAATCAAAGCGCCAAGCATCCTTTGCAGAAGCCATGAAGGAGGTGCGCTAATGAGTAAAGAAACCATTCTTAGTGTCACTAACTTGACTAAGCATTTTCCTGTTAAAAAATCTAAAGATCGCAAGAAATCTGTTGTAAAGGCTGTTGACGGAATTTCATTTGATTTACTCGCCGGTGAAACTCTTGGTCTTGTGGGCGAATCTGGTTGTGGCAAGACAACTGCAGGTCGCACAATTCTAAAATTAACGGAACCTACTTCGGGCAGCATCGTCTTTGAAGGTCAAGACATCACCAACTTTAAGCACGGCAAAATGACATCACTGCGCGCGCAGATGCAGATCATCTCGATGATTTACAGCGCGAAGATGGCATCAGCATTGTTTTCATTGCCCACGATTTATCTGTAGTTCAACATATTTCAGATCGCGTTGCAGTTATGTATCTAGGCAAGGTCATGGAGATTGGACCTACTGCTGATCTCTATCACTCATCACACCATCCATATACAAAGGCGTTGTTATCTGCAGTGCCACAACCAGATCCACGTTCTGAAAAATCACGTGAACGAATTATTTTGTCCGGCGATCTTCCAAGCCCAATAAATCCACCATCAGGGTGCGTATTTAATACACGGTGCTGGAAGGCCCAGGACAAGTGCCGCACTGAAGTTCCACAGCTAGTACAACTCGGTGGAACCCAAGTTGCTTGTCACTTCCCTGAATAGTCCGGCCTGAATAGTCCGGCCTGAATAATCACCAAATACGAACGCGCTCTGACTCTTTCATCCAGAGCTTGTTTTTCTCACTGACTCCAAAGGCTGTATAGAACTCATCGATATTTCTCACGATGGCGTTACATCTAAATTCATACGGCGAGTGCGGATCAGTTGCAATGCGGCGACGGAGTTCTTCTGGGCGAACTTTTCCGCGCCATGCTTGTGCCCATGCCAGGAAGAAGCGTTGCTCTCCTGTTAAACCATCGATAACGGGCGCTGGAACACCTTTTAGAGCCAGTAAATAAGCCTTATACGCGATGCTCAGGCCACCTAAGTCGCCAATGTTTTCTCCCACTGTCAGAGCGCCATTTACGGTGATGTCAGGAGTTTCTTCTGGCGAGAGTGCATCGAATTGCGCAATCAGTGCATTGGCGCGCACTTCGAATTCATCGCGATCTGATTGCGTCCACCAATCGACCATGTTTCCATCGCCATCATATTTAGAACCCTGGTCATCAAAGCCGTGGCCGATTTCGTGGCCGATGACGGCGCCGATTCCCCCGTAATTAACCGCAGGGTCTGCGTCCAAATCAAAAAATGGTGGCTGCAAAATCGCTGCTGGAAAAACGATCTCATTCATGCCCGGGTTGTAATACGCATTAACTGTTTGCGGGGTCATGTACCACTCGCTGCGATCAACTGGTGCACCGATTTTCGCTAACTCGTAATTGCGAGCAAAGGCTGAGATGCGACCGAGGTTTCCAAAGAGATCATCTGCTGAAATTTCAAGCGATGAATAATCTCGCCACTTATCTGGATAGCCAATCTTGGGAGTGAATTTATTGAGCTTTTCAAAGGCTTTGGTCTTTGTTGCTTCACTCATCCATGGCAATTCGCTGATACTGATGCGGTATGCCTCAATCAGATTTGCTACCAATTCGTTCATTGCAGCTTTAGCAGCTGGTGGGAAATGACGATCAACATAGATTCGCCCAACTGCTTCTCCGAGTGAACCTTCGACCAATGAAACGCCGCGCTTCCAGCGCTCGCGAATCTGTGGGGTTCCGGACAAAGTCGTGCCATAGAACGCAAAGTTTTGTTGCACAAGTGCGTCATTGAGATATGCGGCAGAACCAGAGATGAGTTGCCACTTAAGCCAGAGCACCCATGCATCGCGATCGAATTTTTCTAGAAGCGCAGAGACACCGGAGAAGAAATCTGGTTCGCGCACAATGACACTTTCAAATGCTTTTGCAGGAACTTCACCGGATGTCAGCCACAACGGGAAATCAATCGCTGGTGCTAATTTTTCTAATTCGCCGCGGCTATGTTTGTTATAAGTAAGCGTCGCATCACGATCGCGGACTTGATCCCAGTGGCAAGCAGCAATAGATGTTTCGAGTGCCAAAATACTTGCCGCTGCTTCAGCGCCAACTGCAATACCCGCCAAAGTAAACATCTTTACGACGTGCTCGAGGAAGGCTTCGCGAATCGGTGCGTACTGTTCTTCGCGGTAGTACGACTCATCGGGCAAGGAGAGCCCGCCCTGACTTAAGTAAATTATGTTGGTCTCTGAATCCATGGCGTCTGTGTAAATAGATGCACCGAAGATTCCGCCAACGCCCTTCATCTCAAGCCGAGACATCGTGGAGATGAAATCTGATTTGCTGGATACCGCATCGATTGCCGCAAGGTCGGCTGAGAGCGGGGAAGTACCGAGTTTTTCAATTGCCTCGGTATTCATAAAGGAGCGATAGAGATCGCCAATCTTTTGGGCATCGGCGCCACCATCTTTAATCAAGTGCGCACCTTCGATTATTTCGCGGACCTGCGCTTCGGCTTCATCGTGAAGGGCGTAAGCAACTCCATCAGATGCACGGTCGGCAGGGATTTGATGAGACTTCAGCCAGCCACCGTTGAGGTGGCGATAGAGATCATCGCCGGGTGCAAATGATGCATCAACGTGCGAAAGATCGATTCCACTCTTGGCTGTCATTATGTGTGCCCCCGCTGTTTTATAAGTAGTTGAAAGTTCAACTTCTCGCGTATCATTGCGTATATGGCAGACGCTACAACACCTAAATGGCTCAATCCATCTGAGATGAAGGCCTGGCGTCGATACATTATTGCTAGCCGCAGATTGCTAGAAGCGTTGGATTCAGACCTCGAACCCCATGATGTATCAATGGCGGATTATGAAATTTTGGCTCAACTCAGTGATGCCCCGGAACGCAGAATGCGCATGAGCGAGTTAGCAGATCAAGCAATGTTGTCTCGCTCCAGACTTTCACATCGCATGAAGGTGATGGAAAAAGCTGGATGGGTAAAACGTGAAGCGTGCCCTGTTGATAAGCGTGGTTACTTTGCAGTGATGACACCTAAGGGGTGGAAAGCAATTGTGGCCGCGGCCCCTGATCATGTGGCCAGTGTGCGCTCGCGATTTGTGGACCACTTATCAAAGGCTGATCAAGTTGCACTAGCTGCGATATTTGAACGTGTTGGAAATGAGTTAAGAAACTCAGATAAAGAGTTAGATTAATTTTTGTAGAAAGCAAAAAAGCCCGCCACTTTCGTGGCGGGCTTTTTTAATAAGCGAAATGCTTACTTTGCTGCTGCCTTCTTACGACGGCGGCGCTTCTTTGGAGCTGCTGTAGCAGCAGCTGCCTTCTTACGACGACGCTTTGGAGCTGCCTTCTTAGCAGCTGCCTTCTTACGACGACGCTTTGGAGCTGCCTTCTTTGCAGCAGCCTTCTTACGACGACGCTTTGGAGCTGCCTTCTTTGCAGCAGCCTTCTTACGACGA